>CALAIL010000021.1 GCA_937923255.1 uncultured Propionivibrio sp. | reverse complement strand
TTCTTTGCTGACTTTCTTTGGCGAGGCAAAGAAAGTCAGCGGGGTGCGCTGCCGCACAGCGCAACGGCATCAAGAGGAGTTCCGTGGGTGGAAGTCAGCGCGCAGGCTTTGGCAATTCCTATATTTACAGTGTCTCAAGGCGCCTGCCCGCTAGTCCTTGTATTTAGGGCATTTCCGAGGGGGATGCCCTGAACCCCTTATAAACAGGGCATCTCCGGGCATCCTGCCCGTAAGCCCTTTATCCACGCGGGTTTCAGAGGCGCTTACCCGGAAATGCCTTATTCACATGGGCGCCGGCGGAGGGGCTGCGCGGCGGCGAGTTAACGGCTTGTCGGGCGGCGGGCAAAGGTTCACAATGCTGCGCCCATGAAACCCATTTATGTCGATGCGCGCGGCATCACGCTGCCAATGGGCTGCGTGAAAACCGTGAGGACGGCGGGTGCGGCGAGGGAATATTCCGGCGGTTTGTGCCGCGCCCATGCCTGTGCGGGCGATGCCGCAGAGATGCCCGTCCGGCGCGGGCTTCCGGCAGGCTGCGTGTGTGCGGGCGAGCAGTGCGGCGATGGCGGCATGCGGATATTCATGGCCGCGGCGCAGGCGGCCCGGGAGCCGGCATCATGAGCGGCGAACGCGTTAAATCATCCGAAACTGCCGCGGGCGCAAGTGATGGCGCAAGCGGCGCCTCGTTGTCACGGCGGGTCATTCTGGCGACGCAGCTCGTTTTCAATATCGGTTTTTATGCCGTCGTGCCGTTTCTTGCCGTGCACATGGCCGACGATCTGGCGCTGTCGAGCCAGCTGATCGGCGTGGTGCTGGGGGTGCGCACTTTTTGCCAGCAGGGATTATTTTTTATCGGTGGTCTGCTGGCCGAACGCCTCGGCAGCCGCTGGCTGCTGCTGGCGGGGTGTGCGGTGCGCTTCTGTGGTTATGCGGCGTTCGCGTTTTCCGCTTCTTTTAGCGGGATGCTGCTCGGCGCGTGCCTCACCGGGGCGGGCGGCGCGATGTTCTCGCCCTGTCTGGAAGCGCTGGCCGCTGAGGCGGAGCGGCAAACGCCGGCGGCGCTGCGCCAGCATGGCATCTTTGCGCTTTTTGCCGTCTGCGGCGAAGTCGGCGCGGTGGCTGGCCCCTTGCTCGGCAGTGCCTTGAGCGGCTTTGGTTTTCGTGTCATGGCGCTGGCCTGCGCCATGCTTTTCCTGATCATGATGGGGGTTCTCTACCGTTCCATTCCGGCCAACATGGCGCTGCCGGAGCGCCCGGTGGGCTGGCGCGGGGTCATGGGCAACGCGCCGTTCCTGCGCTTTATCCTTTGCTACAGCGCCTATCTGTTCAGCTATAACCAAATGTATTTTGGCCTGCCGCTTGAATTGGAGCGGGTCGGCGGCGGTGCGCGCGAAATGGCCGGGCTGTTCATGCTGGCCTCGGTCATGGTCATCGTCATGCAGATGCCGCTGGCCGGCTGGTGCCGCAAGCAGCCGCCCAGATTGCCGCTCGTCGCCGGTTTTTCGCTGTTTGCCGTGGCGTTTGCGTGCGTTGCCCTGGCGGCGCTATCGCCGCCATTCAATCCCGCAGATGCAGGCTGGCTGCGCTTTGCGCCCATCACGGCGATGGTGATTCTGCTCACCCTGGGGCAGATGCTCGCCGTGCCGACGGCGATGTCGCTGGTTCCCGGTTACGCGGGGCAGGGCGCATTGCCGGCGTATTACGGCGCGCTGGCTTCGGCCGGCGGCTGCGCCGTGCTGCTCGGCAATGTCCTGCTTGGGCGGATGTTCGATCTGGCGGGGGCTTCAGGCGCGGGGATCAAGCTGGCCGTGGCAGCGGGCGGCGGGGATATCGGGCATGCCGGTCGTTATGCGCTGGCCTGGGGCGTGGCGGCGCTGTGGCCGGCGCTGGCCGCCGCCGGTTTTGCCGGCCGTTTCTGGAAACCGCCCGCCGTTTGATGTCTGCCGTTTGCCGCCTCGACAAATCGCTGCCCGGTGAGCCGGCGGCGCCGGCGATGCACAAGGCTTCTATTGGGGCTTGTCTTCATCGGCGCTGGGGCATGCCGTACATCGTCTGCGGATTTGGCTGATAAAACCGATAGTTGTCTCATTTATTTTCAGTTATTTTCCCTCTGCGTCCCTCCTGCTAGAAATGGCTTGCCCTGAGAATTATTTTTATATATGCTGCACCCAGCCTTGGCCCCGAAAGGGAAACGCGCCGTCTTCCGTCTTATCTGAGGGATTGACGGCATGCGCAAGGGAATCCAGGCGCGAAATCACGCAGTGATGATGTACCTGTGAACCACAGGTTCATTGACTATTCGGCGCGGTCGTCGCGTAAAAGGAACTGCCCCCGTAACTGTAGACGAGGAGTCGGCTCGACAAAAGCCACTGGATGTTTTATGCGTCCGGGAAGGCAAGAGTCCGGCGATGAATCGTGAGTCAGGACACCTGCCAAGGCTGGACTGGTGTTGTGTGTGTTGTTTATGCCGGTTCATTGCTGGTCGAGTGTTCGGGAAGGAACGCTCTCGTGAATTCTCAGTCGTCCATGCCGCTGGCTATCAGGTCAATGGGGCGGGGCGCGTGGGTTCGGGTTCAGGTTTCTTTCCGGCACAAGAAAATTTCAATCATGGAGAGAAATCATGCGTTTTCAACGAATCATTCCCGCGCTGGCGCTGGCTGCACTGAGTTTTTCCGCTCAGGCCACGACCTACCCCCTGAAACTCGAAAACTGCGGTCAAACCCTGACCTTCGACAAGGCGCCCGCCTCAGTCGTGACCATCGGTCAGGCCGGCACGGAAATGCTTTACGCCCTGGGCTTGGGCGACAAGGTGGTCGGCACCTCGCTCTGGTTCCACGACATCCTGCCGCAGTTCAAGGAAATCAACAGCAAGGTGCCGCGTCTGGCCGACAATGCGCCGAGCTATGAATCGGTTATCGGCAAGCGCCCGAATCTCGTTGTTTCGCAGTTTGAATGGATGGTCGGCAAGGAAGGCGTGGTCGGCACGCGCGAACAGTTCCACAAGCTCGGTATCATGACCTACGCGATGCCTTCCGACTGCGAAGGCAAGGACAACCTGACCGGCGCCGACGGGATGCGCACGAGAGCCTACGATGTGGAATCGCTGTACAAGAGCATCAAGCAACTGGCCGAAATCTTCAATGTCGAGGCCAAAGGCGACGCCCTGATCAAGGAAATTCGTGCGCGTGCGGCCAAGGCGGAAGAAAAGGTGCGCGCCGCCAAGATCAAGGATCTGTCCGCCGCGATGTGGTTCTCCAGTGCTGATATGGAATCCGACCCCTATATGGCCGGCCGCTCCGGCGTGGCGGGCTACATGATGAAAGCGCTCGGCATGCGCAACGTGGTGACTTCCGATGAAGAATGGCCGACCGTGGGTTGGGAAACCATCGCCAAGGCCAACCCCACCGTGTTGATCATCTGCCGCATGGATCGCCGCCGCTTCCCCGCCGACGATTACCAGAAGAAGCTTGAGTTCCTCAAGAAAGACCCGGTGACCAAGCAGATGGACGCCGTCAAGAACAACCGTATCGTCATCGTCGATGCCGATGCGACGCAAGGCTCGATCCGCATGGCTGACGGGCTGGAGCAGATGGCTGAAGGCGCGCTCAAGGTCAAGGGCGCCAAGAAGTAAGCGCAGCCAGTAAGCACAGTCTTGTGCGATAAAAATGCCGGATGGGGGGCGCTGCCTGCAGCGTGCCCGTCCGGTGCATTCAGGAAGTTCATGAATAGCTTTAATAAAAGATTTCGCCAGCAACTGTGGTTCAAGCTGCTGGTTGCCGTCCTGTCGCTGGCGGCGATTGTCGTCGCCATCATTTTCGGGATCGCCGTCGGCGAGACGTCGATTCCGCCCAAGGTGGTTTATGAGGTGTTGAGCAATCATCTGTTCAATACGACATTTCCGGTCGATCCGCTCGATGACGGCATCGTCTGGAATTACCGGTTGACGCGCGCTTTGGTGTCGGCCTGCTGCGGCGCTGGGCTGGCCGTGTCCGGCGTCATTCTGCAATCGCTGCTGCGCAACGCGCTGGCCGAACCTTATCTGCTGGGCATTTCCGCCGGCGCCTCTACAGGCGCGGTGCTGGTGACCATTGTCGGCGTCGGCGGTGGCGCCATTTCAATGACCGTCGGGGCGTTCTTCGGTGCCGTCTTCGCCTTTGCACTGGTGGCGCTGCTGGCGCATGCGGCCGGTGGCGACGGGCTGCGCAACGGCGGACAGATCGTGCTGGCGGGGATCGCCGGCTCGCAGCTATTCAACGCGCTGACTTCGCTGATCATTACCAAATCCGGCAGCGCCGAGCAGGCGCGCGGCATCATGTTCTGGCTGCTCGGCAGCCTGGGCGGCGCGCGCTGGTCGGACGTGTCGGTCGCCTTTCCGACCATCATTGTGGGCGGGGCTATCTGCCTGGTGCTGGCGCGGGCGCTGGACGCTTTCATTTTTGGCACGGAATCGGCTGCCTCGCTGGGGATTCCCGTGCGGCGCGTGCAGATCACCCTGCTGCTGGTGGCAGCGATGATGACTTCGGTGATGGTTTCCATGGTCGGCGCCATCGGTTTTGTCGGGCTGGTCATTCCGCATACGGCGCGCATGATTGTCGGCGTGCGCCATCAGGTGCTTATTCCGGCCAGTATGGTGCTGGGGGCGATTTTCCTGATCGCGTCCGATGTGGCCTCACGCATTCTCATCATGGGCCAGGTGCTGCCGATCGGCGTCATTACCGCCCTGGTTGGCGCGCCGGTATTTGCGGTGATTCTCCTGAAAAGAAGCGGGCGGCGGTCATGACGAAGGAGCAAGTGAAATCTTCCGAAGCGCTGAGTGCACGGCAGGTCGTGCTGGAAGCGCGCAATGTCAGCTGGCGCGTGCGCAGTGCAAGGCTGGTGCAGGACGTGAGCCTGCGCTTGCACGCTGGGGAAATGCTGGGGCTGATCGGCCCCAACGGTTCGGGCAAATCCAGCTTCCTGCGTCTGCTGGCCGGCGTCAATGCGCCGAGCGCGGGCGAGGTCTTTCTCGAAGGTCAGCCGATGCATGCCATTCCCCGGCGCATGGTCGCGCGCCGGCTGGCGCTGGTTTCGCAAATGGCCGACACGGTCGATGCGATCACGGTGCAGGATGCCGTCGAGCTGGGGCGCACTCCCTGGCTGAGCGCCCTGCAAACCTGGTCGCAGCGTGATGATGAGATTGTCTCCAAAGCGCTGGCGCTGGTCGGCATGGAGGAAAAGCGCGAGCAGTACTGGAGCACCCTGTCGGGCGGTGAGCGCCAGCGCACGCACATTGCCCGCTCGTTGGCGCAGCAGCCGAGCATCCTGTTGCTTGACGAACCGACCAACCACCTCGACATCCACCACCAGCTGTCGCTGATGCATTTGATCCGCAGCCTGTCGGAAAGCATGTCCATCGCCGTGGCCATTCACGATCTCAATCATGCGCTGATGTGTGACCGGCTGGCTGTCATGTACAAGGGGCGTCTGGTGCGCATCGATGTACCGGAGAAAGTGCTGGAGCCTGAATTGGTGCGGGAAGTGTTCGAGGTCGATGTCAGCGAGCTGACCGATCCGGCGGACCAGGCGCGCGTGTTGCGTTTCATGCCCTTATAAAGCGGTATTCAGGGCGTTATACGTGCAGAGTGTTTTGTTTTATCTGAAGACAAGGAGAGCGTAATGAAATTCTGGAAACCGGCAAGCCTGCTGATGGCGCTTGTTATTTCGGCCCTGCCGTCAATGCCGGCGTGGGCGGAAACCTATGAGGTGAAGCTGCTCAACCGTAACGAAACGGGGCCGTATCCTTTTGAACCCGAGTTTCTGAAAATCAAGCCGGGCGATAAAGTCACCTTCAAACTCGTGACGACGGGGCATGCGCCCGCATCCATCGAAGCCATGATGCCGGCGGGCGCCAAGCCGTTCAGAACCAAGATCAACCAGGGGATTACCGTCGAGTTCACCGAGAAGGGGCTGTACGGCATCAAGTGCATTCCGCATTTCTCGATGGGCAGCGTCATGATCCTGCAAGTGGGCGATGAGGCGAGCCTGGACGATCTGAAGATCAGTTCGGACGTGCCGCCGATCTCGCAAAAACGCTTCAAGGACATCATCGCGCGCGCAAAAGCGGCGGGGGCAAAGTAACTATTTGATCCGTTCCTTTGCGGAACATCAAAACACATACCACGCTGGGGAGTGAAAATCATGCAGTTCAAACACCATCATCTGGCCCGCCTGGGCGCGGCGTGCGGCATGCTGCTGTGCTGCGCGCCGCTGGCCGGTGCGCAGGAAAAAGCCGCCGCGCCTGCCGGGGAAACGTCGAGCTCATCGTCGGGCTCATTTTTCTCGCCGGTCATCGACGATGCGCACTGGAATATCCTGACGCGCAGCGTGTATTACCGCCGCGATTACCTGAACGGCGCCAAGAGCAACGGCGGCCGCAACGCCTATCTGCCGCGCGCCCGGCGCAGCGATTACGCCGAGGAATGGGGCCTGGGCGTGATGGGCAACCTGGAGACGGGCTACACGCGCGGGCCGGTCGGCTTTGGCGTCGATGCCTTCCTGTACGGCGGGCTGAACCTGATGGGCGACGATTACCGGGTCGGCAAGATTCGCATGCTGCCAGTCGATAAAAACGGTTATGCCCAGGACAACCTGCTCCGCGGCGGCGTCGCGATCAAGGCGAAGATCTCGAAAACCATGCTCCGCTTTGGCGAGCAGCGCATCAAAACGCCGATCTTCAGTTCATCGGATTCGCGTCTGCTGCCGGAATCGATGCGCGGCCTCTACCTCAACAGCAAGGAGTTCAGCACGCTGACCTTCCATGCCGGGCATTTCACCGGTTCGACGGACCGCAACTCGCGCAATACCAACCACGCCCTGACCGTCAACTACCTGAATCCGGCTTTCCGGCGCGGTGATCACTTCGATCTGGCCGGGCTGACCTGGACGGGCGTGCCGGGGTTATCGCTCAGCGCCTTTGCCGGCCGCCTGGCCGATACCTGGGTGACCGGTTATCTCGGTGCGTTCTACAGCATGACGCTGGCCGACAAGTCGAAACTCTCTTTCGATTCGCACCTCTACGTCAGCCGAGATACGGGCAAGGCCTACGCCGGCGATATCCGCAATACCACCGGCAGCATTCTGGCGTCCTACCAGACGGGCGTGCATAAGGTCGGCCTGGGTTACCAGAAGGTAGCCAGCGATACGCCTTTCGATTACGTCACGCGCGGCGCTCTTTGGCTGGGTAATTCCTCGCAGCTTGCCGACTTCAACGCGCCGCACGAACAGTCCTGGCAACTGCGCTACGAGCTGGACGGCAAGGCCTTCAGCCTGCCGGGGTCGAGCCTGGGCGTGGCGTATATACGCGGCTCGGACATCGACGGCACGCGGATGCCGCGGAACAGCGGCTATCGCTGGCTGGGTTACGGCAAGGACGGCAAACACTGGGAACGCGATATCTGGTTCCGCTACACCGTGCAATCGGGAGCGGCCAAGGGGCTGGCGATGCTGGTGCGTTACAACGTCCATCGCGCCAACGACGCGCAGGCCGAGCTGGATACCAACGAGATTCGCCTGGCGGTCGAGTACCCGTTCGGTAAATAAGCCGGAACGGGCGGCAGCCCGCCGCGCGGCCCCTCAGCGCCAGCCCGCGTAAAATGGGCTTCTCCCGACGGGCAGGCCGGAGACCCGCGTAGAATAAGGGCTTCCGGGGTGCCTGCCGGCAAATGCCCGATTGACGCGGGCTCCAGCGCTGCCTGGCCGGAAATGCCCAAAAGACGCGGGCTTGCGGCCGGCCGCTGCAACGGGTTGCCACGGACGTCCAGCCACTGCCGCCCGCTGCCGCACTTACTGGTAGATTCGTACCGGCATTTGTATCGGCAGATGCCGGCGGTGAGGGAGCGCCGGCCGGAGACCTGCGTGGAGGGAACTGCGTGGAATATCGTTGAGTTGAATAGATAAAAAAGCGTGACAAGGAAAAGCGTCACAGGGCGCGCCGCCGCAGACAGTACAAGGCGTACGGCAAGGCGGCGCAACACCGTGACGATTTTTAGATATTCGACGCTAAGGGCTGCCGGGGTGCCTGCCCGCAAACGCCCGATTGGCGCGGGTTCCAGCGCTGCCTGGCCGGAAACGCCCAAAGGACGCGGGTTTGCGGGCAGTCGCTGTAGCCGGTCGATGCCGCCGTTCGGCGCCCGGCATCGAGAAGCATTGATCAATCTGATAGGGAAGCCGGTATGAAGCCGTAAAACCGTTGCCGGCCCGCCCTCGTATCTATCTGTGCCCGGAAATACACCGTTCCGGGGCAAACCTTGCCGACGCTGAAAAAGGGTTGCGTTGAGGGTTGCGTTTTTTGCGTTGCGTACTGCCTCACGAAAGGAATCCATCATGAACATCGCCGTTTTTCGCCGAATACTGCCATGCACCGCTCTTTGCCTTTGCTTTGCCGGTGCGCCGCTTGCACGCGCCGCCGAATCCGGCTCGGATGCCGGCGGTTCCGGGAGTTCCACCAGTTCCGCCACTTCGACCACGTCCACCAAGGCGGCCGTTGCGCCTGACGCTGAATTTGCGCATACCGGCGGGCTGCCCGGTTACGAGGTGATCAAGGCGCCGGCGAACATTGCCAAGCTCCCGCGCGTCAGGCAGAAGCTCGTCGCTCCGCCGAACGTGCCCGAGCACAGTCAGGAATCGCCGGCCGCGCCGCGCCTCGTGCAGGTGGAAATGACCATCGAGGAAAAAGAGATCGAGGTCGAACCGGGCGTCTTCATGTGGGCGTTTACCTTCAACGGTTCCGTGCCCGGCCCGATGATTATCGTGCACGAAGGTGATTACGTCGAACTGACGCTGAAGAATCCGTCGAAAAACCAACTGGTTCACAACATCGACTTCCACGCTTCGACCGGCGCGCTGGGCGCGGGCGACCTGACCTACGTGCAGCCGGGGCAGGAAGTCACGGTGCGCTGGAAGGCGATCAAGCCCGGTGTTTTCATCTACCACTGCGCGCCGGGCAGTCTGATGATCCCTTGGCATGTGACGCATGGCATGAACGGCGCCATCGCCGTGCTGCCCAAAGGCGGACTGAAGGATAAAAACGGCAAAAAAATCCGCTACGACAGGGCGTACTACATCGGCGAGCAGGATTTCTACCTGCCGAAGGATGCGAACGGCAAATACAAGCGCTACGCCAGCCCCGGCGAAGCCATGGAAGACGACTTGGTGGTGATGGAAAAACTGATTCCCACGCATGTCGTCTTTGGCGACCGCAAGGACGCCTACACGGGCGAGAAGGCGCTGACGGCCAAAGTGGGCGAAACCGTCATGTTCTACCACTCGCAGGCGAATCGTCCCTCGTATCCGCACCTGATCGGCGGCCACGGCGAGTACGTGTGGGAACGCGGCAATCTGGCCGATAAACCGGCGCACAATCTGGAAACCTGGACGATCGCCGCCGGTTCCGCCGGCGCGGCGATGTACACTTTCAAGCAGCCGGGCGTTTATGCCTACCTCACCCATAACCTGATCGAAGCGTTCAATCTTGGCGCTGCGGCGCAGGTCAAGGTCGACGGCAAGTGGAACAACGATCTGATGGAGCAGCTCTTCGAGCCGCGCGCATTCAAGGAGTAAGGGCGCGCCCGTTTTTCCGTTGTTTTGCCGTTCGCGCCTCGGGCATGGCCGTTGGATGCGGGCGGCCGGGCGGCGAGACAGGGAAAATGTCGAGCGAGATGTAGAAATGTAGCGCACATACGGCAAGAGGAAGCCGGCGCGGCAGGAATCCGGGTTTATCGGCGGTATTCCGCGTATTCCGGCCTTCCGGCGGTCTTTGAATCTGGCAAGGAGTCGAATATGTCCAAGTATTTATCCGGGCGTTTGTCGCTTTCCGGTTTCCGGCGGCTGTTGTGCCTGTTTTTTCTGTTTTTCCTGTCCCCCAACCTTTTCGCCGCCAGTGCGGCGCGCGGAATGCCGCTCCATTTCGACCTGATTGGCGAAAAAGGGCGCGTCACGCAGGAGAGCTACCCGGGTAAATACCTGCTGCTGGCGATCGGCTACACCAACTGTCCGGACATCTGCCCGACGACGCTGTACGAATACAGCGAAGTGATGCGCGCTATCAAGAATCCGGACGCCATTCAGCCGCTCTTCGTCACCATCGATCCGGTCAGTGACGATATGAAGTATCTCAAGATTTATACCCACCATTTCCATGAACGTATCGAGGGCCTGAGCGGCGAGATGGAGAATCTGCGCGCGCTGACCGATCAGCTCGGCGCAACGTTCGGCTACCGGCTGAACGGCAAGAAGGTCGATAAGCCGACGCCGGGAACAGACTACAACGTCTATCACAGCGGCTTCATTTACCTGATTTCGCCCGAGCGCAAACTGATCGACATCTATGACTACCAGATTGGTCCCGCTGAGCTGACGAAAGCGCTCGATAAAGTTCTGGGCGAACCGGGCGGCCAAACCGGAAAAAGCGCTGCGGATGGTGGCGCGCCGGGGGCATCGGCAAAAAACGCGGCGGCAGCTTCCGTGCCGCGGGATCGACCCGCACAAGCTGCCCAGAATGCCCAGACGGCGCGGCCGGCGGCTGCGGCCTGCCCCTTGCCCGCGGGCTTCTCCGCGGCGAAATCGAATACGGCGTTGAGCGACATTCTGCCGGAGATGAAAACGGGCGCGGAAGCGGAAAAACAGGGCGGCACGCTCGTACTGCTCAACGTCTGGGCGGCCTGGTGCGCGCCTTGCCGGATCGAGTTGCCGGCGCTGGACAAGCTGGCAGCCGCGCACAAAGACATTTCCGTGCAGACGCTCAATCTGGGCGATAAGCCGGCTGATATTGCCGCACTGTTTAGCAAAATGAATATCCGGGCGTTGCCTCAAACCGGCAGCAATGATGCCGGCCTGCTGGCGCGCCTGGGCGCGGTTGGCCTGCCGTTTACCGCCCTGTTCGTCGATGGCCGGCAGATTGCTAGCCGCAACGGCATTCTGGAGAAGACGGAAAGTATCGCCGACTTTGCGCGTTGCCGGGCCGCAGCGCGTTAAGCTGCACGGCTGAATCATGAGCCGACCGTGCTTGCGCCCGTGCCGGTTCCATCGCGAGCTTGGCCGTATGTCCGTTTCGGCGGTGCAAACCCTCCGCATCAATTTTTGTCCGTCCGGAGAAACGGAAGAATTTATGAATGGCGTTCTTAACTGGAGTCCACGAAAGAAAGGAGAAACGATGACACTGAAGATACTAAAAGCCGCCCTGTTGGCTGCCGCTTGCGCACAAACGGCCATGCTGGCGCATGCCGCTGAACCCGCCATTGCGGCGCATACCGAGCTGAAGGATTGCGTCATTCAGGAAGTGCTGCCGGGCAAAAATATGACCGGCGCGTTCGTCCGCTTCGTCCATCACGGCGCGCCGGTGGAACTGGTGCGTGTTGAAATGCCCAGCGTCAGCCCGCGTATCGAGCTGCATAGCATGAAGATGAAGGACGGCGTGATGGAAATGGCCCGCATGACCGACCTGAAGCTGAGCGAAGGCGAGCGCCGGTTCAGGAAGGGAGGCGACCACGTCATGCTCTTTGACATCGCCCAAAATCCTGCCATCGGCAGTACGCATACGATGACCGTTTATTTCAGCGACAACACCCAGGCCCATTGCCAGGCGGTGGTGAAGTCCGTGCGCGAGGTCATGAAAGACGCCGGCATCGATGCTGCCCCGGCGCATGACCATAATCATGACCACGGGCATAAACATTAAGACATTAAGCGGCGTTCGCTGGCCTGACGGGTGCGGGTTTGCGAAGGGGTGCCCGGAAGCCCTTGTAAACAGGGCATTTCAGAGGACCTGCCCGGAGATGCCCGCTCCATAAGGGGCTGCGGGCACCCCCGCTGAGATGCCCACCCCATAAGGGGTACCGGGCAGCCTGATTGCAGGCGTGCGTAAGCGTTGTGGTTGAAAGGATGAAAATGAAGCGGCGGAAATTTCTTTTATCAGCGACCGGCGCGCTGCTGGCGCTGCCCGGTGCGCGCGCATTTGGCGTGCCGGGCTGGGCGGATATCGACAGCGTCAAGCTCAAACCCGGACAGGTGGCGTTGAACGAGTCGCCGACCCGCTACGCTTTTGTCGCCGACAAATTCTCCAATTTCATTAGCATCGTCGATATTGTCAGCGGCGATTACATCGAGACGCTGGATTTAGGCTTCCGCCCGCAGGTTTTTGAAATGGCACGCGACGATGCCATGATGGCCATCGGTTCGCCGGAAGTGTCCGGCATCTGCTTCTTCAATCTGACGACGCGCGAAAGGCGCTTCCTGCGGCTGCCGGCGCCGGTCTACCAGATTTTCTTCGTGCCGCAGTCGAAGCTGGTGGCCGTCGGCCTGCGCGACCGCGTCGGCATGATCGACTATGAGTCGTTTTCCGTCCGTATTTTTTCGCGGCGTTTCGATTCGCCGCAGCGCCAGACTGTGCTCGACACCTTTTATTCTCTGCTCTTCAGCTCGTTCAGCCGCACGTTCTGGATTCTCGACGAGGAGCGCCCGCGCATCTTTCGGCGCCACTTCGATCAGGCGGCGAGGAACCTTGATGCCGCCGAAGATGTAAAAAATGCAAAAAGCGGGCAGGCAAAAAAAGCGGCAACAAAACCGCTGTGGAAAGAAATCGACTTCTCGCGTCGCATCAAAAGCCGCGCCGGCTTCGGCATCGGCATCGCCAGCCCGGAAGACCATCTGCTCGCGCTGACCGTAGACGACGGATCGGAAGGGCTGATCTATTTCCCGGAAACGGACACGCTGCGCTCCACCGGCCCCATGCGCACCGTCGGCACGACCAACGAGCCGATGATCCGCCCCTATATCGACGCCAACACGCAGCGCGTGATTTTTGCCGACGTGGAAGGCAATGTCGCGCTTTTCGACCTGACACGCGACGCCGCCAAGCCGCAGCGCTTTCGCGTTGATTTTTCGCCCCGCGTCATTCGCAGCGGCTGGCTGGAGAGCACGTGGCTGCTGGGCGGCGACAAGGCGTTGCTGTTCCAGTCGTTCGACGACCCGGACGATCGCAAGCTATTCCGCTTTCGGGCGCAGGTCGTGGATATGTGGGTGACGGGGGACAGCAAGACCGCGCTGGTGACGATCGACGAGCAGTTGCCGCAGATTTTTCGCTACGACATTCATACGCGCGAAATGCTCGCGCCGGTGCGGGTGCCGCGCATCATCATGGCTGGCAGCATCCGCATGGGTAGCAATAACAGCCTGTGCTACTGAGGGAATGCATCGTGGCGGACGGTAGGATGAGCGCTGGGCACGCCGTGATGGCGGAAAGTTCGCCGATACGGCGGGTTTATTGCAGATTGGCCGGCGGCGCAACGCCGTTACGATTTTTTAGATGTTTAACGATAGATGCAGCCATCCGCGGAAGGTTTGCCTCACCGCGCAAGGCGGTATACGCTTAGCGCATTAATACGGCCATGACGGCCTGATTACGATGGAATCGATTATGAAAACTGACTGGACCGTTTGGGCGAAAAAAATATGCCGGCTGGCTTTTTCCCTGTGTTTCTGCGTGTGTACGTATGCCGTGGCGGCGGAGTCGGCGGAAACCTCGGATTTTTCACGCGCCGCCGTGCCCGAACCGCTCAAAACCTGGGTGCCGTGGGCGCTTGATGAGGTTCCCGATGCCGCCTGCCCGCATCTCTTCAACCGGGATGCGCCGCGGCAATGCGTCTGGCCAGGCGTACTTGAACTGAAGGCGGACAGCCGGGGCGCCGCCTTTGCCCAGTACTGGCGCGTCTATCGCCCCACCTGGGTCGAACTGCCCGGCGAGACGCGGTATTGGCCGCAGGACGTGCAGGTTGACGGCAAGCCGGCGGTCGTGATCGGCCGCGGCGGCGTGCCTTCGGTGCGCCTGGAGGAAGGCAGCCACCGCCTCAGCGGCCGTTTTGCCTGGCGGGCGTTGCCTGAGTCGCTCGCCTTGCCGGCGCGTGCGGCGCTGCTGCATCTGGAAGTGGATGGCAAGATTGTTGCCCGGCCGGTGCGCGACGAGGACAACCAGCTCCGCCTGCAAGGCCGCAGCGAACGCGAAGCGGGCGACGAAGCGCAGATTCACGTTTATCGCAAACTGGCCGACGGGGTTCCCGTCACCGTCGAAACGCGTATCCGGCTGGATGTTTCCGGCAAGGCGCGCGAGCTGACGCTTGGCCGCATCCTGTTGCCCGGCGCGTTGCCGCAGGATTTGCGCTCGCCCTTGCCGGCGGCGCTGACGCAAGCGGGCGGCCTGCGCGTGCAGGCGCGCGCGGGCCGTTGGGACATTACGCTGATCGCGCGCTATCCGGGCGCGGTCAAGGCGCTGACGCTGGCCGGCGAGGGCGGCGAAGAAAAGATTGCTGGCAAGGCTGATACAGCGGATAAGCGCGACAATGAGCAAAGCGAACACGGCGGACAAAACGAACAAGAGAACGGGCCGGGTGAGCCGCCGGCCGATGCGGTAAAAAATACGGAAAGTACGGAAAATGCGGAAGCCACCTCGACGGGCGAGGCGCCGCTGTTGGCCGACGAGGAGGCCTGGGTCTTCCAGGCCGATCCGTCGATTCGCAGCGCAACGGTCGAAGGCGTCGCTTCCGTCGATCCGCAGCAGACCGATCTGCCCATGGAATGGCGGCGTCTGCCCAGTTATCTGATGCGCCCCGGCGAAACGTTGACGCTTAAGGAAATCCGTCGCGGCGACAGCGACCCCGCGCCGGATCGCCTGAGCTTCGAACGTCAGGCATGGTTGAGTTTCGACGGCGGTACGCTGACCGTCAGCGACCGTCTGTCCGGGGAAATCGGCCGCGCCCGGCGGCTGGAGGTTGCCGCGCCGGCCAAGCTGGGCCGCGTCGATATCGACGGTGAGGCGCAATTGATTACGCGCAGCGGCGAGGCGGAAGACACGGCGGGCGTCGAGGTCAAACGCGGCCGGCTGACCATGAGCGCCGACAGCGAAATTTCCGGCGCGCCGCACCGCTTTAGCGCTATCGGCTGGCAGCACGACGCCGAGCGTCTGAACATGACGCTGAACCTGCCCGCCGGCTGGCGGCTGCTGCACGCATCGGGCGTGGATCGCGCCGGCGGCGCCTGGCTGGCGCAATGGAATCTGCTTGATTTCTTCCTGGTCATGCTGACTGCGCTGGCGGCCGGCCGCCTTTGGGGCGTGGGCTGGGGCGCCGTGGCGCTGCTGGCTATGATGCTGGTCTATCAGGAAGCGGATGCGCCGACCTGGGACTGGCTGCTTCTGATCGCCGCCGTGGCGCTGTATCGCGTGCTGCCGGAAGGGCGCATGAAACGCGGCATGCATTTCATCCGTTGCGCCGGTGCATTGCTGCTGACGCTGCATCTGCTCTCCTTTGCCGTGGATCAGGTGCGGATGGCGCTCTACCCTGTGCTGGAAGGCGAGGGTTTGCGCACGGTGCAGGCCGGAACGGCGCAGCCGTACTCCCGCAATGAAATGGACGCCCTGCGGGAGGATGAGGATGCCGCCGTTCAGGAAGAAGCCATAGATGCGCGCGAAGCCCCGCAGGTGATGGCGATGCCCGCGCCGGAGGCGGTCCAGTTAGAGAAAGTGCCAGCCAAAATGGCTGCCGCGCCGCGCCATGCCGCTTCTTCCAGCAGCATGGCCGCCAAGAGTGCGATGCGCGCCCGTCAGCGCGAAACCCCGATGCAGGCGGCCAAACGCAATATCTACCAAATTGCCGACCCGGACGCCAAGGTGCAAACCGGTAACGGCTTGCCCAACTGGCGCTGGAATGTACACTCGCTGACGTGGAATGGCCCCGTTGCCCAGGATCAGATGCTCGATCTCTGGCTGCTTTCGCCGCTGGCCAACAAACTGCTCGTCGTTTTGCGCCTGGCGCTGCTGGCCGGTCTGCTGGCGCGCATTCTCGACCTGGTGCCGCGCGCTGCCGGAAAAACGGGCGGTATGGGTGGTCCGGGTGGCGGCCGGTCTTGGGGCTGGCTGGGCGGCTTCGCGCGGAAAGAAGGCGCGCCGCCTGCGGCGCAGTATGCACACTCCGGGCGCGCTCAGCCCGCCGTACTGCTGGTCGTGCTTGGCCTCCTGCTGACCGCCGGACTGAGCGGGCCCGTGTGGGCGGAACTGCCGAACAAGGCGCTGCTCGACGCCTTGCGTGAAAAACTCACGCGCCCGGCCGAATGCCTGCCGGAATGCGCCGATATTTCTCGCCTTTCTGTTCATCTGGCGGATGGCAGCCTGCGTCTGATCCTCGATGTCGAGGCAGTGAGCGACGTGGCGCTGCCGCTGCCGGGCGGCGTCAAGCAATGGCTGGCGAGTGAGGCGCGCATCGACGGCAAACCGGCTTACGTCTATACCGAAAACGAAAATGCCTGGCTGCTGGCGCCGGCAGGGCGTTCGCGCGTCGAACTGTTTGGGGTTCTGCCGGCCGCCGATGTCGTGCAGTTGCCTTTGCCGCTGCGGCCGCGCCGCGTCGAAGTACAGGCTGACGGCTGGGAGGTGGCCGGCATATCCGAAGAATCCGGTGTTGCCGATACGCTCCAGTTCTCCCGCCGCGCCGAAAAAGACAGTGCGGCCGATGCCGCCCGGGCGGCGCGGGGCAGGCAGGAAGCGCAGAACGCGCAGGATGCCGCCGTGCTGCCGCCGTTCCTGCGCGTCGAACGACGCTTGTTTTTCGATCTGAACTGGCGCGTGGAGACGACCGTGCGCCGCGTTTCGCCGCCCGGTGCGCCGGTGGTCGTGCAGGTGCCGCTGCTACCGGGCGAGTCGGTGACGACGGCGGGTATCGTCGTTAAAGAGGGGCAGGCACAGGTTAACCTGGCACCGCAGGCGACCAGTGTCGGCTGGGTATCGACCCTGGCGCCGCACGATGCGCTGACGCTGACGGCGCCTGAAACCGACGCCTGGGTTGAAAGCTGGATGATGAGCGCTTCACCGCTCTGGCACGTCGACGCCCAGGGTTTTCCGCCGGTGGCGCTGGGCACGGACGCGCAGGATGCCGACCTGAGTTTCCGACCCTGGCCGGGCGAGACCTTGCGGCTGTCGATCACGCGGCCGCAACCGGCGCCGGGACGGACGCTGACCATCGACACTTCGGCGCTGGCGGTGACGGCCGGCGCGCGTTCGAGCGATTATTACCTGAGCCTCTCACTGCGTAGCAGCCGCGGCGCCGATCACACGCTTACCTTGCCGGAAGGCGCGGTATTGCAGCGCGTCGCCATCGACGGCAAGACACAGCCGATTCGCCTGGATGGCCAGCGTTTGACGCTGCCGCTTGCGCCCGGCAAACAGGGCGTCGAAATCCTCTGGCGCGCCGAGCAGGACATGGCGCTGCGCTACGCAACACAGCGCGTCGATCTCGGCCAGGACAGCGTCAATCACCGCGTGCAGCTGCAATTGCCGCGTGACCGCTGGTTGTTGCTGGCTGTCGGGCCGGGCATCGGGCCGGCCATTCTGTTCTGGGGCAAGCTGCTGGTGCTGCTGGTCGCCGCTGTGCTGATCGGCCGTTTCAGCGCCCGCGACGCAAGCTGGCCGCTGCGCAGGACGTGGCAGTGGCTGCTGCTGGCGCTTGGTCTGACGCAGGCGTCGTGGTGGTCGGCGCTGATTGTCATCGGCTGGTTCGCCGTATTCGGCTGGCGCGCGCGCCAGAGCGCCGCCGTGCCGCTCAATCCGGCGATTCCCACGGCTGCCGGGGAAAGCGAAGCGGCCAAATGGCAGGCGCGGATGTCGTCCAGGCTGTCGCACTGGCCGTTCAACCTGCGCCAACTCGGATTGGCATTGCTGACCCTGGTCATGCTGTCCGCGCTGTTTTCCATTGTCGAAAGCGGTCTGCTCGGTTATCCGGACATGCAGGTCGTCGGCAATGGATCGCACGCCTTCCGGCTCAACTGGTATCTCGACCGCGCCGAAGCGACGCCCCCCGGCGTCTGGGTGGTGACGCTGCCGATCCTGGTCTATCGCGGGCTGATGCTGCTCTGGGCGCTCTGGCTGGCGTGGTCGCTGCTTGACTGGCTGAAATGGGGCTGGAACGCCTTCTCTGCTGGCGGCTTGTGGCGGCGCAGGTCGAGGGTTCAGGCGTGAGCACAATGTCGGGAAAAGCGCCGGCCGGGCGGCGGCGCGGGCGGAACGCCATAGCGTCCCTGGCGGGCGTAGCGTGCGCATTGCGCTGCGCGTGTCGTGAGATATGCGAGATACGTGAGGGACGCGAGATACGTGAGAGACGTGGAATACACGCGGTACGGCGCACCCCGTTCCTTTTCTGCGCTTCTTCCGCAGGCAGGTTGCGCTGTCCGTGCGTTTTGCGCCGCGTGTTTCATTCCGTCTGCGCCGTGTTGCCCTCGAATGCTGTACCCGTTGGCGCCTTGGCGGCCTATGCGGAATATCCGCCGGATCCGTCGTTCGCGTTCATTCGCGCCGATCGGCAATCCCACACAATCCCACAACCGGCGCTGCTGCGCACAGGCCGGAGGGCGCGTGTGATGTGTTAAACCAAAGAGGAGTCTGCCATGAGTCTGTCTGCCGAAACTACCGCCACCCTGCGTGACATCGGCCTGCGCCTGCGTGCGCTGCGGCGCGTTCTGTTCATCACCGGCGCCGGGATTTCCGCCGACTCCGGGTTACCGACCTATCGCGGCGTCGGCGGGCTGTATAACGACGAGGCGACCGAGGACGGCATGGCCATCGAGGAGGCGCTGTCCGGCGCCTGCTTTGCCGCGCGGCCGGACATTACCTGGAAGTATCTGGCGCAGATCGAGCACAATTGCCGCCAGGCCGCGCCAAACGCCGCGCACCGTGCCATTGCCGCGCTCGATGACAGCCATGAGGTCGTCGTGCTGACGCAGAATATCGACGGGCTGCACAGCCAGGCGGGCAGCCGCAATCTGATCGAAATCCACGGCACGCTGGCCGAGCGCTACTGCACGCAGTGCGGCGCTGCGGCGGATACTGCCGATGCTGCAATACCGCCGCGCTGTCACCAATGCGGCGGCATCGTCCGCCCCAATGTCGTGCTGTTCGGCGAAATGCTGCCGGAGCGCGCGATCAGCCGCCTTTACCGCGAACTGGATACCGGCTTCGATATGGTGTTCGTCATCGGTACGACGGCGGTTTTTCCCTACATTGCCGAGCCGGTTCTGCGGGCCGTGCAGCGCGGCGCACCGACGGTCGAGATCAATCCCGCGCATACTTTCCTGAGCAACCGGGTCTCATGGCATGTCGCTGCCGGTGCGGCGGAAGCGATGGCGGCGATCTACGAAGCCTGCCGGCAGACGCATTGAGATAGCGGCTGTCTTTGCCAGAATACTGTGTTGGCCTCGCCTTGCCGTACGACTTGTACTGTCTGGCTCGCCGCCTTGTTTTTTGGCAAAGTCGAGCCGCTATTAAGCTTTCGGGGTACTTCTATGAAACCCTCGTGGATAAAGCATTTCAGAGACCCCCTCTCTGAAACCCGCGTGGATAGGGCGTTTCCGGGCAGGTGCTCTGAGATGCCCTGTTTATAAGGATCCCGGATACCCGCTTCGGAGATGCCCGAAATACGCTGGCTTTGGACGATGCCTGCAATACCTTCTATACTGGCGGCTGGCCGCTCAGGCAACGCCAGGTATGGCAAAGAATGTCATTCCGGGCTGATGTGTTTTGGCCTTTATTGTTTATTTCACAGGGATTCGCACTATGGGTATTCGCGTCACGTATTACCAATCCAGCGATCAGAAACTGAAGGCGTACATAAACGAAAGAAACGTCTGATGAACAAGAAGACGGCGAGAGACGCGAATGCGACGTTGATAAATCCTGGGATGTGCTGCATTTTGTCCTCATGGGGAAATCAGCCACGTATCCCATCCAGGGGGATTGTTTGAGCGAAGCCATCGTCGGCCAACATACGATTTTTGGTGAGCCGGATGACATATATGTGGCGGGCACCTATTCCGGGCATGTGTGTGAGATTGCCAAAGCGCTGCAAGAAGTTGATTTTGGTAAATGCCCGGAAAAATTTGCGCTGCGCGATTTTTATCGTGAGATGGTGGAAAAAGGCTGTGCCATGATCATGTCGAGGAGTTGAGTTTTTTGGTAAGAGCAGGTAATGGGCAACTTTCAGGACGCAGCGCGTTACGAGCGCTACATGGGCGGCTGGAGCCGCGCCGCCGGGGCAGCATTCCTCGACTGGCTGGCGCTGCCGGCCGGGCAAAGCTGGCTTGACGTGGGCTGCGGCGGCGGGGCGTTTGGCGTACAAATCCTGCAACACGCCGCCCCCGCCACCCTGCACGGCATCGACATTTCCGCCGCGCAACTCGCCTACGCCCGCGCGCAGCTGCCGGCGCACGTCGTCCTGCAACAAGGCGACGCCGCCGCGCTTTCCTTCGACGCCGATACATTTGATGCCGTCGTTATGCCACTCGTCATCGTCTTTGTGCCCGACCCCGCCCGCGCCGTCGCTGAAATGGCGCGCGTCTGCAAACCCGGCGGCACCGTCGCCACCTACATCTGGGATCTGCCGCAGGGCTTCCCCTACGCTCCCGCCTTTGCGCTCCTGCATGAACACGGCGTACTGCCGCAGCGCGACGCCAGCGACGACATCACGCAACTGCCGCGGCTGCACGCCTTATGGGAACAGGCGGGGCTGACCGACATCGCCACGCGCGCCTTCCACGTCGCCTATTGCTTTCCCGACTTTGCCGCCTACTGGCAAGCGCTGGCGGACAGCGCCAGCATCGGCGAAGCATTCGCCGCCCTGCCGCCGGAAACGCGCCAAAGCGTGCAGCAGGCCTTGCGCCGCAGCCTGCCGATTGCTGCCGACGGCAGCATCACCTGCCACGCGCGCGCCCACGCCGTCAAAGGCCGGCGCGTGTGATAGCGGCGAATACCGCATTGACCTTAATAGCGGCTTCCTTTGCCAAAATACTGCGTTGCTGTGTTGGCCTTGCCATACTGCTTGTACTGTCAGCGGCTCGCCGCCTTGTCTTTTGGCAAAGTCGGGCCGCTATGCAAGAGTATTCGAAATACCCCATCTGAAACCCGCGTGGATAAAGGACTTCCGGGCATCCCTTTACTTGTCCTCTCACCAAACCCCTCCCCCACAGGGCGAGGGGCTTTTAGGTGCTCCGAAACCCGCGAAGATAGGGCATCTCAGAGCACCCGTCCGGAGATGCCCTGTTTACAAGGGTTTCAGGATACCCCTCCGGAAATGCCCTAAATACACGGGCTTCCGGCCGGTTATCAAGCGCCTCGTTTTAGAAGTCCGCAGAAACTTCGAGGGCGCCGTGCGCCAGGTGCGTGGTGTCGGCCCAGCGGATGATGTGCCAGGCACTGGGAGAAATGTCCAGCCAGCAGATGCCGGTGTTCGGGATGGGAAAATCGCGCGCCTTTTCCAGCGGAATGCCGTTGGCGCGACGATAGACGAGGTCGAGCGTGCCGCCATGCGTAACGGTGACGACGGTTTCTCCCGCATGCTTTGCGGCCAGTGCGTCGATGCAGTCGTAGATGCGCTGCTGGTGCTGGCGCAGGCTTTCGCCGCCGGGCAGTACGTAATCCGGTAGGCGCTCGCGCAAAGCGCGCGCATCTTCGGGATAGATCGCCGCCACGTCTTTGCGCACCATGCCTTCGCAGCGCCCGTAGTTGCGTTCGCGCAGGGCAATGAGGCGCGTGGGCGTCAGCCCCAGCGCCGCCGCAATCGGCTGCGCCGTCTGCCAGGCGCGTTGTAGGTCGCTGCTGTAAATGGCATCGGCGCGCAGGCCGGTGAACTGGCGGGCAGCCTGTTCCGCCTGGGCGCGTCCGCAGGCATTTAGCGGCAGATCCTTGTGCCCCTGCATCCGCTGCTCGGCGTTCCAGTCGGTTTCGCCGTGGCGGACGAGACACAGGCGCATCGGCGGGGTTGCGGCTGGGTGGGCGGCGGGCGGTGTGGTCAGCGGGTTCATCGGGCTCCTTGATAGGCGTCATTTGGTGTGCGGGGGCTGTGGTGTCGCGGCGGCGTAGCGTTTCATTCAGACTGCGGCATGGCGGCGCTGAATGACAGCATAACGCACCCGACGAAGCTTGTCTTGCCCGACGGCGGGGGCATAAAAGACAGCGCGAGAGGCATGAAAAAGCGCGCAAAAGGCAGCGCGGGCAGGCGTTTTCAGAACGATGCCGAAAGGGATGGGAAGCATCCGCTGGCGCGGCGGCAGGGCGGCCGCAAGCGTCAAGATAAGACAAATACAAGGCAAATACACGGCAAGACAATTGGGCTGCTAGGCGCCGTGCCGCCGGCATGCGGCTTCTGCGATATCCGTCACTGCAAGGAATCCGGCCTGCCGGGCAGGGTCAGCCAGCACTTATGAGAAATCGGGAGGCTGATCGCTTCGACTATACTGGCGCCGTTGCCGCCATTCATGTCTTTGGGGAGATCAGCCATGCCGGAAATTTTGCCGTTATCCATCGCTGCCGACGAATTGGCGCGCTTTCGCGCCAGTGCGCCGCTCGTCCATATATTGACCAACGAGGTCGTTCAGGAAATCAGCGCCAACGTGCTGCTGGCGGCCGGCGCCTCGCCGGCGATGATCGTCGCGGAGGAGGAAGTCGCCGCATTTGCCGCGCACGCCGGCGCGCTGCTGATTAACGTCGGCACGCTCTATCCGGCGCGGCTGTCCGCGATGCGCCTGGCCGTTGCGGCGGCCGTTCAGGCCGATGTGCCGTGGACGCTCGATCCAGTGGCGGTCGGTGCGCTGGCGTACCGCACGCAGTTTTGCCGAGAATTGCTGGCCAGCC
The DNA here is from genome assembly GCA_937923255.1 of uncultured Propionivibrio sp. GTDB lineage: Bacteria > Pseudomonadota > Gammaproteobacteria > Burkholderiales > Rhodocyclaceae > Propionivibrio > Propionivibrio hellwigii. The sequence continues at coordinate 49,985 of CALAIL010000021.1, read as the reverse complement.
GGCCGGCGGCGATTCGCGGCAACGCTTCGGAAATCCTTGCGCTTGCCTGCGAAATAGATGGCGCTGATAGTGCGGACGGCACGGGCGGGCGCGGCGTCGATACCCTCGCTCGCTCGGAAGCGGCAATCGACGCCGCACGGCAGCTGGCGCGGACGAGTGGTGCCATCGTCGCCGTCACCGGGCAGACGGATTACATCACCGACGGCGAAACCGTCTGGGCGACGCCGTGGGGCCATCCGCTGATGACGCGCGTAGTCGGCACCGGCTGTGCGCTCTCGGCCCTGGTGGCCGCCCTGACGGCCGGTGCGCACAGCCGCACGAGCCGCCTCAATGCCGTCGCCGCCGCCTGCGCCATCGCCGGGCTGTGTGGCGAATGGGCGGCAGCGGAAAGCGACGGCCCCGGCTCGTTGAAGGGCGCTTTTCTCGATGCGCTGTACCGCCTCGATCCGGAAGCCCTGCGGGGGCGGGCGACATGAAAAAACTCGATCTTTCGCTCTATCTGGTCTTGGACCCCGATCTGTGCGGCAGCCCGGACGGCATGGTGCAAACCGCGCGGTTGGCGGCGGAAAATGGCGCGACAGTCGTGCAGTTGCGAGCGCCGCACTGGAAGAAGAAGCAGTGGCTGGAAACGGCGCGCAAACTCAAGGCGGCGCTCTCGCCGCTCGGTGTGCCGCTGATTGTTAATGATCAGGTCGACGTGGCGCTGGCGGCTGACGCCGATGGCGTGCATGTCGGCCAGGATGATCTGCCGGCAGCGGACGTGCGCCGTCTGATCGGGCCGGACAAACTGTTAGGCGTCTCGGTCTCGGATTTTTCCGAGCTGGCCGCTGTGCCGGCCACGGGCGTGGATTATCTTGGCGTCGGGCCGGTGTTTCCGACCGGCACCAAGCCGGATGCAGGCGCAGTGCTGGGCATCGCCGGTTTTGGCGAACTGGCGGCGGCCACGGCCCTGCCGGTCGTGGCGATCGGCGGCATCCGTTCGGTGCATTGCGGCGAACTCCTTGCCGCAGGTGCGCGCGGCGTCGCCGTCGTTTCGGCCATCTGCGGCCAGCCCGATCCGGCGCAGGCCAGCGCCGCACTGTCCGCTGCACTGAAAACTGCGCTGGCTGCATGCAGGTTAAATGCAGGTTAATAAGGGATGCCCGGAGACCCTTGTAAACAGGGCATCTCAGAGGGGTGTGCCCGCCAGCCCTTTATTTATCAGGGTTTCCGGGTAGGGTGCCCGGAAATGCCCTATCCACGCGGGTTTCAGAGGGGGTGCCTGGAAACGCCCTGTTGACGCCGTTTGCCGGAAGCCTGATGCGCGCCCATCGTCGCCCGCCCGATGCCGTGGCCGATTGAGCGCGTGAACCGCATGGCGCCTTGCCGGCCCATGACTTGCGTTTAAATTAAACCGCCAGCCGCGCCAGTTGCGCGGCGGCGCCGGCGTGGTGGCGTTCAAGCGCTTGAATACACGGGGCAAAGCGTGCGCTTAAACGCTCGTCCGCCTGCAATTGCGCCAGCCACTGCCGCGCCAGATCAAGCGCTTGTCGCCACTGCGCAGGGGGGATGTCGGCACGCAGGGTCAGCGCGGGCAAGGCAGCGGGCAATCCGCCGCCGCTGGTGGGCGCAAACGCCATCGCCGTCATGTCATACACCGGTGCGAGGCGGTAGGGAGGCGCGCCATCATCGATAAAAGAAAGATTACCGCCGTGCATATCGCTGTTGCCAATCAGCGTGCCAAATGCCCACAGCAACGCGGCGCGTTCGGCCGCTGCCGGCGTAATCACGCCCTGTTGCGCCAGCGCGCGCGTAACTCCCACCCAGCCTTCCGATGCGTTGCCGGTAAATTGCAAATCCAGCGCAGTGAGCGAATGCAGCCCCACGCGCCCCGTTGCGCCGACGCGGTCAAAGCGCGTGCTTTCCAGAAAGCGCTGTGCGGCGCTATCGATAATCGCGCTTGCCGCTGCCTCAAACCCCGACGTGCGCAAGGTGGCAAGCGCCCAATATTCCGCCAGCAGCAAATCGCGCCAGCGCTCGCTCACGGGGCCCGCCTCCGTTTCGCTGAATTTCACAATCACATGCCCGTCTGCCGTGTACGCCGTGAACTTCGGCTGCTCGCCACCCGCGGAAGAACCAGCCAACTCGCCCGTTGCTGCCTGCGCTGCCAGCTCGGGATAGCGCCGGGCTTTATCTTCAACCCGTTCAGGCGCTTGCATATGTAAGAAACGCGCGCGGCATGCTTCGCCAATCAGCAAATCACCGCTCATATCCACGCCGTCCGCCAGCAGCGCGCGCAGCACATGGTGGTCGGCCCAGCGGCGAATATCTTCAGGAAAATCAAAACGCTGCGCATGCTGGCGCGCCCACGCCCGCCCCAGATACCCCTGCGGGCGCATATCGTACAGCCACCACGGCAGATCGTCGCTGCGCACACTGCGCCCCGATGTCTCCTGCATCACAAAGCCTTGCGGATAAATCGCAAGTAACTGCCCCAAAAACAGCAATTTACCCGCGCTATCCACACGATAGACCGGCATTTCGGGCAACCCGTGGTGCCGGTCACGCAGCGCATATTGAATAGATTTTCCCTTGCCGATGCGCACCACATCATCGCCCAGCGCTCTCAGTTGGCGCGACAAGGTCGGCTGGCTAATTTTAATAGAATCAATTAGTTGCGAAGGAGTTGCTACGCCTTGCGTAAGCGTTTGGCGGATGGTTTCGGCGTAATCAGGCATGGTGATGAATAGAATTATGAATAGATTGGTGAATAGTATATTACAAATAATTTGCTGTGGCTCCCCTTGCAAAGGCGAGCGATGGCGGCTTCCTTTGCCATGTAAAAAATAGGCTGCTCATCCCGCAGCCCTGCGGGTTGTTTCCCTTTAAAAAAGGAGCGGAGAACGATTTATGTTTTTTGATGCGCTGAGCCCCTTGTATTTAGCGGGGTTCGGGGCGATTTATGTTTTCTGGTCTGTTTGAATGGTTTTTAGAGGAGCGCTCCGAAGGCGCAAATAGCGGCTTAACTTTGCCGAAAGACAAGGCGGCGAGTTTTTGTCGGGCATTGATGCCCGACGGTCGTTCGTCTAACGATCTGTCGGGCGTAAAAATCTGTTTTATGTTTTTTGATCCCATGAAGCCCTTGTGTTTAAAGGGGCTCCGGCCGTTTTATGTTTTCTGCCTTACCTGCGCGGGGTTTGGCGGGTGGGGTAGAAACCGCCATTGCGCTATTGCTGCGGATGGCGGCGCAGGAATTTTTGGCTGCGTTCGCGGATGTCTAAGAGGGCGTCGGTGGCGGCGTCGTATGTGGCGGAAAGCCCTTGTTCGTAGGCGACGGCGGGCGGCGAGTCGAGCCACGAGCCCATGCCGCCGAAGACTTGCGAGCCTTGCAACGCCCGCGCCAGGCGTTCGGTGGCGGGCAGCGTTTCGTCATCGAGTGCGCGGCGCGCGGCGCGAAACGTGCGCGTCCAGCCGGGGAAATTCAGGGTGTCGGCAAGCGCGGCGATGTTGTCGAGCGCGCGGCGGAAGTCTCCGATGAGAGCCTCGTCGCCAGCGGGGGCGTCGGGTGTTTTGCCCTTTTGTTGATTCATTTGATGTAGCGCTCCGCTGCTGTGCGGCGCCGGCAGCAGCAGAGGCATTTTTGGGCGCGCTTACACCAGCATTTTGATGAGTGTGTCACGCTCGCCGCCGGCCGCCGACCGGATGAATGGTCGGCCGGATAAAACCGGCGGCGGGTCAAGCGGCGATGCTTCCCGCTATGGTTACACCAGTGTCTTGATCAGCGTATCCCGATCACCCGGCAAAAGATCCATCGGCGCGATCTCCGGCACGGTGTAGGCGCCCGGCTTCAGGTGATGCGCGGCGGCGCGTGCGCAGGAGGTCATGACCTGGGCGGTCAGCGCCGGATTATTGATGGTCATGCGGAATTCAAAGCGTTGATTTTGCGTGACGCCGCTGACGCCCTTGCGCGTCATGCACACGCCGTGTCCCATGTCTTTGAGCGTATCGATGCTCTCGACGGCGAAAACGTGCGTGTCGTCCTTGATAAAGTAGTCGTCGCTCTTGATGGCTTTTTCTACGGCAGAAAAATCCGCGCCGGCTTCCAGTTCGACATAGACCATGCGGCGATGCACGCCGGAACCGGCGGGGATCGTCATCGACAGGGCATCCTTGACGCCCGGCTTGGATTTGGCGCAAACCGAGTGCCCCATGCTCATGCCCGGACCGAAATCGGTGTACGTCAGCCCTTTCGGCGCCATCGCCAGCAGCAGCGTGCGCATCAGCGAATCGCTGCCCGGATCCCAGCCGGCGGAAACGACGGCAACACTGTTGTGTTGCTTGCCAATGGCGTCCAGATTTTTGCGCAGCGCCAAAAGCGATTCGCCGTGAATGTCAAAACTATCGACGGTGTGGATGCCGCGGCGCAGGTACTCGGGCGCGGTATCGGGAACGCTGCGCGTCGGGCAGCAAAGCAGCGCCACATCGACCTTGCCGAGCGCCGAAACGTCGGTAACGATGGGAATGCCCGCCAGTTCGGCGGGGACAGCTGCGGCTGCGGAACGGCGGACGATGCCGGCCAGTTCCATATCTGGCGCGGCGCGCACGGCTTCTACGGCACTATGACCAATGTTGCCATAGCCAACGACGGCGATTCTTATCAAACTCATGATGTCACTTTCAATCAGTAAAAACGAAAGAAAAACGCTCCGCATTCAGGGAACGCAAAAGCGCGTGCAGAATACCAGATATTTTTGGGCATCCAGTTTTCGGGCGGGTCAGAAAAATAAGGAAGGCGAGTCATGATGCCTTGGAGCGCCGCTCCCGCCATTGTGCGGCGAAGGCGAGCGCATCGGGCAGGAAAGCGCGGAAATCGGCGGCAAAACCGTCCGGATCGGCGAGAAATTCCTCGAAACCGCCTGCCAGCGGATTGGCGCGTTTGAGCCGGTGGATCGACATCTGATCAATCGCTCGGGCGACAGCGGCGGGGTTCCGGTAGTGCGTCAGCCAGTCTTCCCGACACATCCGTTCGGCGACAGCGCGGGCGGGTGCGGGCAGGGCGTGGAGGTAAGCCGGCAGCGCGGCATAGATTGCCGCCGTGTAGACGGCAAGCGGCGGGTGGGCATCGCCGGTTTCTGTTGCCGTGCCGGAGGGCTCTGTCCGAGAGGCGGGTTCGCCTGGCCAGTCGCGCGCCAGCAGGTGATCGTAGAAAAGGTCGACCAGCACGCCGGCGACGCGCCGTCGCCGAGAGCTGACGCGCGCCCGGCTGGCGAGGAAAGCGGGATGCCGGTCGGCATAGCCGTCGATGGCGCGGTGCAGGGCGACCCCCGATGCCAACGCCGGCGGCAGGCCGGCGGGAAGCGGCCCTTTAATGAAGTCGCCGAGCAGACCGCCGATGCGATCGGCCTCGTCAGCCCCCGCTAGTAGGGTATGTGCAAGAAAATTCATCGGGCGCAACTGCTGGTGGGCATTGGCTTGTTGAGAGGCATTTTTCGGCCATCATGCCGTTTCAATGATTGCAAAGTCGTGGCTGATTTCAGCGCTTTGGGCAAGGATGATCGAGGCAGCGCCGTACTTTTTCTGGGAAAGCGTGGTGGCGCGATGGCGCGGGCGATGACCTCTGGCTTGAGCTGAACATTGAGCTAAACACTTTGCCGCTGATAGAAAAATGAAAGTGAATTTTCGTGAAAACCGTGGGCTCGCTTTTGGCGCGCTCGGCGCTCAGGCTGACTGCGCAGGCATCGTGCTGCAAATGCGTTGATGATTGCCGATAGGCTCGATTCGCCGCCTGACTTCGGCGGGTGTCTGACCTGTCTGCGTTGCGTATGCGCGTATCCGATTGCGGCCTTGGCCGTGTGAGAGCCTGATCGTGTGCCTGATCGTATGCCTATGTCAGCGGGTTGAACCAGCCGCCCTGATTCATGATCAGCCGGTCGGCCGCGCGCGGCCCCCAACTGCCGGGGGCGTAGGGCTGCGTCAGCGGGTGCGATTCAAGAATCGGTTCAACGACGGCCCAGGCGGCCTCGACGGCATCTTGCCGGATGAACAGGGCGCCGTTGCCCATCATGGCCTCGCCGAGTAGGCGTTCGTAAGGCGTTTCGGCCGCCAGATATTCGTCGAGCAGGAACAGTTCGCGCTGTTCGCCGATAAATTCTTTTCCGCTGCGCTTGACACGCGCTGCCAGGGCGATTGCCGAACGCGGCGAGAGGCGGAAGCGCAGATAGTTGGGCGGGCCGTTGTGCTGCGAGTCGTTGAACAGGCGTTGTGGCGGCGGCTTGAGCTGGACGACTACCTCGGCGGCGGTTTCGGCCAGGCATTTTCCGGCACGCAGAAACCAAGGCACGCCGGCCCAGCGCCAGGAGTCGATGAACAGGCGCAGGGCGCAGAAGGTTTCTACATCGGAATTGGGGGGGACGCCGGCCTCGGATTTATAGCCTTCGTACTGACCGCGCACGATGTCTTCGGCGCTCAGCGGGCACATGGACTGGAAGACTTCGGCGGTCTTGTCATGCACGGCGCCGTAGCCCCGATAGGCCGGCGGCTCCATGGCCAGCAGGGCGACGATCTGGAACATGTGGTTTTGCACGACGTCACGCAGGCAGCCGGCCGTTTCGTAGAACGCGCCGCGCCCTTCGACGCCGAATTTTTCCGATAGCGTAATTTGCACGCTGTCGATGTAATTGCGGTTCCAGATCGGCTCCAGGAAGGCGTTGGCGAAGCGAAAATACAGGATATTCATGATCGCTTCTTTGCCAAGGTAGTGGTCGATGCGGAATATCGAGTTTTCCGGAAAGGCCGACAGCGCGATGCGATTGAGTTCCATCGCCGATTTAAGGTCGCGGCCGAAAGGTTTTTCGACGATCAGGCGGGCATTTTTTGCCAGTCCGGAATCGCGCAGGCCGGTAATCATCGTCTCGAACAGCGCCGGTGGAATGGCGAGGTAGTGCGCTGGACGCTCCGCCAGATCGAGCGCCTCGCGGATCATGGCAAATGTCGCCGGGTTTTTGTAATTGCCGCTGACGTAGCTGAGCTTGGAGAGCAGCGTCTGCATGGCCGCCGGATCGTCAATGCCGCCGTTTTCCATGATGCTCTCAGTGGCGCGCTGGCAAAGCTGCTCCTGCGTCCACGGCGATGAGGCGACGCCGATGACGGGGACGTTCAGCGCACCGCGCTTGGCCATGGCATAGAGGGAAGGAAAAATCTTTTTGCGGGCAAGATCGCCGGTAACGCCATAGAGCACCAGCGCGTCACAGGGGCTGGCTTTTTGCGGAGTAAAGTTCATATCGTCTTCCAATCGTCAAGTCGGTCTGTCCGGCGTGAACAGCGCGCCGCGCAGAATACCTCAATGCCGCTGCGCAGGGAAATGGCGTGCGCCGGAACGCCGGGGCTGGCGCGTCCTCGGGTGCCAGCGGTCAGTGTTCTTGGCATTGGCTCGGCGTATTTCGGTATATGATGGCCTTCAGGCTATTGGCCGGAGCAATGACGCTGTCTTTGGGAATGGCCGTATTTCCGGTACGTAAGCTGTTCGGCGTCAGGATCGGTGTGTGTGACGTGCGAGAAATGCTGCCGTTTCGTGCGGTGTTTGGCGTGCCGCCGACGCTGGTGAACGTTTATCCACTGCGCTCGTGGGATTGCGGGTGCTGGCCAATTTTTGATGTGAGGGAAACCATGAAAGCCGTCTGTCTCAGCGCTCCCGGTGAGATTGCCCTGGTCGATCTGCCCGAGCAGCGGCGTGGCCGCGACGAAGTGTTGATCCGCGTGCGCAGCGCCGGTATTTGCGGTTCCGATATTGGCGCCTACAAGGGCGTGAATCCCTTGGTGTCTTATCCGCGCATCATCGGGCACGAGGTTGCTGGCGAAGTGGTCGAAGTGGCGCCGGACGAGACGCTGTTCAAGGCCGGCGAACGGGTCATCATCGAACCTTATGTGTACTGCGGGAAGTGTTATCCGTGTTCGATCGGCCATACCAACTGTTGTGAGCATCTGACCGTGCGCGGCGTTCATATTGACGGCGGCATGGCCGAATATATTTCGCATCCGCGTCATTTGCTGCACAAAGTACCGGACGGCATTCCGTGGCATCTGGCGCCGCTGGCCGAACCGCTGGTCATTGCCATGCATGCGGTCAGGCAGGCCGAAGTCAAGGCCGGACAGCATATCGTCATTACGGGCGCCGGACAGATCGGCCTACTTGCGGCGCAGTATGCGCTGACACTGGGCGCCATTCCGGTCGTCGTTGACCCGGTTGATGCGCGATTGTCGCTCGCGCACGCGCTTGGCGTGGCGCATACGCTCAACCCAACCGGCGCGGATGTTCTGGCGGCAATCCAGACGCTGACACAGGGACGTATGGCCGAGGCCGTCATCGAGTGCTCCGGCGCTGCTCCGGCCATTCGCAGCGCCCTGGATTATGTTTCCTACGCTGGTCATATCGCCTTGGTCGGCTGGCCAAAGGCGGAAATTCCCTTGCTAACGGCGCTCTTCACCAAAAAAGAGCTGACTGTGCGCGGTTCGCGTAACAGTGTCGGCCAGTTTCCGGAAAGCCTGCGTCTGATCGCCGAAGGCAAAATCGATGTCGGCGCGTTGCTGACTTGCACCGTTCCGCTGGCAGAAACGCCTGCCATCGTGGCTGATATTTCCGAACATCCGGAAAAATATCTGAAAGTGACCTGCGTGTTTTGATACGCTAGCGCATGCGCCGAGATGCGCCTTTCGGCCTGCTTCTATAGATGGGCGGGCGACTCGCGCAGCGATGTCGGTTGCTTGAAACCAGAAAATTGACAGGAGAGAAACATGGCAGCCAAAGACAGACTGGCCGTATTGACGGCGATTATTGAGCAAAGCGTCATCCCCGTGTTCTATCATCCGGATGAAGAGGTGTGCATCAACGTCATCCAGGCCTGCGCCAATGGGGGGGCGAAATGCATCGAATTTACCAATCGCGGGGATTTTGCTGCCGATGTTTTCCTGCGGGTGACGCGGCATTTCGCCAAGGCCGATCCTTCGGTCATCATGGGCGTCGGTTCGGTGTGCGATGCGCCGACGGCGGGGCTTTATATCGCCTATGGCGCAAAGTTTGTCGTCGGCCCCATGCTCAATGCAGAAGTGGCGCGGCTGTGTAACCGGCGTGGTATCCCCTACAGCCCAGGGTGTGGCTCGGCGACGGAAATCGGCGATGCCCAGGAACTGGGGTGTGAAATCATCAAGGTATTTCCTGGCGCATCGGTCGGCGGGCCGGATTTCGTCAAGAGCGTCATGGGACCGATGCCCTGGACGCGCATCATGCCCACCGGCGGTGTCGATCCCAGTGAAGATTCGCTGCGCAAATGGTTTGGCGCCGGCATCGTCGCCTGCGGTATTGGCTCCAACCTCATCACCAAGAAACTGCTTGAAGCCAAGGATTACCAGGGGATCGAGGAAAATTTCCGGCAGACGATCGCCCTCGTCAACCGCATTAAGTCTGAACTTGCCGGCAAGTAAGCCCGATCAAAAACAGCGAAGAGAGCAAAGAAAGGATTTTCCATGAGTGAACTCATCGTCAAACCCGCCGGCGATGCCCAATGGGATTGTGCGGCCTTTGGTGAAATCATGCTGCGTTTCGATCCGGGGTTTGGCCGCGTGCGCAATGCCCGCAGCTTTCAGGTCTGGGAAGGCGGCGGCGAATACAACGTTGCCCGCGCCATGCGCAAATGCTGGGGCAAGCGCGCAATGGTTGCAACGGCCATTCCGAAGAACGACCTTGGCTGGCTGCTTGAAGATTTGATCATGCAGGGCGGCGTCGATATGCGCCACGTCATCTGGCGTGATTTTGACGGGCTGGGTAAAAACACCCGCGTCGGTCTCAATTTCACCGAAAAGGGGTTTGGCATCCGTCCGGCCCTCGGCTGTTCTGACCGCGGCAATTCCGCCGCCTCACAGATTCGCCCCGGCGAGATCAATTGGGAAAAAATCTTTGGCGAAGAAGGCGTGCGCTGGTTCCATACGGGCGGCATCTTTGCGGCGCTCGCCTCGAATACGGCCGAAGCCGTGATCGAAGCGGTTCAGGTCGCCAAAAAATACGGTACTGTTGTCGCATATGATCTCAACTACCGCGCCTCGCTGTGGACGAGCCAGGGCGGCAAGGAGGCCGCCCGGCGCATCAACCGCGAAATTGCCAGGTACGTCGACGTGATGATCGGTAATGAAGAAGATTTCACGGCCTGCCTCGGCTTTGAGGTCGAAGGCGCCGATGAGCATTTGACGAAAATCGAAACAAGCTCTTTCGCCAAAATGATCCAGAAGGCCGTCGGCGAATTTCCCAACTTCAAGGTCGCGGCGACGACGCTGCGCAACGCGAAAACCGCATCGATCAACGACTGGTCGGCCATCCTCTGGTACGACGGCAAAATTTACGAGTCGATGAAGCGTGACAATCTGGAAATTTATGACCGCGTGGGCGGCGGCGACGGCTTTGCCTCCGGCGTGGCTTACGGCTTCCTGGAGGGCAAAGGCCCGCAGGCCGCCGTGGAATACGGAGCGGCGCACGGCGCACTGGCTATGACCACGCCGGGCGACACATCGATGATGCGCGTCGAGGAGGTCGAAGCCGCGATGAAAGGCAAAGGCGCCCGGGTAATCCGATGATGCGGCGGCAGCCATCGCCGCGCCACCATAAACAAGCAGCACAAGCCGTCCGTGGGGCGGCTTTTTGTTGGGTGGGTTTTGTTGTGCTCCGGCGAAAGTTCGCTGCCGCCGGGCGATGCATTCAAGCCAGCATCGACCCATGCGCAGGCGGATGAAGCGTCTGAACCGCCCCAGTTGCAATATTGAAATTCAGGCATGTGACGATCCGTGGTCGGATGCTCGGCGTTGGCAGCTTTGAGCGGTTCGTCAAGGGAAACGGGATCTATTTATACGGTACCATGCACACAAGGCCTCCCTAAACCCTCCGGCCCCGCCTGCACCGGCCAGGTTGAGGGAATTAGGAGCTTATCGGAGACATGCGCTGACTTGCCATGCAAGGCTGGTTGGTTGTGCATCCTGCGCGCTGGCATGCTCACAAGGATGCCTCGAAATCGATGATTGACAAAACCGTTTTTCTCCATCATTGCGGAATAGGAGTGCACCATGAGGGAAATTGTCGTCGTGACGCCTTTTCGTTCCATGTCGGAGATTGTCCGGCAAGTCATGGCCGGGCATGGCTATGTCAACGTGGAAATGCTGGAAGCCGAACCAGGCAATGTGCTTGAACGGGTGCGGAGCGCTATTAGCCGGGGGGCTAAAGTTATTGTTGCCCGTGGCGGATTTTATGAACTGATCAAGACGGAATTCGATCTGCCCTGCATCGAGATCAAGGTAACAGCTTTTGATCTGATCGATGCTTTTCGAGAAGCGGCCGGGCGAGGCTATTCCGGCGCCACGGGCGTGGTGGGTGTCGTCGGTTTTCATAACGTCGTCGATGGCGCGGAAACGATTGCCGAAGTGCTGGGGATTGACACCGTATGCTGCAAGCTTTCCGGCCACAGCGATAATGTAGCCGCCGTCGAACGGATGATACAACAAGGTATTCGCGTATTCGTCGGCGACAATAACGTCAAAGTAGCGACACGGGTATCTGGCTGTCGCGCATTTATCGTACATTCGGGCGGCCAGGCGATACAGACGGCTATTCAGCAGGCGGAGGAAATTCTCCATGCCTCGCGAGCACAGAAGGCGCGTACGCAGCAGATTGCTACGATCATCGACTTTGTTCACGACGGTATTATTGCTATCGACACACGCGGCGAGATTACTCTTTTCAATGCCGCCTCGGAGAAAATTACTGGCTTTAGCCAGCAAGAAGCGCTGGGTAGGCATGTCAGAGAGATTATTCCGCAAACACGCTTGCCCGAAGCGCTGGCGACACGGCAAACGATTGCTGGAGACATTCAGGTGCTGGGTAACAAGACGGTCGTTACGGTCAACCGATCACCTGTTGTCGTCGATGATGAGGTTGTTGGTGCTGTGGCAACCTATCAAGATATTACTGACATCCAGCGACTTGAACAGAAAATCCGTATCCGTCTATCCGAAAAAGGGTTCATTGCCCAGTACACATTTACCGATATTCTGCATCGGAGCGCAGCAATGGCGGTATGTGTGCGTACAGCGCAGAAATTCGCGCAGTACGATGCTTCCGTGCTGATTACCGGTCCGTCGGGTGTCGGTAAGGAGCTGTTTGCGCAGAGCATTCATAATTATGGTCGGCGGAAAAATGCGCCGTTTGTGGCGATCAACTGTGCCGCATTACCGGCAACGCTGATTGAGAGTGAACTGTTTGGTTACGCCGAAGGTTCTTTTACTGGAGCCAATCGCAAGGGCAAGGCTGGAATGTTCGAGATGGCACATGGCGGCACAATTTTTCTCGACGAAATCAGTGAGTTGCCGTTGCTCTTGCAAAGCCGCTTGCTGCGTATCTTGCAGGAGCGCCAGGTCATGCGCCTGGGCGGAGATAAATTGATTCCGGTCGATGTCCGAATCATTTGCGCAAGCAACCGTAACCTACGGGGGTTGGTTGATGCCGGTGAATTTCGTAGCGACCTCTATTTTCGTATCGCTATCCTGAGCCTGCATGTGCCGCCGTTGTGCGAACACCGGGAAGACATCGAATTGCTGAGTAACCGTTTTCTTGCAGAACTTACCGAGCGTTATGGTAAAGGCCAGCTGGTACTCAGTGATGCTGCGCTGAAATATCTGCACCGGTACGATTTTAAGGGCAATGTGCGCGAACTGCGCGGCATGATCGAGCGTGCCGTCGTCGTTTGCGAAAGCGATAGCATCGGCATCGACGATCTGATCGGAGAACCTTGTACAAACGCTTCAACCGGAAAAGAAATTTCAATGCTGGACTGTGCGGAAAGCATGACGCTCCGTGAAATGGAAACTGCACACATCCAGCGTGTTTTGCGTAAAAACGGCGGTTCGATCAAGGCATCGAGCAAAATATTGGGCATCGGACGGACGACCCTTTGGCGAAAAATTCGTGAACAGCGCATTCGCCTTGATCAAGATCAAGATGCCTTGTGATGGCGGCAAGCCGTGTACAGGTCTTGAGTGCCCAAGGCCGCTGTAGCACAGAACTTCTGATTTTTCGGTATTTCTTTGCATGCTTAGTTTTATTCTGAAACACAGAACCTCTGATTCTAGTTTCTAATTGGTACGTTTGATGTTTGGCAAAGGAGCCTTTGTCAAATTGGATGAATAAAAACAATCAATTATGAACGGGTATGCCTTGGCTTGCTTATTGCATCAACTCCTATGCCATGCAGTCAATGGGCAAATAAAACAATTTCTATATGAGGAGACATGATGCAAGCGACGGTCAATATACCGATGAGTGCGCCGAAATTTTCGGCAAATCTTTCGATGATGTTTCAGGAAGTTCCTTTTATGGAACGATTTGCCGCAGCTGCCAAAGCCGGGTTCAAGGCGGTGGAATTTATGTTTCCTTATGATTACCCATTGGCTGATCTAAAAGATACGCTGTCGTCAAATGGGTTGGATCTGGTGCTCATCAATCTGCCGGCGGGTGATTTTGCAAGCGGCGAGCGTGGCATTGCCGGTAATCCGGCGCGTCAGTCCGAGTTCCGCGCGGGCGTGGATCGAGCCATTGAGTATGCGCAGGGGTTGGGCGTCAAACAGGTCAACTGTCTGGTCGGAAAGACATGGTCGGATGTGCCGATGGTCGAGCAGCGTCGGGTGATGGTCGAGAACCTGCGCTTTGCCGCCGAGGCGCTGGCGGCAAAAAATATCCGTCTGCTGGTTGAGCCGCTCAATTCGCGTGACGTGCCGGGGTTTTTCCTGGATACGACGACCAAGGTATTCAGCATTCTCGACGAGGTGGCGCATTCGAATGCTTACCTGCAATACGACGTTTACCATGCCCAGCGAATGGAAGGCGAGTTGGCGGGTATTCTGAAGGCGAATCTGCCGCGTATCAGTCATATCCAGATTGCCGATAATCCCGGCCGTCATCAACCCGGTACGGGGGAAATTAATTATCGCTGGCTGTTGGCTGAGTTTCTGGCGATGGGGTACACGGGATATATCGGCCTCGAATACGTTCCGATGCCGGATAGTGTTGGCTCGCTGAGTTGGCTACGCGACTATGGTTACTGGTCTTAGGCGGTAAGAAGCGTATCGGTGCGGATTGTCCGGTGCGCGCCGTTGTGCGGTTTCGACATTTGAACGGTTGGATGTCGTTTTCCTTTTTCCTTTGTGGGAGGTTGGCCATGTTTCGTATTACCGCGAAAAAAATTCTTTCTTCCGCGCTGGCTGCGGCTTTTTCCGTATCCTTGTTCACGTCGGGCGCAGTCTCGGCGGCGACGACACTGCGCTTTGGTCATGTGCACATCGCTGGCGAGCTGGCCTTCGAGCTGGAGCAGGAATTTGCCGACCGGGTGGCTAAACGTACCAACGGTGAGCTGGTCGTCAAGGTGTTCCCGGGCGAACAACTGGGCAAGGAAGTCGACCTGTTCCAGCAGGTCAAATCCGGTGCGCTTGACATTGCTTCGCCTTCGATGGCGGCGCTGTCCAATCTGACGCCGGCGCTGGAAATTGCGAGTGCGCCCTTCCTGTGGAAAGACTGGGCACAGGCCGAACGTATTATCCGTGGTCCGGTGTTTCAGCCGATCTTTGATGAACTGCGCGACAAGCACAATATCATCCCGCTGACCAAGATCTGGTACTGGGGCTGGCGCAACCTGACGACCAGCACAAAAGCTGTAAGCAAACCGGAGGACATGGCCGGGCTAAAGATACGTGTTCCGGAATCGCCTGTCTGGGTCGAGATGATTCGTGCGATGGGAGCCGCGCCGACACCGATCCCGTTTGGTGAAGTCTATACGGCTTTGCAGCAGAAGACCGTCGATGGGCAGGAAAACCCGATTCCGACGATCTATGCCCGCAAATTCTATGAAGTACAGGGTTATCTGTCGATGACCCGCCACATGCTGCAAAACAACCTGGTGATCATCAACAAGCGTTCCTTCGAAAAACTTTCTCCGGAATTCCAGAAAGTATTGCTGGAGGAGGCAGCCGCCGTTTCGGAAAAGAACACCCGTTTGCAGCAGGAGCAGGAAGGTAAGATGCTCGAAGAAATCCGCAAGCAGGGCAAGACAAAAGTGGTCGATGAGGTCGATCGCGCGGCGTTTGCGGCGAAAATGGGACCGGCGTACAAAAACCTCGAGGCGCGCTGGGGGGCTGCCAACCTCAAACGCGTTCGAGATGCCGTTAATGCAGCTGGGACCGCAGGTGCTAATTAGTCAGGCCGACAACCATTGTTTACGAAGGCCGCCGTCTCACACGGAAGCCGCGCGTTCCAGGCGGCCGTGTGAGACACGATAGGCAGCATTATGTGTGGTCTGTCGATGAGTTAAGCCAATAGGCGGAAAGTACGACAGGAGTACAAGCGGGAAAACTATTTTTTACACCTCTGGAGCCGCTGATGAGTGTCTTTCGAACGATTCTGGGGCGGATCGACGACCTTACTGCCAAGGCGGAAGATACGCTGGTTGCCTATCTGCATGGTGCGATCTCGGTCATGGTAATTCTTGCCGTGATTCTGCGCTATGTGTTTAACAACCCGTTGACCTGGGGCGAAGAATTAATTGTTGCACTGCTGACATGGATGGTATTCCTCGGTGCGGCTGCGGCTATCAGGTCACAGATGCATATCCGCATCGATGTCATGGCGCCTGTTTTTCGCCACCCAAAATTTTCCTGGCTGAATGTCGTCACCGTATTGCTCGGCATGGTGATCATTATTGCCGCCATCGTTTCCTGCTATGAATTTGTCTTGCAGGAATTGGTCGTCGATTCACCGATGATGGGGATCTCGAAAGCCTGGATTGTATCTGCCATGCCGGTCGGGCTGGCGCTGATGTTGCTGCACGCCGTGCGCATTTGGCTGGATCAGGGCGCGGCGCCGGTTTTTCGTGGCGAAACCGAGGCGTTGGTCATGAATGAGGCGAACGAGGGAGGGTCGGAATGATCGCTCTTGCGCTTTCTTTTATCGCTCTGCTGCTGATCGGGCTACCGATTTCTCTAGCCATGCTCGGTTCCTCACTGCTGGTTATCGGGCTGGAAGGGTTTCCGCTGTCGGTGGTGGCGCAGCGTGTCGTTACTGGTGTCCAGTCTTTCCCGTTACTTGCCATTCCCCTGTTTACGCTGGCCGGCGCGTTGATGAACGACTCCGGCATCAGCGAACGGCTGTTTGGTTTTACACGCGCACTCATCGGCCATATCCGCGGCGGCGTAGCGCATACCGCTGTGGTTGGCGAGGTGTTTCTTTCGGGTATTTCCGGTTCGTCGGTAGCCGACTGTGCGGCGCTGTCACGAATTTTTGTTCCCGAATTCACCAAAACGGGGTATGGCGGTGGCTTTGGTGCCGCCCTGTGTTCGGCGGCGGCAACGCTGGGGCCGATCATCCCGCCGTCTACGCTGATGGTCATCTACGCCTGGCAGGCAAATATTTCACTAGGCGACCTGTTTTGGGCGGGGATTCTCCCCGGTGTGCTGATGGCCGGTGCCATGGTGGCGTTAACGGCCTATATCGCCAGAAAACGGCAATTTCCGAAAGATGCCGGATTCTGCTGGAGCCGCTTGAAAACGGCGTTTCGCCAGGCATCGTGGGCGCTGATGATGCCGGTGCTCATACTCGGCGGCTTTCGTATGGGTATTTTCACGGCGACGGAAATTGCTGGCGTCGCCGTTTTCTACTCACTGTTCGTCGGTCTGTTCATTTACAAAACGCTGCAATGGTCGCAGATTCCCCCGATTCTGCTGCAAACGGCCAAGGAAACGGCGGTTATCCTGATGATCGTTGCCGCTGCTTCGCCTTTTAGCTGGTTCCTTGGCATTGAGCAGGCTCCGCAGATGATCTCCAACCTGCTGACGCAGACAACCGACAAACCTTGGGTCGTTCTGCTTATGCTCAACGTTGTCCTGTTGATGATCGGCTGCTTCATGGAAACCATTGCCATCATGATCATCCTGGTTCCGATTTTGATCCCCGTGCTGAACCTGTACCACATTGATCTGACGCATTTCGGCATCATTTTGCTGATCAATCTCACCGTCGGCCAGCTGACGCCGCCAGTCGGGGTACTCCTGTTTGTTTCCAGCGCCGTTGCCAAAGTGCGTTTTGCCGATGTTGCCTACGAGGCGATGCCGTATGTGGGGGTGTTGCTGCTGACGCTGGCGGTGCTGACTTACGTTCCTGAAGTGTCGATGTGGTTGCCGCTGGCGCTGAAATGACCGATCGGCGAACATCGGCTGACAATGGAGAGAAACATGAAAGAAACGATGTTGCAGGTCAGGATGACCGAAGCGTTCAAGATGCAGTTCCTTGATTCGCCAATCCCTGAACCGGGGGAGGACGAGATTCTAATCCAGGTGAAGCGGATTGGCGTTTGCGGTTCCGATATTCAGGTTTATCACGGCAGGCACAAATACATGCGTTTTCCCGTCGTGCAGGGACACGAAGGCGCTGGCGTTGTTGTCAAGGCGGGGCGCCACGTACAGGACTTCCGGCCGGGCGATCGGGTGACGGTGCAACCGCAGGTCTTTTGCGGCGAATGCGCGCCCTGTCGCAGCGGGCATTACAACGTTTGCCAGAGCCTGAAAGTCTACGGTGTGCACACCGACGGCATGTTGGCCGAGTATTTTGCCGTGCCGGCATCGAAAGCGTTGCACCTGCCCGATTCGATGAGTTTCGACGAAGGTGCGCTGGTCGAGCCGGCATCGGTCGCCACCGGCGCAATCCGCCGTTGTGGCGACCTGAAGGACAAAAATGTCCTCGTGCTCGGTGCGGGCGCCATCGGTAATCTGGTGGCGCAGGTGGCGCGGGCTTCCAGCGCCAGGCGCACGGCGATCACCGACATCAACGCTAACCGTCTGGTCATCGCCCGGCATTGCGGCATCGGCGCGGCAGTCGATACGCGCGGCCGGAATCTGCGGGAAGTCATCGGCGAACAGTTCGGTGAGGACGGCGCCGATTTCATCATCGACTGCGCAGGTATCCCGGCGCTGTTCGTCGAAGCGCTGGCCGCCGCGCGCTGCTCGTCGAAGCTGGTGATCGTCGCCAATTACAAGGAGCCGGTGCAAATCGAGATCCCGCTATTGCAACGGCGCGAGATCGACATGCTCGGCATCATGATGTACCTGCGCGAGGACTTCGAGCGCGCCATTGAGCTGATGACGCACAAGGCGGTCCGGACGGCGCCGCTGATCAGCGATTATTTTGACGTTCGGCAGATGGAGGAGGTTTATCCCTACATCGATGCGCATCCGGACAAAGTGATGAAAGTCATCGTCAAGGTTTCGGCGTGATGCTGCGGCCCCGCCGGCCGGCGTATCGCCGATGGCTTCGGGCCTCGTCCGCCGGATCGACGGGCGCTCCGGAAGCCGGCGGAAAGGTTTTGCAACAAACGGGAAGGAGTGCCAAATGGGATTGAGCGCAGAAAGGAAAGAATATCTCGATGGGCTTTGCAGAAAGTTCCGGCAGGACTTGATCAGGTTGCTGCATGCGATTCAAACCGGGCACCCCGGCGGATCGCTGTCGGCTACCGAAATCCTGACCACCTTGTACTTCGAGAAGCTGAACATCGACGCGAAGCGTCCGCAAGACCCCGACCGCGACCGCTTCATCCTCGGCAAGGGGCACGCCGCGCCAATGCTGTATCTGGTGCTCGCGGAAAAAGGATTTTTCCCGCGCGAGGAGCTGGCGACGCTGCGCCAGTTGGACAGCCATCTCCAGGGGCATCCCTGCGCCCGCAAAACCTGCGGCGTCGAACTTTCCACCGGCCCGCTCGGGCTGGGTCTGCCGGCCGGGTTAGGGATGGCGATGGCCGCGCGGCTGGATGGCCGCGCCTGCCGTACCGTCGTACTGATGGGCGATGGCGAGATGCAGGAAGGCATTGTTTGGGAAGCGGCGATGTCGGCTGCCAAATTCGCCGCCGACAACCTGTTGCTTATCGTTGATAACAACGGCGTGCAGCTCGACGGTACGCTGGCGGAAATCATGCCGATGGGCGATATCGCCGCCAAATGGCGGTCTTTCGGATGGCATGTCCTCCACATTGATGGGCACCGGGTGGAAATGATCGATGCCGCTGTCGACGAGGCACAAACGGTCAAGGGTAAGCCGACGGTCATCATCGCCGACACCGTCAAGGGCAAGGGCGTGTCCTTCATGGAAGGGCAGAGCGCCTGGCACGGCAAGCCGATCAGCCAGGAAGAATTTGAACATGCCATGCAAGAACTGGAGGTGAAGCCATGAGTGCGATCAAACGCGCCATCCGTGATGTCTATGGCGAAACGCTGGCGCAGCTTGGAGAGGAAAATCCGGACATCGTCGCGCTCGACGCCGACGTGGGCAGTTCGAGCAAGAGCATCCTCTTTGGCAAAGCGTTCCCCGGGCGTTACTTCAACGTCGGCATCGCCGAGGCCAACATGGTCGCCATGGCGGCGGGGCTGGCGGCGGCCGGCAAGATCCCCTTCGCCAATACCTTCGCCGCCTTCATGGTGCTGCGCGCGGCCGACCCGGTGCGCAGCCTAATCGCTTACACCGGCCTCAACGTCAAGCTGGCCGGCGCCTATGCCGGGCTGTCCGATTCCTACGACGGCGCTAGCCATCATGCGATTGCTGACATCGCCTTCATGCGCGCGCTGCCGAACATGACGGTTGTTTCAGTGTCCGATCCGGTCGAAGCTGAGCTGGCAACGCGCGCTGCCGCTGCCTTCAGGGGGCCGCTCTACCTGCGCCTGAGCCGCGCCGAAGCGCCGGTGATCTTCGACCGGGCGCGTTACGCCTTCGAAATCGGCAAGGGCGTCGTCGTGCATGAAGGCGGCGACCTGACGCTCGTCGCCACCGGCTACATGCTCGCCAAAGCGCTGGAAGCCGCCGACATGCTGGCGAAAAAAGGCATTCGCGCGCGTGTCGTCAATTTCCACACGATCAAGCCGATCGACGTCGACCTGCTGCTGGCCTGCGCCCGGGAAACCGGCGCCATCGTCACGGCCGAGGAGCACAACGTGCGTGGCGGGCTGGGCAGCGCCGTGGCCGAGACGCTGGCGAAACACTGCCCTGTGCCGCAGGAATTTGTCGGCATTGAGGATACCTTTACAGAGTCGGGCGACTACGAGAAACTGCTGGCGAAATACGGTCTGTCGGCAGCGCATATTGCGGACAAGGCGGAAAAAGTCTTGCGCCGCAAACGCTGACGGACTGACCGGCGGGCGGATTTTTTAACGCTTCGTGCAGGCGTTCGTTTCACGGGGGAAGGTGATGATGCGTATTATCGTAGCGCCGGATTCATACAAAGGCAGCGTTTCCGCACCGGGCGTGGCGGCGGCCATGCAGCGCGGTATTGCACGGATATTCCCCGACGCGGCTATCGACCTAGTGCCGATTGCCGACGGCGGCGAAGGAACGGTCGAAGCGCTGGTGGCGGCAACGCACGGCGAGCTTCGCCATGCGCGCGTGACCGGCCCGCTCGGCGAAGCGCTGACGGCGCACTGGGGCGTGCTCGGCGATGGCCGGACGGCAGTCATCGAAATGGCGGCGGCTTCCGGGTTGCCGCTGATCCCGCCCGATCGCCGCAATCCGCGCGTGGCGACGACTCTTGGTACGGGCGAACTGATCCGCGCCGCGCTCGATGCCGGTCTGCGCAAAATCATCATCGGCATCGGCGGCAGCGCCACCAACGACGGCGGTGCGGGCATGGCGCGGGCACTGGGCGCGCGCTTTACCGACGCCGCCGGGCATGATCTGCCGGAAGGCGGCGCGGCGCTCGCCCGGCTGGCGACGATCCATCTGGAGGGTTTCGACCCGCGCCTGGCGGAAGCGGAAATCGTCGTCGCCTGCGATGTCGACAATCCGCTTTGCGGCGCGCGCGGCGCATCGGCCGTCTTCGGCCCGCAAAAGGGCGCGACGCCGGAAATGGTTGCCGAGCTGGACGCGGCGCTGGCGCACTATGCGCAGATTGCCGAGCGGGCGACGGGGCGGCCCATTGCCGAATCGCCCGGCGCCGGCGCGGCCGGCGGCCTGGGCGCCGGGCTGCGCTTCTTCACGCCTGCGGTTTTACGGCCGGGTGTGGAAATTGTGCTGGAAGCCGTCGGCTTCGATGCCCGGGTTAAGGACGCCGCTTTTGTGCTGACGGGCGAAGGGCGCACCGATTTTCAGACGGCTTTTGGCAAGGCGCCGGTCGGTGTGGCCAAGGCCGCCAAGCGTCACCGCGTGCCGGTGTTCTGCATTTCCGGCGGCCTGGGCGAAGGCGCGGACGAAATTCTGGCGCAGGGCATCGACGCCGTGATGAGCATCTGCGACAAACCGATGCATCTCGCCGAATGCATCGACGATGCCGAAGCGCTGATCGAAGCCGCCGCCGCCCGCCTGTGCCGCATCATCAAAGCGTCGCGGACGGTCTAGCCGCGCCGGCGGCTGCCGGCCTGATACCGCTTCGCCGGAAAAGCCGGCAAGCCACTTGCCGTGCGTCCGGGTGGGGCGGGCATCTGCCGTCGGCAGGGTGCCCGCTATCCCGCGTAAAACCGGCATTTCCGGAGGGACTGCCCGCTAGCCCAGTGTTTACGTGGGTTACCGGCCTGCCTATCCGCTAGCCCACTGTTTACGGGCACTTCCGGCCTGCCTGCCGGCAAACGCCTGATTGACAAGGGCTTCAGAGGCAACCGGGCTGAAATGCCCAAAAGACGCGGAGCACAGGCCAACGGATCATTTCGCTTTACTGCGGCCAGCAGGCGTATGCCTGCCCCATACGGCCGGCGGCTGTTTGCCTTTGAGAATTTTCCCGCGCTTGGCATCCGAACACGCGCAATCTGCCGGCAGGGAGATTGGGTGGATGAAAAACTGCTCCACCGGTAAAGCCGGCAAGCCACTTGCCGTGCGTCCGAGTGGGGCGGGCATTTACCGCCGGCATGCCCTGCAGCCCGTGTAAAATGGGCATTTCCGGAGGGGCCGCCCGCCAGCCCAGTGTTTACGTGGGTTCCCGGCCTGCCTATCCGCTAGCCCAGTGTTTACGGGCACTTTCAGCCTGCCTGCCGGCAAACGCCCAATTGACAAGGGTTTCAGAGGCAACCGGGCTGAAACGCCCAAAAGACGCGGAGCACAGGCCGATGGATCATTTCACTCCGCTGTGGACGGCAGGCGCGCTTTGGCGGGAGGCGGGCGGCGCGTCTTTGTTTTCCTTGGCCTGCGCTCGTCAAATCCGGCCTATGGCGCTTTCTTCATACGCGTCGCGCCTTCGCCTTCCGCACCTTCTTCAGGCGCCCGCCGAAAACGTATCGAGCAAAAACGGTACGGAAGCCGGTTACGCACCTTCTTCAGGCGCACGCCGAAAACGCCGGCTCTGCCAGGTGTCGCGTTCGCGCAGGCGCGCTTCCAACAGGGCGGGGAAGCGCGAGAGGCGCAAGCCCCAGTCGGGCGAGAGCCGCAGCCTGGGCGGCACTTCACTGCCCAGCCGCTGGATTTTGACCGACGGCGGCAGGTATTCGAGCATGTCGATCACCGCGTCGAGATAGGCGGGCGGCGAAAGCAGCGCGATGCTGTCCGGCGCGCGCCGGTATTGCACGGCCAGGCGCGTGCCGCGCACGATTTGCAGCTGGTGGAATTTCAGCGCGTCGATCGGCAGGCGGGACAGCGCCTGGGCGCCCTGGATCAGGCCGGCCGGCGTCTCCAGCGGCAAGCCGAGCAGCAGGTGGCCGGTGACGAATAGCCCGCGCTGCGCCGCACGCTGGATGGCATCGGCGCTAGCGGCAAAATCATGGCCGCGCCGGCATGCCGCGAGCACCGCGTCATCGCAGGATTCGATGCCGATTTCCAGCTCGACCGGCCGTTCGCGCGCCAGATCGGCGAGATAATCCAGCGTCGCATTCGGCAGGCAGTCGGGGCGGGTGCCGATGACGAGGCCGCGGATGTCCGGGTGCGCCAGCGCTTTGCCGTACATCCGCCGTAACTGTTCGAGATCGCCGTAGGTGTTGGAATAGCTCTGGAAATAGGCGAGAAACCCCGCCGTTTCCGGGTAACGCCGGCGCATGAAGGCGATGCCGGTGTCGATCTGCTGGCGGATGTCGCGCTGCTCGCGCAGGTAGTTGGGCGTAAAGCCGGCGTTGTTGCAGAAGCTGCAACCGCCCCGCCCCAAGGCACCGTCTCGGTTGGGGCAGGTGAAGCCGGCGTCGACCGAAATCTTTTGCAACCGCCCGCCGTGGTGCGTTTTCGCCCAGTCGTTGTAGGCATGGTAGCGACGGCCGCAGAAAGCGGCGGGTATTTCCGACATATCGGATTCCGGCGTGACCGCCGGCTCGTCAGTGGACGGATGGCGAGGCAATGCGGGTAGGGGGGCAAGCGTCATTTTGATTCGGTGAATACGCGGCACGGGGATGGCAGCGCGGGTATTTTAGGGCATCCTGCCTTTTGAGACGCAGCCCGGTCTGCTCAAGGCATGGCGGCGCTGCCTGATGACCGCAGCCTAGGCGTAAAGACAGAACGGGTCATGGCCGACAATGGCGCAGCCTATCGGTCACGGCCCTTTGCCAGGCGGCTGCGATGCCTGAAGATCTGGCACCTTTGCACTAAACCCTAGACGCCGCGCACCCCTGGCAGGGCTGGACGGTTCATCCAGATGCTGCTGCGCGAATGGGCTGAAGCCTATCGTTGCCCCTCATCAGCGCATCGCGCGGATGAGATCGCGCCTTGGGTGCTTTATTAAAACTTCCATCGGCCTCACTCGGCGGTCGGTCACTGGCTTCCCGCTACGCGGTTCGGCTTTGCAGGAAACGATGTGTTGGGAAATTAGCGCTAGACGCCCGGATGCTTGCCGTTGTCCGACGGGTCAGGCAAGGCATTGGCGCATCGTCTGCGCCCATACTGATATCCATGCCATCCACTGCCGCAGGGGCGGCCGAACAAAGGCGGAGGATTCGTCGAAACACTTGGCCGGGCTTTGTCAGGGAATAGTCAAGGGTGGGTAGGCTAAGAGCGGCAGTCGTGGCAGAACCAGCGCCGTTGCAACGCCGGCAAAGTCATTGGTCGGAGCAAAAACGGCGTTTCAGGAAGCGCCTGGATAAAGGCGCTCTTCGGAGTGCGATGCCCTGCGCGGCGCATCGGAGGGGACGTTCAGCGTTGCTGCCCGGTTTCGCCCAAGGTGTCGTCGTTCCGGAAGAATGGTTGCCGTCGCACATGCCGTTTCTCCAGCCCGGCGATGTTCGGGACGCCAAGCTGGGCGAGGGTGCGGCTTAACTCGCTGGTGAGAATGTCCAGCGCTTTGTCGATGCCGGCGCGGCCGGCGGCGCCAGCGCCGTAGAGCAGCGGCCGCCCGAGCATGACGGCCTGCGCGCCGAGCGCCAGCGCCTTGGCGATGTCCGTCCCGCGCCGGAAGCCGCTGTCGATAAAGATTTCCGCCTCGTTGCCGCAGGCGGCGTGGATCTCTTCCAGCACGTCCATGGGAGAAACGCAGCCATCGAGCTGGCGGCCACCATGATTGGTCAGCACAACCGCGTCGGCGCCGAGGCGAATGGCGCGGTGCGCGTCGGTGGCGGTGAGAATGCCTTTGACGACCAGCTTGCGCGGCCAGGTCTCGCGCAGCCATTCGAGGTCGGCCCAGCGTAGGCCCATATGCAGTTTTTCGGCGATAAAGCGTGAGCCGCGCCCGGCGCGGTCTTCTGCCGAAAAGTAGCCGGCGAGGTTGCCAAAGCCGGGCACGCCGCGCGCGCCGCCGACAATGTTGGCCGCCCAGACGGGGTGGCAGGCGGCATTCAGCATGGATTTCAGGCTCAGCTGCATCGGCCCGCGAAAGTAACGGCGTTCGTTTTCGCGGTTGCCGAAATGCTGGCAGTCGACGGTGAAGACCAGCGCCTCGCTGCCCGCGGCGTCGGCGCGGCGCACCAGGTCGCGGTTGATGCCGGCATCCTTGAACATATAGAGCTGATACCAGAAGCGCAGGCCGGGCGCGGCCTGGGCGACCTCCTCCATCGCCGCGTTGGACATGGTGCTCAGCGTAAAAGGGATGCTGGCCTGAGCGGCGGCTTGGGCGAGCAGCACATCCGCCCGGTGATAGAGCATGCCGTTAAAGCCGGTCGGCGCGACGATGAACGGGCGCTCGGCCGGTGCGCCCAGAATATCGACGCCCAGCGAGCGATGTTCCGCGTCAATCAGCGCATCGGGGACGAACTGCCAGCGCCGGAAAACGTCGCGGTTGTGTTGCAGGGACACGCGGTCTTCGGCGCCGGCTTCGACATAGGCCATGGCAAAGGCGGGCACGCGGCGATGCGCCAGGCGGCGCAGGTCTTCGATATTCAGGGCGGAATCCAGACAGCTCATGATGTTGGTGAAGCGGAACGTAGGGTAAATGGGCGAGCAAATATTGGTGAAAAACTGACGTCAATAAAGAAACAAAGGTCGGCCGAAGGCCGGAAAACGGCAGAAAAACATGAAGCGCATTATAACGGCAGGCGCTTATGGCCCGCAGAAACGGTATGCAAAGGTGGGCGAGCAGGCCCCAAACCCATATGGAATCCCGCCTGGAATAAGGGTTTCCGCGACGCCTGCCCGCAAATTCCCAAAGGATGCGGGTTCCAGCGCTGCCTTATCTGAAACGCCCAAAAGACGCGGGCTTCCGGACTGCCGCCGCAGACAGTACAAGGCGTTCGGCAAAGCGGCGCAACGCGGTGACGGTTTTTTAGATATTTGACGCTACACGCGCAAGCGCCTGCGCGCCGCGTACAAGAGCCTGAAACGACGCATGCCTGGCTATTTACTCACGAACGTTTTTCTGGCTTGGGGACTTTTGGCCTGCTGCCCGCTAACCCGCGTGGATTGGGTGTTTCCGATCTGTGGCCCGGCAACCCGCGTCAATTGGACGTTTGCGGGCAGGCAGGAGCGTGGAAAACCGACCGCTGCGGCAGCCGTCATGGCGTATAAAGTTACCGCGAGCGCGGAAAATCCGGCGGTCAAAAAATGGCTTGGGGCGGAAAGTGACGATTTTCGTCACTTGCCTGCTCGAAATGGTCAACGATTTGCCGCCCAAAAAAGCCTGCCACGCCCCAAAAGAGAGATTTTTGAGCAATAAATCACACAAAATGGCCAAAAACGCGAGCTGGCACGGTTTGTGATTGTACTTAGGCAACGGGACTTCCGTTGTAGCACTTAACCAACCAACAAGGAGACTTGGAATGAAAAAGATTCAACAAGGCTTTACCCTGATCGAACTCATGATCGTCGTTGCGATCATCGGTATTTTGGCGGCTATTGCCATCCCTCAATATTCTGATTATGTTTCTCGTACGCGCGCTGCTGGTGCTGCTGCTGAATTGTCGGGCCTCCGTTCTGCTGTCAGTTCTTGCATAGGTGAAATGCTGGCAGTAGGCGAGTGTGACGCAGGAACCAATGGTATCCCGGCTGTTGCCAATTTCCAACTGACTAAAAATGTGACAGCATTAGATAGCGTCACGGATGGTGTAATTAAGGCGACAACCGGCGCTACTACGGTTGCTGGTGTTGCATTGACCTATGTAAACACGCCGACGCCAACAGAAGGTAATATCGTGTGGAAAAATACCGGTACTGTTTGTGACGCGAAACGCGGCCTGAAACCTGGCCAAGGTGATTGCCCATAATTTGGATTTAGGACAATCTGGCAAAAGCCTGCAAACTTGCAGGCTTTTGCATTTTGGTAGGCTTTTTCGCAAATGATTGATAAAAAGTATTGGAGGCCGAAAATATATGCGGCCCTTATACATTTGGCAGTGAGTTTTCTTTTTGCTGCTATAGTTGCCTGGTTGATTTATCGAGTCTGGTATCCTGCGCCATATAGAGAAGTTTTATGGGGGCAGAGTATTTATAAGTTATTAATTGGCGTAGATGTTATATTGGGGCCTCTTATTACGCTCATTGTTTTTAACAAAAAGAAATCTTTATTTGAAAGATCGTTGGATATTGGGGTAATTGTTATACTGCAATTAAGTGCATTGGGGTATGGGCTATGGGTTATGGCGCAGGCACGCCCTGCACAAATAGTTTTTGAATATGATCACTTTCAAATTGTGCCTGTGTATTTAATACCTATGCCCCAGCCGGGAGAAAAAGTTACACATCAAATTGAATGGGAGCCGTGGACGGGACCTAATTTAATTTCATTGAGACACTCTCCGCTGGATGAAGAAAATATTAAAAAATGGAAAAAAGAAATTCAATTTGGCGGTTCGCCTCTAGCTGCGCGGCCTGTCCTATGGCAGCCTTATAAAGATGCACATGGTGCCGTACTTAATGCGTCTATTCCCGTAAAAGAATTGTTAGAAAAGTTTCCATTAGAAAAATCTAGGATAAATTCGGCAATAGAAAAAACAGGAATTCATGAAGAAGAATTAACATATATTCCTATCTATGCTGGCAAGCTAGCAGGAGCTGTCCTCCTTAAAAAAGGAACTTCTGATATATTGAGTGTTGTTCATATCAAGAGTATGCCGGTACCCTCCAAATATGGAGTTCCTGAAAATTTTAATTAGAAATATATTGATTTTGCACTAATTAAGTGGCTTAGGAAGCAAACATGTGTTCAATACATGTTGACTTCTGGAGATGCTAGGGAAAACAGGTACCATCGCCATTCAAAAATCAGTGAGATATGATCTCGTCGGCTAGTGCACCTGTTTGCCATGAACTTGGGCGCGGCGAATACCGATCAGTTGTGTGGCTTATCCGTGCGCTCGGTCAGTACTGAGTTGTCAGTTTATTCGTACGCACTTAACTCATGAGTGTGCCGTCCGCTCTCTTTTCTCAGGTGTGCCCAAAACCGATGAGTTTCTCTTTGGCTCTAAGCATATTTAGGCAAGCAAAGACGTCGCGTGCAGCAAAACCATCATCTCTGATTTGTTTAGGCGAGGTGACTGCGTCTATATCGAAATTATCTCCAATGCCTCCAGGGTTACGCTGCAAGCCATCATCGGGGGCAAAGTCGATCACAACAGCGTCAGCTATACCGATAGCGGCTTAAGCCTGAGTTTGGCTATGACGGCTTGGTTTGATCTCGATCTGGACAAGTACCTTTGGATCAATTACGGCAATAATGTGTTTGTCAAAGGCTCCAGGCACGTCAACGATATATAAAAGTAAGCCAGCATTTATATTGGACGAGATGGTTGGTGCATTCGGCTAGCCGTAAACCGTGACGATAATGCGACGCCGGTGTGGGCGGGCGCGGTGTTCCCAGAGATAGATGCCTTGCCATGTGCCGAGCGCCAGCCGGCCGTCGGTGATGGGAATGATGAGTGAGCTGCCGGCGAGCAGGGTGCGGCCGTGTGCCGCCATGTCGTCATCGCCTTCGTCGGCGTGACGGTAGGCCGGGTCGCCGTCGGGCGCCCAGCGTTGCGCCAGCGTTTCCAGGTCGTGGCGTACCGAAGGGTCGGCGTTTTCGGTGAGCATGACCGAGCAGCTCGTATGCGGGACAAAGACATTGACCAGCCCGCAGGCGATGCCGGCGCGGGCAACGATTTCGGCGATGGCCTGGGTGATTTCACGGGTGCCGCGTCCGGGCGTGGTGATTTCGAACGTGTGCTGGAAGGCGGTCATTGTCGTCTGTCGGATTCCCGGCGTGGCTAAATCTTACCCGTACTGCCAAAGCCGCCGGCGCCGCGGGCGCTGGCTTCAAATTCTTCGACGATATTGAAGCCGACCTGAAGCACAGGGACGATGACCAGCTGCGCCAGCCGGTCGAGCGGGTTGAGGGTAAAAGCCGCCTGGCCGCGGTTCCAGACCGAAATCATGATTTCGCCCTGATAGTCCGAATCGATCAGCCCGACGAGATTGCCGAGAACGATGCCGTGTTTATGCCCGAGTCCCGAGCGCGGTAAAACCAGTGCGGCAAGCCCGGGGTCTGCCAGATGAACAGCGATGCCGGATGGAATCAGTTGAGTGTCTCCCGGCGCGATGGTGAGCGGTTCGGCAATGCAGGCACGCAGGTCGAGTCCGGCCGAGCCGGCGGTGGCGTAACCAGGCGGGGACGCTTTGAGGCGCGGGTCGAGAATGCGCAGGTCGATGCGGCGGTGTGTTGTTTTTTTCATGACCGTTTTTTCTCCGGCTTTTCCGGTTGCCCCAGTAATTTAGCGATACGTTCGATCAGGGCGTGCGCCAGTTCAGCCTTGCTGCCCGGCGGCAGTGCCGTTGCGCCGGTTTCATCGAACAGCGTGACGGCATTGTTGTCGCCGCCGAAGCCTTCCTGAATCAGGTTGCCGACGATGAGCGGAATTTTTTTACTGCGGCGTTTGCGTTCGGCGTATTCGGCAAGTTTTTGGCTTTCGGCGGCAAAGCCGACGCACAGCGGCGGATTGGGCAGCGCCGCAACTTCCGCCAGGATGTCCGGATTGCGCACGAGTTCGATTGGCGGCGGCGCGCCGTCTTCCTTTTTGATCTTGTGGTCGGCGGGGGCGGCAGGGCGGTAGTCGGCAACGGCAGCGACGCCGATGAACACATCTGCGCCCTGCGCACGGATGCATTCCATGACTTTTGCGTGCATTTCGAGCGCGCTGACGACATTGATGCGGGTGATGCCGGCCGGCGTGGGCAAGGCGACCGGGCCGCAGACGAGCGTGACGGCGGCGCCCGCAGCGCGCGCAGCGCGGGCGATGGCAAAGCCCATGCGGCCACTGGACAGATTGGTGATGCCGCGCACCGGGTCGATGGCCTCAAACGTAGGGCCGGCCGTCAGCAGCACATGTTTGCCGGCAAGATGCTTGGGCTGAAAATATGCGATGACCGATTCCAGGATTTCCGCCGGTTCCAGCATGCGGCCTTCGCCGATTTCTCCGCACGCCTGTTCGCCGGCGGCGGGGCCGAGAATCGTCACGCCGTCTGCGCGCAGTGTGGCGATATTGCGTTGTGTGGCCGGTTTTCCCCACATTTCACGGTTCATCGCCGGGGCGACGAGAAGCGGGCAGTTGCGTGCTAGCGTCAGGGTCGTCAGCAGATCGTCGGCGAGGCCGTGAGCGGTTTTTGCCAGATAATTAGCCGTGGCGGGCGCGATGAGCAGCAGGTCGGATTCGCGCGAAAACCGGATGTGCGCCATGCCGCTGTCGCTTGAGCTGCTTTGCTGGTCGGTCAGTACCGGGTGGCCGGAAAGCGCCTGGAACGTTAGCGGCGCGACAAAGTGTGTCGCGGCTTCGCTCATCGCCACCTGTACGGAGGCGCCTGCTTTGACCAGAAGACGGACGAGTTCCGCCGCCTTGTAAGCGGCGATGCCGCCGGTGATGCCCAAGGCGATGCGCTTGCCTGCCAATTCTGCACGTTCCATGTGCGTTGTCCTTCCGTCCTGTCGAAAATTTAGGCATTATTGGGGCCGCATTCTAACCGAGTTTGATGATGGCGATTACCGACTGGCCGGAAGACGAACGACCGCGCGAACGCCTGCTGCAGCAAGGGGCGACGGCGCTTTCCGATGCCGAATTGCTGGCGTTGTTTCTGCGCGTTGGCGTCAAGGGCAAAAGCGCCGTCGATTTGGCGCGGGAGCTGATCGGCCATTTTGGCAGCCTCAATCGGCTCTTCTCGGCCAGCCAGGCCGAGTTTTCGGCCATCCCCGGCATGGGGCCCGCCAAATACGCGCAACTCCAGGCCGTGCTGGAAATGTCTCGACGCGCACTGGCGGAGAATCTTCAGCAATCAAGCAGCCTGACGACGCCGGCGGCCGTGCGCGATTTTTTGCGTCTGCACCTGGCCGGGCTGCGGCACGAGGTGTTTTTCGCGCTGTGGCTTGATGCGCAGCATCGTTTGATTACGGCCGAAGTTTTGTTTTCCGGCAGTCTGACGCAAACCAGCGTTTATCCGCGTGAAGTCATCAAGCATGCGCTGGCGCATAACGCCGCCGCCGTCATTTTTGCGCACAATCATCCCTCCGGCGCAGCCGAACCGTCGACGGCGGATCGCACATTGACGCACGAACTCAAGCAGGCTTTGGCGATGATCGACGTAAAAGTCCTCGACCATTTCATTGTCGCGGGGATGGGGGCGCCGCTATCCTTTGCCGAGCGGGGCATGCTCTAGCCCGCTGAAACAGCGGCTTCCTTGGCAAAACTACGGTGTTGACTTTGCCTGATCTTCTTGCAAAGTCGCGCCGCTATAGCGGATCGAATTAATTTTCGATACAAGGCAGCAAGCCGCAGACAGAACAAGGAGTACGACAAGGCGCAGCAACGCCGTAGCGAAAGTTAAGTGAATTCGCTATATGAAGCCTTCGGGGCGCACCCTCTGACATGCCCTGTAAAACTGAACCCCGCGCCCTGTGGGAGCGGGCAAAAGGAGGCCCCAAGACCCGCGCGGATAAAGGATCTCCGGGTATCCCTTCTGAAACCCGCGTGGAATGGGCGTTTCAGGGCACCTGCCCGGAGATGCCCTTTTTACAAGGGTTTCAGGGCGCCTCCTCTGAAATGCCCTATCCATAAGGGGTTGCGGGCATCACTGCGCGGATGCTGGGCGGTGCGGCGGGGTGTGCATCAATGCGCCAACAGCGCGTAAAAAAAGACAAAATGCTTGAATTTTCGGGGGTGTTTGCATTAGAATGCGCACTTTTCTCCCCAAGATCAACTGGAGCAAGCATCATGGCACGAGTCTGCCAAGTGACGGGCAAAGCCCCGATGGTTGGGAATAACGTTTCCCACGCAAACAACAAAACGAAGCGCCGTTTTCTGCCGAATCTGCAATATCGCCGTTTCTGGGTGGAGAGCGAAAATCGCTGGGTGCGGCTGCGTGTTTCCACCGCCGGACTGCGCACGATTGATAAGAACGGTATCGATGTCGTACTCGCCGACCTGCGTGCCCGCGGCGAAGTCTGAAAAGGAGTGCAGCCATGCGTGAAAAAATCAAACTTGAATCCAGCGCCGGTACGGGGCATTTTTACACTACGACTAAAAACAAGAAAAATACGCCCGGCAAGATGGAGATCATGAAATATGATCCCAAGGCGCGTAAGCATGTGATGTATAAGGAAACCAAGCTCAAGTAAGCGCTGGATTGACGTAACAAAAAGTCGATGGTTCAGGGAATGCCTCGCCCAAGTGATTGGGCGAGGTTTTTTTGCGTTCAGGATCTGGGTCTGGTTTTTAGGGCAGAAAACATAAATCGCCCGGAACCCCTTTAAACACAAGGACCTTGGGGCATCAAAAAACATAAACCAGAATACTGCGCCCGATGGATCCTCTGAAATCCGCTCGGCCGGCTAATAAGCTCAGGCGGCGTTTAGTGCCTGGTCGAGATCGGCAATTAAATCGTCGATGTGTTCGATGCCGACCGAAAGACGAATCATGTCTTCGGTCACGCCGGCTTTGGCCAGTTCCTCTGGCGATAGCTGACGGTGTGTCGTCGACGCCGAGTGACAGGCGAGTGTTTTGCAGTCGCCGATATTGACCAGCCGGGTAATGAGCTTAAGCGCATCCTGAAAGCGTCCTCCGGCTTCACGGCCGCTACAGTGCGTACCTTTTACGCCGAAGTTAAGAATGCCCGAAGCGCGGCCGCCCATGTATTTTTTGGCCAGCGGGTAATCGCTGTTGTCTGGCAGGCCGGCATAATTGACCCAGTTGACCTTTGGATGGCCGCGCAAAAATTGGGCGATGGCAAGACTATTTTCGCAGGTACGATCCATGCGTAGCGCGAGCGTTTCGACACCTTGCAGAATAAGGAAGGCGTTGAACGGGCTGATGGATGCGCCCATATTGCGCAGCGGGACGACGCGGGCACGGCTGATGTAGGCGGCAGACCCAAAAGTTTCGGTATAGGTGACGCCGTGGTAAGAAATATCCGGTTCGTTCAGACGCCGGAATTTCTGCCGATGCTCGGCCCATGGGAATCTGCCGCTATCGATGATGATGCCGCCGAGACTGTTGCCGTGTCCGCCAAGATACTTGGTGAGCGCATGCACGACAATGTCGGCGCCATGCTCGATGGGGCGGCACAGATAGGGCGAAGCGACGGTATTGTCGACGATCAGCGGAATGCCGTGTGCGTGGGCGACGTCCGCCAGACGGCCGATGTCGGTAATGTTGCCGCGCGGGTTGCCGATCGTCTCGCAGAACATGGCTTTGGTTTTTTCGTCGATCAGCTTGCCGAAGGCATCCGGATCGCGGTAGTCGGCGAAGCGGACTTCGATGCCGTATTGCGGCAGGGTATGGGCAAAGAGATTGTAGGTGCCGCCGTAAAGCGTGCTGGACGTGACGATGTTGTCGCCCGCCTCGGCCAAGGTCTGGATGGCGGCGGTGACGGCGGCCATGCCGGAAGCAAAGCATAGTCCGGCGATGCCGCCTTCCATTGCGGCGATGCGTTTTTCCAGTACATCGTGCGTTGGATTCATCATCCGCGTGTAGATATTGCCGGGCACCTTGAGATCAAACAGGTCGGCGCCGTGCTGTGTGCTGTCGAAGGCATAGGACGTCGTCTGATAAATGGGTATGGCGACAGATTTGGTGGTCGGATCGGAACTGTAGCCGCCATGAACGGCGAGCGTTTCAATTTTCATGATGGGCTTCCTGGAATAAGGGGCGTTGCCGGAAGTCGGGAACACGGTGGTAAAAGCGCACCGCTTGTCTCTGTCTGCGGCGTTGGCTGGGGACGGGCATATCTTCAGCGCGGATTTTTGATGCTTTTCTCAACTTCGGCACAAAGCCGGAAAAATATTTCATCAAAGGTGCCGGTGCCGTCAACCTTCACCAATCCATGTTGCTGGGCATATTTGGCGATGACCGGCAGGGTTTTCGATTCGTGTTCCTTGAGGCGCTCGATGATCTTGGCTACGCTGGAATCGTAGGACATGCCATGTCCGCTCCTGCCGCGTTCGTCCAGGCGGCTGACCAAATCGAGCAAAGGCACTTCAAGTTCGAGCGCAATGGAAATCGATCTGCCGCGTTTTTTCAACAAACCGTCCAGAATATAGGACTGAACGAGTGTGCGCGGTAAGCCTTTGAAGATGAAGCCCTTGGCATTTGCATTGGCGTTGAGCCGTCGTTCGATCAGCTGTACGACGATCTCGTCGGGGACCTGCTGGCCGTTGTTGTAGAGATCAATGACCGTTTTGCCGATTTCCGTCTGGTTCCGGATCTCGTTTTCGAGCATTTCGTTGGTCGAGATGAATTCGAGTCCGTAGCGCTCGGCAAGCGCTTTGCCCTGCGAATCGCGCCCTGATCCGGGATAACCGAACAAAACGATGTTCAGAGGCTGCTTTTTCAGCTCGTTGGCGGCAATGGCGTCCAGTTCGCGTGTGACTTCTTCGATGCTGCGCGTGCCGTCGATGTCGTAGCAGATCCCTTTTTCACGATAAAAGCTGAGGACGGGGATTGTCTTTTCGTTATATTCACGCAAGCGATTGCGGATCACCGTTTCGTTGTCGTCACTGCGTCCCGATGTCTTGCCGCGATTGAGTAGCCGCTCGACACAGACTTCCTCCGGCAGATTCAGGCTGAGCAGGCAGTTCAGTGAGGTATTTAGCTTGAGCATCAGCCCTTCGAGGATATAGGCCTGCACATAGGTGCGGGGGAAGCCATCGAACAGGAAACCGTTGGCTCCCGGATGGTCGATGATCGTCTTTTCGATGATCTGAACGATGATTTCATCTGAAACCAAGCCGCCTGCGGCAATGATGCTCTGGGCCTGGATACCGAGCGGCGTCTGGTCGGCGATCTCTTGCCTTAACAGGTCGCCCGTGGAAATGTAAAGCAGGTTGTACTCTTTGACGAGGTGTTCCGATTGCGTTCCTTTTCCCGCGCCGGGCGGGCCGAAGAGGGCAATGTTTAGCATGGCGGTTTGCTTTCAGGAAGTCGTTGAGTGGATCGGGTCGGCAGATATTTCCAGGCGCCGGATGCGCTGCGAATTGCCGGACATCACAAATGAAAACCGGATGCAGTATCCGCATCTTGCATGCGGCCGTCAATGACGGAAAATACGGTGTAATGCGCAGGCGGCCAATCATGCGCCTGCGCCTTATATACTTTTACCCTTCTACTTTTACTCTTCTCCGCCCGGATTTTTTAGCGCGCTTACGTACTCACGCCATGTCTCCGTTCAAAACGCTTCTGCTGATCATACTGGGGTCGCTCGTATCGACGGGCGTTGCGCTTGCGTTGTACGACTTTTTTCTTGAACGCCACGAGCAGGAGCGGCGGCAGGAAATGATCCGGGAAATCAATGCAGGCATCGAAAAGAAACGCCAGAAGGCGCAGGAAGACGCGGTGGACGCCGTCACGGAATACGCAGCCAGGCGCGCGGAAGAGCAGGAGCGAAAGCAGCGGGAAGAACGGCTGGCGGCGGTTGCCGAAGCTGTTGATCAGGAACGGCTGCGGCAAGGCATCGGCAGCGCCGCGGTTTTACGGGCGGGCATCACTGAATATTTTGCCGCCAACGGCGTCATGCCGGGCAGCCTGGATGCATTGGGTTACGACGCCGGTTGGACACCCAGCAACGTGCTGGAATCGGTAGATATTCAGGCGGGCGGCGTCATTGTGTTACGCTTCGCTCCTCGGCCCCGCGGCGAGGTGGTGTTGATCCCCGACAGCGCGGCCGATTTAATTCGCGGCTGGCAGTGCGAGAGCAAGGACCTCCCCAGCATTGAGCAGATCGCCGATTGCCGCTTTACCGGAAGCATCTATTGAGCGGATTTTCCGGATGTTCATCAGATTGTTTTGCGTTAAGGATGGGTCGTAAGCATGGAAGCATTACTAGAAAAAGTCGTCGGCGCGGTAAATACCGTACTCTGGGATTATTTACTGATTTATGCTTTGGTCGGTATTGGCTTGTTTTTTACCATCTATCTCGGTGCGCCGCAGGTTACCCGCTTCTTTAAAGCTTTTTCCACGGTTTTTGGCGGGCTGTTCAACAAAAATAAAAGAAAAGGGGCCGATGTTCAGGATACGCAGTTACTGTCGCAGTTTCAGGCATTGGCCGTAGCGGTTTCGGCGCAGATCGGCACGGGTAACGTAGCCGGTGTGGCGACGGCCATCATGGCAGGCGGGCCGGGGGCGATTTTCTGGATGTGGCTGTCTGCATTTTTTGGCATGGCGACGATCTTTGCTGAGGCCGTACTGGCGCAGAAGTACCGTGTGTTGAGCGACGGGAAATATATCGGTGGCCCGGCGTTTTATATTACACATGGCCTGGGTCCGAGGATCGGCATTTCAGCCGCCAAAGTGCTGGCTGGCTTTTTTTCCGTGGCAATTATTATTGCGCTAGGCTTTATCGGCAATGCGACGCAATCCAACTCAATTACGTCGGCTATAACGGTGGCTTTTCATTTACCGCCCTTGTCAACAGGCATCGTCATCGCTGTATTGGTGGGCATGATTGTTTGGGGTGGGGTTCATCGCATCGCCCAGTTTGCGCAACTGGTAGTGCCTTTGATGGCCGTGGTTTACATCATTTGCGCATTGATAATTCTATTTATGTTCAGTGAGCATATCCCCACCATGATCCGGCAAATTGTCGTGGGGGCCTTTGATCCAGCGGCGCTGGGCGGCGGGTTGGCGGGCATCTCGGTGCGCGAAGCCATCCGCTTCGGTGTGGCGCGTGGCCTGTTTTCGAATGAGGCCGGGATGGGTTCGACGCCGCACGCCCATGCGACTGCGCATGTGCAGCATCCCGTGCAGCAGGGGATGGCGGCATTCGTCGGTGTCTTCGTTGATACCATGCTGGTATGTACGGCAACGGCACTGATCGTGTTGGTGACGGATGCCAATTTACTCGGCCTGAAAGGCGTGGCCGTGACGCAGGAAGCGTTCCATATCGCTTTTGGCGGCTTTGGTCAAAAACTACTGGCGGTTTGCCTGACTTTTTTTGCTTTTACAACGATCATCGGCTGGTATTACTTTGGTGAATCAAATATCCGTTATCTTTTCCAAAACAAGTTCCTGAATGTTTACCGCCTGCTGGTTTTGGTGGCCGTTGTGCTGGGTGCGCTGGGCAAGGTCGATCTGGTATGGAATCTTTCGGATATGTTTAATGGTTTTATGGTCATTCCCAACCTGATCGCCCTGTTTCTGCTGCGCCATGATGTACGGGCGCTGCTGGAAGATTATCTGCAACGCAAAGACTTGTAGCGAGGGCGTAAGCAGCTGGAAGATTTTCTGGATCGGGTTTGCATCATACGCCGGGACTGATATAATCCGCCGCTCACGTTTGTCAGGTTTGACGGATCGCCGCTGTAGCTCAGCTGGTAGAGCAGCGCATTCGTAATGCGAAGGTCGGCAGTTCGATCCCGCCCAGCGGCACCAGAAAACCTGATTGCACGGATTATTCAAAAAGCTCCGTGAATGAAAAGCAAGCCGCCATCGCGCGGCTTTTTCATTTTTTGCCGCCGGAACTATCGCTGGATCGTTATGTTGACGCGCGGATTCGGCGTCTCCGATGGAGGGTTCTGAACCCCGCGTAGATAAAGGCATTCCGGGTAGGGTGCCCGGAGATGCCCTAAATATAAGGGTTTCCAGGCACCCACGCTGAGATGCCCGGCCGGCGCGGGCTTGCGGCTGCCTCTCAGGAAATACAGTGTGAGTGAGGCCGCGTATAATCGCGCTGTCATTTACACAAACGAAGGAGTGCGTATGCGCCTGATTCTTGCTATTTTGCTGCCTTGGCTACAATTCTTTACCATCGGTAGGCCGATTGCCGGCATCGTTTGTCTGCTCTTGCAACTGACGCTTATCGGGTGGATACCGGCTGCTATCTGGTCGGTCTATGCGCTGGGTCAGTACAAAACCGACCAGAAAATTAAGAAGGCCCTTGCCAGCCAAGGCGAGAAATAAGGGGCATCATGATAAAGAAAATAAGGCTGATCTTCGATCATCGAGCATTTTTATTGGAAAGGGCACCCCGGAAACCCGCGTGGATAAAGGCGTTCCGGGCAGCGTGCCCGGAGATGCCCTAAATACAAGGGTTTTCAGGCAGCCCTTTCTGAAACGCCCTGTTTATAAGGGCTTCAGAGCGTTCCTTTGAGGATGCGCTAAATACAAGGGCTGGCGGGCAGATGCTTTGCATGCATCATCGTCACTTCACAGACCACCTGCGTCCCTACTAATTCCTCCACGCCATTGGGTAAGGCCATCCCGCTTCTTGTCTTGGCGTTGATGCAAGCAGTGCGTTGAGGAACTCTAACACCCATAAAAAAGGCTGCGCGTTGATCGCGCAGCCTTTTGTGCTTGTCTGGACTACAGGCCGGCAGATAACGCTGAGGCTTATTCTGCCGACGGCGCAGGGGTGGGTTTTTGCTTGCGGACCAGTTTTTCCTTGATCCGCGCCGATTTGCCGGAGCGCTCGCGCAGATAATACAGTTTGGCCCGACGCACATCACCGCGCCGCTTGACTTCAATTGCCGCTACGAGCGGTGAATAGGTCTGAAACGTTCTTTCAACGCCTTCACCAGATGAAATTTTGCGGACAATGAAGCTGGAATTCAGGCCGCGGTTGCGTTTGGCGATGACGACGCCCTCGTAGGCTTGCAAACGCTCGCGGTTGCCTTCTTTTACCTTGACCTTAACGATGACCGTGTCACCCGGTGCAAATTCAGGAATTGTTTTTCCCAGGCGGGCAATTTCCTCTTGTTCTAGTTGTGCTATCAGATTCATTTTTCATGCTCCTTTTTTAGTTAACTGACCGCATTGCTCCTTATACAGCGCAAGGAGTTGCGTTTCCTCTTTCGACAACCTGCGTCCCGTCATTAAGTCGGGACGCCGCTGCCATGTTCGTCCTAGCGCCTGCATCAGGCGCCAGCGGCGAATCTGCTCATGGTGACCGGACAATAATACATCCGGCACGCGCTGGCCATTGTATTCTTCTGGCCGTGTATAGTGCGGGCAATCCAGCAAACCCGCGACAAACGAATCTTCCTGTGCCGAAGCCGTATCGTTCAATACGCCCGGCAATTGCCTGACAATGGCATCGAGCAGTGCCATCGCCGGAATTTCACCGCCCGAGAGCACGAAATCCCCAATCGAAATTTCCTCGTCGACGCAACGTTCAATCAGACGCTCGTCAATGCCTTCATAACGACCGCAAAGAATAATCAAGCCTTCCTTGCCGACATTCTGGACAAATGTCATGACGCGCTGGTGCGTCAATGGGCCGCCCTGCGGCGAA
Organism: uncultured Propionivibrio sp.; assembly: GCA_937923255.1. GTDB lineage: Bacteria > Pseudomonadota > Gammaproteobacteria > Burkholderiales > Rhodocyclaceae > Propionivibrio > Propionivibrio hellwigii. Next base: position 10,888 of record CALAIL010000021.1, on the reverse strand, counting down.
AGTACTATAACCCTGCTTGTACCAATGCCTGCTGCCTGTTGGCGCGTCCTGGCTGCCGTAATGGCCGATTCCAGGGGGGCTGCCATCATGACCATGCCCGGGCCGCCGCCGTAGGGGCGATCATCGATCGTACGATGCGTATCCTTGACAAATTCGCGTGGATTCCAAAAACAGATATCCCAGCGCCCCTCCTCCAGTGCCCTTCGTGTCACGCCCGATTGAGTCACGGCAACAAACATCTCGGGAAACAGCGTGATTACATCAGCAACCAGCATTTCCGGTACAGTTGCCGCGTCAGTCAGTGTTACCAATCTATTTCCCAATTGACGCAAAGTCGCTGCGTCGATAAATCAACATCCAAAACAACCGATTCGACAAACGGTAACAGACGCTCTTGCTCTGTGTCATCTTCGCTTTTACCGACACGCAATACGGCGTTTCCGGGCGTTTCGATCAAACCCAGTACACGGCCTAATATTTGGTTCCGTGTATTGACCACTTCAAGACCAATCAGGTCAGCCCAGTAATATTCTCCCTGTCCGGTTGGTGGTAAGGCTTCACGAGGCACACCGATCAAACTTCCCCGCAAGGCTTCAGCAGCATCACGATCCTGCAGGGCGCCTAATTCTACGACCAGGAACTCTTTCTGCCGCCTGCAACGACGCACTTCGATCGGTTGCCAGCATTCTGCGGCGTTATTTTCAAGCTTCAGCCACCACCGTGGTAATCTGCCCCACGCCAAAGGGTCGTCGGCAAATGGAAAAACCTTGACGGCTCCGCGCACGCCGTAGGGCGCAACGATTTTCCCAAGGACGACCATCCGTGGCGCTGAGACTTCGACAGACACGGATTGTTGTTGCTTCAGAAATACTTAGGCGATCTGCACGCCGGCCTGTTTGGCAAGACGAGTGACGGTCATTGACAATTGAGCGCCGTGCTGACGCCAATGGTTCAGTCGATCCGCCGAAATGCGCAATGATTCCTCATTTTCTGCGGCAACCGGGTTATAGAAACCAATGCGCTCAATAAAACGACCATCACGACGTGCGCGTGAATCAGCGACGACAACACTATAGAAAGGGCGCTTTTTAGCCCCCCCGCGAGCAAGACGAATCACGATCATAAGATTTTATTCCAGCCTAAAAAATCGAAAAATTATAACGATCGCTCATTATAAGACAAATCCGTATTCAATGAATATGGTTTGGCATTGTTTCCGTGATTTTGAAACCGTATGGCGCCCTAAAAATGAATCACGTTCCGCTGAATGCACATACGCGTGCTGTGGTTGCCGCGTCAATGGTGTCGATTGGCTCGAAAAAGCGTTGTTGCACGGGCACAGATGTGAACTGAGCGGTGAAATTTACCGTTGATTATTCTTCAATAAAATAGGCGGTGGAAATGCGATTTCCCTTACCTTGACATCTACAAGCGGCATTAATATTCTTCCCTTAGGTGCCGATAAGAGGGCGGCTCCGCAGTCCATACAGTACGCTAGCGCGTACAACATATTGAGGCCAAGGCATCTGGGTGTCGGGCGAGATGGTGGTTGAGCGCTTGCGCCGATAGGCTGTGCCGAAAACGAACCGTCGTTAATCATGAAGGCTGTTGTACATCAAGGAGAAGCTCATGATTTTTGGACACATCAATGATTTTGAGAAAACTTTTTCCTGGCTCCCGCAGCCTTTGAAGCTCGCCATTGAGCACTTGAAAAAGACCGATTTCACCCGCCTGCCCGCGGGTAATTACGATCTGCAGGGCAAAGATATCTACGTACAGGTCATCGATATGACGACCAAGATTTTCTGCGAAACACGGCCTGAGGTGCATCGGCAGTATATCGATGTGCAGTTTCTGGTGTCCGGTCGAGAAAATATCGGCGTAGTGCCCGATAGCGGTAAAAATACGGTTGCCGAGAACTTTCTTGCCGAGCGTGATCTTCTGTTCTATTCCGGTGTGGAAAATGAATCGACGTTGTCCATGATGCCGGGCTGTTTTGCCATTTTTATGCCGAGCGATGTGCATCGTCCCGGTTGTGCCGCTGACCAGCCTGAAGCAATCCGCAAGGTTGTCATAAAAGTCAAGGTTTCGCTGCTGGCGGGAGGCTGATATGTCCGTGATTCGCTGGGGGATGATTGGTTGCGGCGCTGTGGCTGAAGTCAAGAGCGGGCCTGGGTTTTATAAATCAAAAAATTCGGCGCTGCTGGGCGTGACCAGCGCTGACATGGCGATGACGCAGTCGTTTGCACAGCGGCATGGCGTGCCGAATGCTTATGCATCAACAGAGGCGCTGTTGGCCAACCCGGAGATCGACGCCGTTTATGTCGCCACGCCGCCGTCTTCGCATAAACCCCTGGCCTTGCAGGCGGCACGGGCGGGCAAGCACGTTTATGTTGAAAAACCGATGGCGATGCGTTTCGGAGAGTGCCGCGAAATTGTCGATATTTGCGCTCAACAAGGCGTGCGCCTGTTCGTTGCGTTTTATCGTCGTGCCATGCCGCGTTTCCTGAAAGTCAAGGCATGGATCGACAGTGGTGCAATCGGCCAACCCCTATGCATACGCGCCGTGCAACACCAGAAGCCCGCGCCGGAAGATCTCGCGCGCGCTACATTGCCATGGCGGCTGAAACCGGAGATTGCCGGCGGCGGTAAATTTCTCGATATGGGGATTCATGAACTCGATATTTTTGATTTCCTGTTTGGCGCTATTGAGGAAGTGCACGGTATCGCCGGCAATCATGCCGGCCTATACGATGTCGAGGATACGGTGACGGCGGTTTGGCGCCATGCCAGCGGTGTGCAGGGCTATGGCTCGTGGTGCTACGTCTGCGATCATGGTGAAGACAATGTGGAGATCGTTGGCACGCGCGGGCGCATCGTATTTGAGTTTTTTTCCGACAAGCCGCTCAAACTGATTACGGCCGAAGGCTGCGTCGAGGCCGATATTCCCAATCCGCAGCACGTACAGCAGCCGTTCATTCAGAGCATCGTCGATGATCTCAATGGCGAGGCCACGTGTCCGGGCGATGTCGAAAGCGCTGTACGTTCGACTTGGGTCGCTGATGAGGTGCTGAAAGCGTATCGCCGACAGAACGGCTATTGAACGACGGCGTTGACTGTTGAACGTGCGGCTTGCATGAGCGTGTCGGGAGGCGGGCAGGTGAGGTAATATCCGATGCGGCAGCGTGGCCGGATCAAATGTATCAACCAGGAGGGAAACCAAATGCCGCGGGTTAGCTTTGAAACGCTGAAAAACGAGTTCAAGCGCGTTCTGGTCAAAAAAGGCTGTGATGAGGCGACTGCCGACCTGTCGGCGCAGCTGATGGCGGAAACGACGTGCGATGGCGTGTATTCGCACGGCGTCAACCGTTTCCCGCGTGTTGTCGAATATATCGACAAAGGCTATATCAAGCTCAACGCCAAGCCGGCGAAGGTGGAAAGTCTGGGCGCTTTCGAGCGTTGGGATGGCCACCTCGGCCTGGGCAATGTCAATGCCAAATTGTCGATGGATCGTGCCATCGAACTGGCGCGCATGCACGGTATCGGCGGCGTTGGTCTGGCGAATACCAACCATTGGCTGCGTGGCGGCAGTTATGGCTGGCAGGCGGCTGAAGCGGGATGCATCGGCATCTGCTGGACCAACACGCAGCCGAATATGCCGGCCTGGGGGGCCATGGATCGACGCATCGGCAATAACCCTTTTGTGATGGCTGTGCCGCATAAGGACGGCCATATCGTTGTCGATATGGCGATGGCGCAGTTTTCCTATGGCCAGATGGAAAGCAAGGCGATGAAGGGCCAGTTGTTGCCCGTGCCCGGGGGGTACGACGCACAAGGCCAGCTTTCCTGTGACCCCGCTGAAATCGCCAAGACCTGGCGCGTACTGCCGATCGGTTATTGGAAAGGGTCGGCGCTGTCCATCGTGCTGGATCTGGTGGCCGCCGTACTGTCGGGCGGGCGCCCAACCGTCGGCGTCGGCCAGCTTGGCGAAGAATATGGCATGTCGCAAGTCTTTATTGCGATGGATGCGATGCGGATCGCGGGCGATGATTTTCTGTCGTCGGCGGTCAAAGCCGTGCTCGATGACCTGCATGGTTCAACGCCTGTCGACCCGGCGCAGCCGGTGCGTTATCCCGGCGAGAGTTCATTGGCGATACGGCGCGCCAATAGGGCGAACGGCATTCCTATTGACGATGCCGTCTGGGAAAAAATCAAATTGCTCTAGATTCTGGATAGTTGGTTTGACTTTTTAATGGGGAAAAACATGGAAACACGCGCGTGTGTGCTTTACAAACAAGAAGATGTGCGTATTGAAACCCGACCGGTCGGCGATGTGGGGCCGCACCAGGTGCTTGTCAGGGTGGGAGCTGGAGGCATTTGCGGCTCCGATATTCACTACTATTGGGAAGGCGGCATCGGCACTATTCGCGTGACGGCGCCGATCATCCTCGGTCATGAAGTCGCTGGTACGGTAGAAGCCGTGGGCGATAAGGTAACGCGCGTGCGTCCGGGCGATCGCGTCGCCCTCAGCCCAAGCCGTCCCTGCAATACCTGCAAATTCTGCTTGTCCGGCGAACAGCAGCATTGCCTGAACATGCGCTTTTTTGGCAGCGCCATGCTGACGCCCCATACGGACGGCGCCTTTCGCGATCGTCTGGTCGCCGAAGACTATCAGTGCGAACTGGTCGGGGATCAGGTTTCTCTCGGTGAAGCCGCTTGCGCCGAGCCGCTGGCCGTTTGCGTCCATGCGCTCAATCAGGCCGGAAACCTGATGGGGCGGCGCATACTGGTGACGGGAGCGGGGCCGATCGGCGCACTGCTCATTGGGGCGGCGCGCGTTGCGGGTGCGCAGGAAATCATTGCCATGGATATTTCGCAAGCCCCGCTCAATGCGGCGCTGGCAATGGGCGCGACAGCGGTGATCAATTCGGCCAAAGAGCCGGATCGGCTGATGCACGATTACGCGGCCGAAAAGGGCTATTTTGACGTGGCCTTTGAATGCACGGGCGTTGGCGCCGTGCTCAAGCAGGCTTTCCCAGTGGTTCGTCCGCGCGGTACGATCGTCCAGGTCGGTATTTCGGGCGGCGCGGATCTGCCTGTCAATGCTCTGGTCGGCAAGGAGATTCGGCTGGTTGGCTCGCAACGCTTCCACAAAGAGTACGCGGTGGCGGCTGCCTTGATCCGTGAACGGCGCATCGATGTCAAGCCGATCATTACCCAAACGCTGCCGATGGAACGGATTGCCGAAGCCTTCCAGATCGCGCGTGACCGTTCGACACAATTGAAGGTTCAGTTGTCGTTTGCATGAATGCCGCCGCCGCGTCCGGTCAGGGCGCGGCCGTCGGACTGTGTTTCAGGAAAACGCCCGTAGCGGTACCAGGCTGCGCGCTATCGTCGAATGCCGGAATGGGGCTTGCTGCTTAGCCGCATATTTACCGGCATTCGATACGTTGCACGGAATGGAGTAATGGATATGCCGATATTAAATGCCGCCGAGCGGCTGTTGCGCTGGATCATGGTACTCATCATTGCGGCCATGACGATACTCGTTTTCCTGAACGTCGTTCTGCGCTACGGGTTCAATTCGAACCTGACGATGACGGAAGAAATCGGCCGCTACCTCTTTGTCTGGCTAACTTTTCTGGGGGCTATTTCCGCCTTTGTCCGGGGGCGGCATGTGCGCGTAGATACTTTTCTGAACCGTTTTCCCCCGACGCTCAAACGTCTGGTTTCAATTGCGGGGAATGTGGGCATGCTCGCCTGCTGCATAATGATCGCCGTCGGTTGCTGGCGTTTGACGCTGCTCAATACGGCCAATTACCTTCCGGTCAGCGGTATTCCCGCCAGCGTGCTGTATTTTTCCGGAATCCCCTTCAGTGTGTGTGTCGGCATCGCACTGCTCGTCCGCTTGTGGCGAAATATGACGACACATGTTGAAGAAGGGGCGGCCCCATGACGGTTTTTATTTTTCTGGCCAGTCTCTTAGGCTGCATCATCATCGGTGTTCCCGTCGCTTTCTCTCTTTTGTTATGCGGCCTGGCGTTGATGGTGCATCTGGATATGTTCGATATCCAGATCATGGCGCAGAACCTGATCCATGGCGCCGACAGCTTTCCGCTGCTTGCCATCCCGTTCTTTGTGCTTGCAGGCGAAGTGATGAACGCGGGTGGCATTTCCAAGCGCATCGTCGATCTGCCGCTCAAACTGGTAGGCCATAAGCGGGGCGGACTGGGGTATGTGGCGATCATCGCTTCGGTTTTGATGGCCAGCCTTTCCGGTTCGGCCGCCGCCGATACCGCGGCGCTGGGGATGGTGCTGCTGCCGATGATGGCAAAGGTCGGTTATGCGCCCGGTCGATCGGCCGGGTTGATCGCAACAGGCGGCATCATCGCGCCGATTATTCCGCCTTCGATTCCGTTCATTATTTTTGGCGTGGCGAGCGGCGTTTCGATTTCCAAGCTCTTTCTTGCCGGCATTGCTCCGGGGATTCTGATGGGGGCGGTGCTTTCGTTCGTCTGGTGGTGGCAGTCGCGTGCGGTCGGGACGGCGGTGAGTGAGAAAAGCGCTTCGAGCGAAGTCTGGCGTTCGGTCAAGGAAGGCCTTTGGGCGCTGATGCTGCCCGTACTCATTGTGGGCGGTTTCCGCAGCGGGATGTTCACGCCGACGGAAGCGGGCGCCATCGCCGCGATCTATGCTTTGTTTATCGCGCTTTTCATTTACCGGGAAATGAAGTTCAGCGATCTGTTCGAAGTGTTGTTTTCTGCGGCCGAAACGACGGCGGTCGTGATGCTGCTGGTGGCGGCCTCGGCGATTTCCGCTTTCCTCATTACGCTGGCTGAATTGCCGGACATGGTCGTTGCGATGATGCAGCCGCTGGTCGGTTCGCCGGTGCTGCTGATGCTGGCGATTATGGTGTTCATTATGGTGGTCGGTATGGTGATGGATTTGACGCCCACCGTGCTGATCCTCGTGCCGGTGCTGATGCCGCTGATCGTCGATGCGGGAATCGACCCCGTCTATTTCGGCGTGCTGTTCATCCTGAACTGCTCGATCGGGTTGATTACGCCGCCGGTTGGCAATGTGCTGAATGTCATTGCCGGCGTTTCCCGTCTGCCGTTTGAAGAGTGCGTCAAGGGCGTGCTGCCTTATCTTTTGAGCATGCTTGGATTACTGGTGCTGATGACCATATTCCCGCAGCTAATCTTGGCTCCGCTGCGGTGGATTTCATGAGCGCCTGATTGACATGCGGTCGCATGTTTGGCCGGCCGGTTTGAGCCGGTATATGCGTAATGTGTGCATCACCATTTTTTACCAGGAGGATCCTTTATGAAACTGAAGAAACTCGCCCTTGTTTCACTGATGTCCACCGCGCTCTTTGCCGGTGCGCTGGGAGCGGCGCAGGCCGAAACACTGCGCTTTGCTTCCGAAGCGCCGCGTGCCGACACCCAGTTCAAAGCCGGCCAGAAATTCAATGAACTGCTCAAAGCCAAGACCAAGGGCGCGCTCGACCTGAAGGTCTTTCCCGACAGCTCGCTCGGCAAGTTTGACGCGGCAATCAGCGGCGTGCGCGGCGGTACCATTGACATGATCGTCTCCGGCTCAGGCAATTACAGCGGCCTTGTGCCGCTATTGGGCGTGCTCGACATTCCCTTCATCTTCAAGGACACGGCACACGCCTACCGCACGCTGGACGGCAAAATTGGCCAGGATCTCCTCGACAAGATGGAAGCTTTCGACATGAAAGGTCTGGCCTATTGGGACAATGGCTGGCGCGAGCTGACCAACAACAAGCATGCCGTCAAAACTCCCGCGGATGTCAAAGGTCTGAAAGTGCGCACGACGGGCAGTCCGGCGCATATCGAAGCGTTCAAGCTCATGGGCGCCAATCCGGTGCCGATGCCGGTGGCCGAGCTGTACACGGCGCTGGAAATGAAAACCGTCGATGCGCAGGAACACCCGCTGGGCGTACTCTGGTCAGCCAAACTCTACGAAGTGCAAAAGCACCTGAGTCTGACCAACCATGCCTACAGCCCGCTGATCGTCGTGATGAACAAGAAGAAGTTTGACTCGCTATCGCCCGAAAACCAGAAGGCGATCATCGAAGCGGCCCGCGAGGCCGGGCAATACCAGCGTCAGCTCAATAACGACAACATGGCGAAAATCGTTGCCGATGTTAAAAAGGCCGGCATGCAGGTCATTGAAACGGTGGATCCCGCGCCTTTCCTCGAAGTCACCAAACCGGGGCGCAAGACCTTCACCGACAAGTTTGGCGGCGAAGACATCATCAAGGCGATCGACGCGCTTCGTGATGCGAAGTAGCGCGCCTGGATAGCCCTGTAAGTAGGCGGTTTTCACCCAGCCCTCCGGATTTTCCGGAGGGCTTTTTCGTATGCCTGGTGAAGAGGGTTGAATAGATAAAAAAGCTCAGCAAGGCGCGCCGCCGCAGATGTTCAACCCGTCGCGCTTAACGCGCACTGCAGGCAGGCGCCGGCAGTGACGGAGCGCAGGCCCGAACCCCGCGTAAAACGGGCATTTCCGGAAGGGCTGACCGTCAGCCCAGTGTTTACGCGGGTTTCCGGATGGCCTATCCGCAAGCCCACTATTTACGGGGGATCCCAGCCTGCCTACCGGCAAATGCCCAATTGACAAGGGTTACGGAAGCGGCTCGGCTGGAACGCCCAAAAGACGCGGAGTATAGGCCGACGGATCATTCCGCTCCGCTGCGGCCGACAGGCTCGCGCCTGACCCATACAGCCGCTGACGGCCTGCCCGGAACCCCGCGTAAAACGGGCATTTCCGGAGGGGCTGCTCGCCAGCCCAGTGTTTACGCGGGTTTCCGGGTGGCCTATCCGCAAGCCCACTATTTACGGGCACCTCCAGACTGCCTGCCGGCAAACGCCCAATTGGCGCGGGATTCAGCGCCGCCCTATCTGAAACGTCCAAAGGATGCGGACTTCTGGGCCGCCGTAGACAGGACAAGGCGTACGGCCAGGCGGCGCAACGCGGTGACGATTTTTAGATATTTGACTCTATGCGTTCCGTGCCAGGCGGCAGCTTGGCGGGCAGCGGGCAGCATAATGTGCGCGGCAAGGTGAAACCCTTGCCAATGCTAGCGGGCCTGGCCGCGCATCGATCATCAATCGGCCTGAACGACGCCATATTAAGGCTGCGGGTATATCATTCTCCGGTAGGCAATTCCGTACCGAGACGCGGAGCCGTCAAGCACGCAGCGCGCGGATGCCGCGATGTGTTTGCAGGCCGAGCGGCATGCGGCACGGATACGTATTTTTAACGATTCGATTTCCCGTGTGTGGGGAGAAATTCATGGAGTTCAAGGATTACTATCAGACGCTGGGTGTGGCGCGGACGGCGACGGAGGATGAAATCCGCAAGAGTTATCGCCGGCTGGCGCGCAAGTATCACCCGGATGTTTCCAAGGAAGCCGATGCCGAAGCGCGCATGAAGGAGGTGAATGAAGCCTATGCCGTGCTCTCCGACCCTGAAAAACGCGCCGCTTACGACAGCCTCGGACAAAGCCGGCAGGCCGGGCAGGATTTTCGTCCGCCGCCCGGCTGGGACACGGGTTTCGAGTTTTCCGGGATGGGCGGTGCTTCTGGCGAAGCCGCCGATTTCAGCGAATTCTTCGCGCAGATGTTCGGCCGGGCAGGGCGTCAGGCGGGACAGCGCGCTGCGCGCGGGTTTGGTGGGCGCGGCGAAGACCACCATGCGCGCATCGTCATCGACCTCGACGATGCCTGGGCGGGCAGTACGCGCCAGCTGACCCTGCGTATGCCGCAGCGGGATGCCGATGGGCGCGTCGTGCTGGCGGAACGGACGCTCAACGTCAAAATTCCGGCGGGCGTGCGCGCAGGCCAGATGATCCGGCTGGCGGGTCAGGGGTCGCCGGGCGTTGGTGGCGGGCCGGCGGGCGATCTTTACCTTGAAGTGAATTTCAACCCGCATGCGCGTTTCCGCGTCAATGGCCGCGATGTGCACCTCGACCTGCCGCTCGCGCCCTGGGAAGCGGCGCTGGGCGCAACGATCACCATCCCGCTGCCTGCTGGACAAAAAGTGAATGTACGGATCCCGCCCGGCGCGCAAAGCGGCCGCGTAATGAAGGTTTCCGGCAAAGGCATTCCGGGCAAGCCGGCGGGGGATCTTTATCTGAATTTGCAGATCATGCTGCCTGAAGCCGATAGCGCACAGGCAAAATCCCTGTATGAAACGATGGCACGCGAATTACCGTTCAACCCCCGCGCAGGCTGGGGAAGCGACGATGGCCAGACAAACGGGAGTCAAGCACGATGAACCATCAGGAGATTTGTTCTGCCGTGATTATTGACGAGCAGATGATAGAGAGCGCCGAATTTGCCGCGATCTGCGGTGTATCCGCCGAATGGATTGCGCTGCATGTGCAGGCGGGCGTGCTGCCGGCGAGCGGTGAAAACCCGGCCGCCTGGCGCTTTAGCGGCAGCGAAATTCGCCGTGTGCATCGGCTGCTGGCGCTGGAACGCGATTTTGATGCATTGCCCGAACTGGCGGCGCTGGTTCTGGATTTGCAGGATGAAATCGCCCGACTGCGCGCCAATCAGAGAAAAATCGGAGCATTGTAGAAAAACCGGCCGGGGGCTGCCGTCGGCGGCCTGTTGTCTGGAAAACGGGAGCGTTAAACCCGCGGGCGGAGCGCCGTGAATCGCGGACAGTGTGGCGCGTAGAGATGGGGGCAATGGCTCGGTGGATGAGATCATTGCCGTGCATAAAGCGGCCGAGCCGCTTCTGTAGCCCTTGTCAACCGGGCATTTGCCGGCATGTAGGCTGGAAACCCCCGTAAATACTGGGCTGGCGGGCAGCCCCTCCGGAAACGCCCGTTTTACGCGGGGTTCGGGGC
>CALAIL010000020.1 GCA_937923255.1 uncultured Propionivibrio sp. | reverse complement strand
CCTTGCCGTACTACTCGTACTGCCTGCGGCTCGCCGCCTTGTCTTTGGCAAAGTCGAGCCGCTATGTAATGGAATCAGGGCATCCCTCTGAAGCCCGCGTGGATTAGGCGTTTCCGGGCAGGCACATCTGGAACCCTTATAAATAAAGGGCTGGCGGGTAGGGTGCTCGGAGATGCCCTGTTTATAAGGGGTTCAGAGCCGCCCTCTTTAGACGCTCTCAATACTCGGAGATGCACTAAATATAAGGACTGGCGAGCTGCCTCGTGCCGAAAAGCGCGTGGCGGGCGTTCGCATGCCCTCGTCCAATTGATCTTGCATAAATTCACGAGGATAATCAGGTGAAAAAAGGGAGGACGATGTGGCCGATGCGGCATCACAAAACTGGTACGAAATCCTCGGCGTCCCGCCGGATGCGGACGCGACTGGAATTCGGAATGCCTATCGCCGCGAGGCGATGCGCTGGCACCCCTCGCGTCATGCGGGAGAAGGCCTGGCCGAGGCGGAGGAACGCTTCCGGAGAATCGGTGCGGCGTATAAAACGCTGTCTGATCCGGCGCAGCGCGCGGAATACGATGTCTGGCGGGCGACAGGACAAATTTCCGGCGCAGCCGGCGCGCGCGGCGTGGGCCGGCGCGCAGACAAGGTGCTCGCTTTCAGCACGGGATTGAAGGAATCGGAGGCGGCGCGCCTGTTCTTTGAACAGATGCTGGCCTTGTCGGCCGAACTCAAGCGCAAAGGTTATCGCGGCGGTCAGCGCCTGAAAATACTGGAAAGTCTGGGCTGCCCCGACAGTGTCGTCAGGGCGGTTGCCGAATATACGCAGCAAAAGCGCCGCCAGCACAGCCAGAGCGCCGAAAATCCGCAGAATGGCGCGAGCGACCGGCTGCGTTATTCGCGGTCGTCAGCTACGGAGCTGCCCGAGGCGATTGAGCTGGCGGAATGGTCGCAGATCAAGCCTTACTATGTGGCGGTGATCGGCGGCCGGTCTGCGGATGCGCGCATGGATGAAGCGACGTATCAAAAACATCTGGCGCGGTTTAAAAAGAGCCTTTCCGGCTATGTTCTGGCGTTTGTTCTGTTGCTCGTCAGCTTCCTGTTTCCCCGAGGCGGTTGGCTGTTTATCGGCGGTTTGGCTGCCCTGATCTTGACGCTGGTCTGGCGCCTGCTGCTGGGCGAAAGCTGGGCGTTTCACCGCGAAAGAGCGATGCGCCGTTATCTGTCGGCCTTCAAGCGTTTTCACAATGACCCTGCCGCCGCCGGAGGGTGGCGTTTCAATTTGGGCGGGTTCTTTGGCGGCATCCTATGGCTGGCGTATCGGCGTATGTCGCGCTACATGCTGATCGCTATCGCGGCGGCGGTGCTCTTTGACTGGATTCAGATCTTCGCCGAATTGAAATTTGGTTTCCTCATCAGTGACAAGCTCTGGACGGCTATCGCTATTCCCATAGGATTCTTCGCTGACCGCATCTACTTTGAACATGCGCGCCAACGCATCAGAAAGGTGCTGCTCTATCCGTGCCGGCAGGCGCTGGCGCAACTGCGTGAGGATGGCGGCGCCAGCTGGATGGGCTGCCTGGGCTACCTCCTTTTGTTTATTATCTTGTCGCTGCCTGGGGTGTTTTATGAACGCAGTGTCGAAATGCGGCAGGCTATGTACTCACAGGACGCATCGCTCTCTGGACAGCAGACGGCCGGCCAGGCGGCGCGCCAGAAGCTTGTCGCCGAGGCGGCGGAACGGTCGATGCAGATCAGAAAAGAGCGGTTCGACGCGGTGGTCGCCGAAACGCAGGCGCGCTACCCGCAGCTCGATCCCAAGCATCCGCGCTATGACCGCGAGCTGGCGGAGCGCGTCAATGTGCGCACGCAGAATTACATCCGGCAGGGGCGTGATCCCATCCGTGCCCGCCGGATGGCCGCAGCGGAAGTCGACGCAGCGGGATCTGCGAGGCAGTCAAAGTCATCGAAGTAATCCGTCAAGCGCCTGACACTGGCGTCCCGCCTGCGCCCTGCTTATACTGCGCTGCGGTTTTATCCTTCACATTGTCATCACAAGGAGAGCGTCATGAGTACCCGTACCGAGCACGACACGATGGGTGAAGTTCAAGTGCCTTCCGAGGCTTACTGGGGCGCACAGACTCAGCGCAGCGTCGAGAATTTCAAGATTGGCGGCGAAACGCTGCCCAAGCCGCTGATTTATGCGCTGGCGCTGATCAAGAAAGCCGCCGCGCAGACCAACGCCGGGCTGGGTCGCATCCAGCCGGAACAGGCGGATTTGATCGTTCGCGCCGCCGATGACGTGCTCGCCGGCAAGCTGGATGCGCAATTCCCGCTTGTCGTCTGGCAGACCGGCTCCGGCACGCAGTCGAACATGAATATGAACGAGGTGTTGGCCAACCGCGCCAATGAGCTGGCCGGCACCGGCTTTGCCGCTTACAAGCCGGTGCATCCGAACGACCATGTTAATCACGCGCAATCGACGAATGACGTTTTTCCGGCCGCCATTCACGTTGCCGCCGCGCAGGAAATCAACCGCCTGCTCATTCCGGCCGTGAAAGCATTGCGCGATACGCTCGATGGCAAGGCGAAAGCCTTCGCCGGCATCGTCAAAATCGGCCGCACCCACCTGCAAGACGCCACGCCGCTGACCCTCGGGCAGGAATTCTCCGGCTACGTCAGCCAGCTTGACCACGGCCTCACCCGCCTGCAAGACGCGCTGCAAGGTCTCTACGAACTGCCGCTCGGCGGCACGGCGGTCGGCACCGGCCTCAATAGCCACCCTGACTACGCCGTCAAAGTCGCGAAACAACTCGCCGACCTCTCCGGCCTGCCGTTCGTCACCGCGCCGAACAAGTTTGAAGCGCTCGGCGGCCGCGATGCTGCCGTCTTCGCTTCCGGCGCGCTGAAAACACTCGCCGCCAGCCTCAACAAAATCGCCAACGACGTGCGCTGGCTCGCGTCCGGCCCGCGCTGCGGCCTCGGCGAAATCAAGATTCCGGAAAATGAACCGGGTTCGTCCATCATGCCGGGCAAGGTCAACCCGACCCAGTGTGAAGCGCTGTCGATGGTTTGCTGCCAGGTCTTCGGCAACGACGTCACCATCAACCTATCGGGCGCTTCCGGCAATTTCGAGCTGAACGTCTATATGCCGGTCATCGTTTATAACCTGCTGCAATCGATCCGCCTGCTTGGCGATGCCTGCAACAGCTTTAACGAGAACTGCGCCGCCGGCATCGAACCCGTGCCGGAGCGGATCGACTACTTCCTGCATCACTCGCTGATGCTGGTTACCGCGCTGAACCGCAAGATTGGCTATGAAAACGCGGCGAAAGTGGCAAAAACCGCGTACCAGAACGCCAAATCACTGCGCGAGACCGCCATCGAGCTGGGCCTGCTTTCTGGCGAAGAGTTTGACGTGCTGGTCAAGCCCGAAGAGATGGTGCATCCAAAATAAGCCGTGGAATGATGGAATGACGAAATGATGAAAAGGGGCAGATGACCGCCGGATTTTTGTTTGGCGGCGTCTGCGCCCGAGCTGTCCATCAATGCTGTGCCAAAGCATCAAGTGCAATGCCATGCAATAAGGGAAAGTCAGCTGCGGTGACCTGAACGAGCGGGCACATACTGCAAACCAGGGAGGGAGAATCGTGGAGACGCGGAGCGACCTGCTTCCGGATCTGGCCGAGGCTCGGCGAGAGTTTCTATCTTCCGGCGACGAAGATCGCTTACCGATCGTCGACGCGCACCATCATTTCTGGGATCTGCGCAATCCCCATCCCTGGCTGACGCAGACGCCGCGCATCCCGTTCCGCTACGGCGATTACGCGGCCATCTGCAGGAATTTTCTGCCCGAGGATTACGCGCAGGCGTGCGGCATCCACCGCGTGCTGCGGCATGTGACGATGGAAGGCGAATGGTCGCCGGACGACCCGCTCGGCGAGGCCCGCTGGATGTTCTCGCTGGCGCAGCGATGCGGAAAGCCGCAGGCGTTGGCGGCACAAATCTGGCTCGACCGTGATGACGCCGAAAGCCTGATGCATGCCTACACGGAGCCACCACTGCGCGGGTTTGTACCGAGCGTCCGCCACAAACCGCGCAGTGCCCGGCGGGAGGAATATTCCAGCCGCTGGCACGTGCCCGGCTCGATGCGCTGCCCGGCATGGCGCCGCGGATACGCATTGCTGGCGCGCTACGGCCTGATGTTTGAATTGCAGGCGCCTTGGTGGCATATGGCGGAAGCGGCCGAGCTGGCGCGCGATTTCCCGGCGACGACGATCATCATCAACCATGCCGGCCTGCCGGCGGTTCGTGATGCGGAAACTTTGCGCCAGTGGCGCGCGGCGATGGCGCCGCTGGCCTCCTGCGCCAATGTCCGCGTGAAGATTTCCGGGCTGGGCGTGCGCGCTACGCCGTGGACGCCGGCGCAGCAGGCGCCCGTTGTCGACGCGCTGATCGCCGATTTCGGCGTCGATCGCTGCCTGTTCGCCAGCAATTATCCGGTTGACGCGCTGGTTGCGCGGCTGGCGGACATCTGGCAAGGTTTCAAGACGCTCACCCGCCGCTTTTCTCCCCGGCAACGGCTGGCGCTGTTTTGCGACAACGCGCTGGACTTGTATGGGTTGCATTGATTCAATGAAATTTTGACGACGACAGGAGGTTTCATGGGAATGCTGAGAATGACGATGCTACGCAGTGCGCTGCTCGTTGCTGCCGCAGGTACGTGTCTTGTCGCGGGCGCAGCCATGGCGCAGGAAATCAAGGCCCGTTTCGGTACCTCGCTGCCCGATGAGCATCCGCAGACGCTGGGGGCGCGCAAATTCGCCGAGCTGGTCGGCGCCAAGAGCAAGGGCCGCATCAAGATCACGGTCTATTCTTCCGCCCAGCTGGGCAGTGATCAGCAGATGCAGGCGGCGCTGCGTGGCGGCACCCAGGAATTCACCGCGCCGTCTACGGCGACGCTGGCGAATCTGGTCAAAGAATTCGGCGTCTTCGGCCTGCCGTTTTCCTTTGCCAGCGAAAAGCAGGCGGATGCCGTGTTCGATGGCCCGTTCGGTCAGCGCATTCTGGCGAAGCTGCCCGAGCGCGGTTTAATCGGCCTGGCTTACTGGGAAAACGGCTTCCGTAATTTCACCAACAGCCGGCGTCCGATCGTCAAGGCCGAAGACATGGCCGGGCTGAAAGTGCGCACGATGCAGAACAACATGTACATCGATCTGTTCAACGGGCTGGGGGCGAACGCCGTACCGATGCCGGTCAACGAGCTATTCGGTGCGCTTGAAACCCGGGCGGTCGATGCCCAGGAAAATCCCTTCACCGTTGTTTATGCACAGAAGTTTTACGAGGTGCAGAAATACCTGTCGACGACTTATCACGCTTACGACGCCCAGGTGCTGATCGCCTCGAAGAAATTCTGGGACAGGCTGAGTGATGCGGACAAGGCGCTGATGCAGGAAGCCGCGCGCGAAGCGACGCTGTACCAGCGCCAGGCGAGCCGCGACCTGAACGCCAAAGCGCGCGCCGCCCTGGTCAAGGAAGGGATGCAGGTCAACGAGATCAGCGATGCCGAGCGGCAGCACATGCGTGAAAAACTGCAGAGCGTCGTTGCCAAATATCAAAAAATTGTCGGCGAGGAAACCGCCAAGGAATTCTTTGCCGCCATCGCCAAGGCGCCGAAATGAGCCGTTGATTTCGCCGCCGCATTCCCGCAACCTGAACGTTTCAAACCCTTGGAGAAATCGCCGTGAAAAAACGACTGACATTTGCCTTCTTTGCCGTTTCGCTCGGTTTGCTGACGGCTCCCGCCTGGAGTCAGGCAGCGCCAGTCAAACTGCGCTTTTCGCATTCGCATAACACTTCGGATTCGCAGCACATCGCCGCCGTCGAATTTGCCAAGAAGGTCAAGGAACGCACGCAGGGTGGCGTTGAAATCCAGATTTTTCCGAACAACCAGCTGGGCAACGATGTTTCAATGGTCTCCGGCGTACGCGGCGGCACGGTCGATATCGGTGCGACGGGCACGCCGTTTTTGTCGGGCATCGTGCCGCGCCTGAATGCGCTCGATACCCCGTATATTTTTGAGAATCCCCAGCATGTGGCGAAGGTGATGGATGGAGACATCGGCAAATCGCTGCTGGATGAGCTGGGTAATTTCCAGATCAAGGGGCTGGCTTTCTGGGAAGTTGGTTTTCGCTCGCTCGCCAACAGCCGCCGCCCGGTGAACAAGGCCGAGGACATCAAGGGGCTGAAAGTGCGGACGACGCCGAACCCGGCGCACATCAAGGCATTCCAGCTACTGGGCGCGGCGCCGCAGCCGATGCCTTATGCCGAGGTATTTTCGGCGCTGGAGACCAAGGCCGTAGACGGGCATGAGAACCCGCCCAACGTGATGCTTTCCTCCAAGATGTTCGAGGTGCAGAAGTATCTTTCGCTGACGCGCCATGCCTACACGGCGCTGGTCGTGTTCATGAACAAAAAGAAATTCGAGTCGCTCAAGCCGGAGTATCAGAAAATTCTGCTGGAGGAAGCGGCGGCTGCGGCTATTTTTCAACGGAATCTAAACGCCAAGGACGAGGCAGCGACGCTGGCCGAACTGCGCAAGCAGGGCATGGAAATCAACGAAAAACCGGATGTTGAGAGCATCAAGGCCATCGTCAAGGATGAAACGCGCAAGCTGTTCATCGATAAGCACGGCGACGCGCTGATCAAGGCGATCGATGCCGCCGCGCGCTGATTTTCCGGAGCGGACGCCATGACCGATCTGCCCAATGATCGCCTGCCGGAAGAGGCCTTGCCCGAGGCTATCGTTGATTCGCATCACCATCTGTGGGATCTGGCGCGCATTTCGTATCCGTGGCTGGGCGATGCCTACGATGCGTCGAGCTTCATCCTGGGTGAATATCGGCCGCTCTGCCGGAATTTTTTGCCCGCGGATCTGCGCGCCGCCTGGGGCAGCCTGCCCGTCGTCGCCACCGTGCATATCGAAGCCGAGTGCGCGCGCAGCCAGGCGCTGGCGGAAACGCAATGGGTCGCGGAGCAGGCGTGTAGCAGCGGCCTGCCCCAGGCCGCCGTCGCTTATGTCGACCTGCTGGCGCCGGACGCCGACGAGCGTCTGGCTGAGCAGGCCGCCTGTGCGCTGGTGCGCTCGATCCGCTTCAAGCCGACGACATCGCGTGCGCCTGGCGAGGAGGTGCGCGATCGTCCCGGCGCCCTGGCTGATGGACGCTGGCCGCAAGCGCTGGCGCGGCTTCAGGCGCATGGTCTGGCGTGGGATTTGCGCGTGCCTTTCTGGCATCTGGCAGAGGCGGCGGCCGTGCTGCGCGACTTTCCGACGCTGCCGGTCGTCCTGGAGCATACCGGGCTGCCGTGGGACCGCAGCGAGCGCGGCCTGGCTGCCTGGCGGCAAGGCATGGCGGCGCTGGCGGCGCTGCCCAATGTGCATGTTCGTCTTTCCGAACTCGGTTTGCGCGACCGTCCCTGGCGTCTGGAAGATAACCTGCCTGTCATCCGCGATGCCGTGGCGATTTTCGGCTGGCAGCGCTGCATGTTCGGCAGTAATTTTCCGGTCGCCGGACTGCGCATCGGCTATCCTGACCTAGTGCGCGCGATGGCGCAGGCGCTTTCGCATCTCGATGCACGCGCGCGCCAGGCGATCTGGCACGACAACGCGCTTGCGTTTTACCACATGCGGAACGCGCCCGATGGCGCGTGCGTTGCGGCAATGTTGTAGAAGACCATTGATAAGGAGAGCATCATGAAAGTTGCAATCACAGGCGGCGGTGGTTTTTTGGGTTATCGGCTAGCCCAGGCGCTGCATAAAAAAGGCAGCCTGCCGGACGCCGAAGGCCGGCAGCAGCCGATTTCCCAGATCACCCTTTTCGATATGGTTTTTCCGGCCGATGCCGACTCGAGTTTCAAATATGTCCAGGGCGATCTGAACGACGAAAAAGCCATCGATGCGCTGCTGGGCACGGATACCGATGCCGTTTTCCATCTGGCCTCCGTTGTCAGCGGCGGCGCCGAAGCTGATTTTGACCACGGTTACAGAGTCAACCTCGACGGCACCCGCACCCTTCTCGCCGCCTGCCGTCGCCAAAAGGCGCCTCCGCGCCTGGTTTTCACCAGCTCCGTTGCCGTCTTTGGCGGCGATATGCCCGCCGTGCTCGACGATACGACGACGCCCAATCCGCAAGGCTCTTACGGCGTCCAGAAGGTCATTTGCGAATACCTCATCAGCGACCATACCCGCAAAGGGTATCTCGACGGCCGCGCCCTGCGTCTGCCGACCATCGCTGTTCGCCCCGGCAAGCCCAACCTCGCCGCCTCTTCCTTCGCCAGCGGCATCATTCGCGAACCGCTCAATGGCCAACCGGCCATCTGTCCGGTCGGACGTGATACCGAGATGTGGCTGCTCTCGCCGCGCAAGGTCATCGAATCGCTTATTCACGCCTATGAACTTCCCTCCAGCGCCTGGGGCATCCTGCGCGTGGTCAATCTTCCGGGCTGCACGGCCGTTATCGGCGACATGATCGACACCCTGCGGCGAATTGCTGGCGACCGGGTGGCCGATCTGATTGAAGTCAAGCCCGATCCGCGCATCGAGCCGCTGGTGCGTTCCTGGCCGGCGCGTTTCACCAACGAACGGGCGCATCGGCTGGGGTTCTCCGCTGACCCGGATGTCGAATCGATCATTCGCGCCTATATCGAGGATCAGGGTATCCGTGTATGAGAAGCGCACAGGGCACGCAGCGTGCGCCGGTGGCGTATGAATCATGCGGTCATGCTGCGGATGGCGTGGCGTGCCGTGCGCAAGCACCGCATTGGGGAAAATAAGGAGGGCGATGATGAAAAAGGAAAAACCCGTCTGGAACCGGGATAACTGGCCGATTGCCGCGGCAATGAACGGTTTCCCCGGCATCTTGCCGGATGGCAGCCTGGTGCAGGAGCAGTCGGTCGATCAATGGGCGGCGACCTTGCAAACGGTGGTCGATGCCGGCTTCTCCGAATTCGACCCCAGCGACAGTTGGTTGCGTGTGGCGGATCTTTCGCCCGACCGGCGGCGCGAGTTCATGTCGCTGGTCAAGGCGCTGGGGCTGAGCATCCCGGCGATTTCCACGACGCGCAAGAGCAGCGTGATCGACCCGGTTCATGCCGATGAATATCTTGCCTACAACCACCGCGTGATTGACGCCGCAGCCGAGATCGGCGCGCAGTCGGTGACGTTCGGCCTGTTTGGGGAATTGACGGAAGCGCAGCAAAAATCCCTCTGGTTCTGGACGACGCAGGGCGTCAAGAATCTGGACGACCCGGACACTTACCGCAAAGCGGTGGCGCGCATCCGCGAACTGGGCAAGCATGCTGAAGAATGCGGCATCGAGGTGTCGCTCGAAATGTATGAGGATACCTATATCGGCACGGCGGATGGCGCGGTGCGCTTCGTCAATGACGTCGATTTGCCGGCCGTCGGCATCAATGCCGATATCGGCAACCTGGTGCGCTTGCACCGGCCGGTCGAGCATTGGTCGTCGATGATCGACAAAGTGGCGCCCTACGCCAAATATTGGCACGTCAAGAATTACATGCGCGTCGAAGATCCGGAGAAAGGCTTGATTTTTTCGTACCCGACGCCGCTCGCGCTGGGCATCATTAACTACCGCGCCGCGATCCAGAAATTTCTGGCGCATGGTTTTTGCAGCGCCTTCCTGTGCGAGCATTACGGCGGCGACAGCCTGAGCATTTGCGCGATGAACCGGGATTATCTGCGGACGCTGCTGCCGCGCTGAGGCGGTACGCATTGGAGTTTTGATGTGGTTGTTTCTGGCTGACAGGGCAAATCGCGGCGCCGCGGTTTTTGCTCTTTTTTTGATCGGGAGATCCTCATGATGCATACCCACAAGTTTCTGGTCGTATTGGCCACTGCCGCACTGGCCTGTCATGGAACGCAGGCGATGGCGCAGAATGCCAAGGAGCGCAATATCCGCCTGGGACACGGAATTGCGGCCGAACATCCGCTCGGACAGGCGTCCGTTAAATTTGCTGAAATCATGAACCGCTTGAGCGGCGGAAAAATGAAGGTCAAGGTTTATCCCGCCACCCAGCTGGGTTCGGAAACGCAGATGATTGCTGCCGTGCGCGGCGGTGTTCAGGAGATGACGATCGTTGCTTCGGCGCCGGTCGCGACGATCATCAAGGAATACCTGCTTTTCGATTTGCCGCTGCTGTTCCAGAACGAGAAAGAGGCTGACGCCGTGCTTGATGGCAAACTGGGCCAGCGCTTGCTCGATCTGGCGCCGGGCAAAGGCATGGTGGGACTGTGCTACTGGGAAAACGGCTTCCGCCAGGTAACGAACAGCAAGCATCCGGTGGCGAAGATGGCGGATTTGTCCGGACTCAAACTGCGTGTCATGCAAAATCCGGTGTATATCGATTCGTTTAAGGCCTTGGGCGCCAACGCGATTCCCATGCCGTTTACCGAACTGTATTCGGCGATGGAAACCAAGGCGATCGATGCGGAGGAAAACCCCATCCCGATCATCCATGCGAGCAAATTTTATGAGGTGCAGAAATATCTGAGCCTGACCAATCATGCCTATGCACCGTATCTGGTGCTGGTCAGTAAAATTTTTTGGGATAAGCTCACGCCTGAGGAGCAGGCGCAGCTGCGCACAGGCTGTTATGAAGGGCGCGCGTTCCAGCGCGATCTGAACCGCAAGATGACTGCCGATCTGGTCGAGGAGCTCAAGAAAAGCGGCATGACGGTCACGCCGGTTTCCGAGGCGGAGACGGCGAAGATGCGCGAGCGTCTCAAGCCCGTCATCGAGCGCTATACGCAGGATATTGGGCCGTCAATCGTCGAACAGGCGCAACGCGAAATTGCCGAGGTGCGCGGCCGCTAGCCTGTCCTGACGGTAAGGCCGGGACTATCTCCGGTCAGGCCGCTGACCAGAGAGCGCTGCCTAGGCTGTCGATAGGTGGTTTCTGAGAAATGAGGCGCCGGTGCGATGGCTGGGGCCATCCGGTGGTTCTGGGAAGGCATGCTGGAAGGTGCAGATCGATAAAAACGTTGCGAGGTGGATATGAAGTGGCTTGATGCTTTGATTGGATTCGTTGAATGGGTGCTGGTCGTGATGTTCGGCATCATGGCGATTCTGGTATTCGGCAACGTGGTGCTGCGTTATGGCTTTAATTCCGGCATCGTTTTCTCGGAGGAGGTATCGCGCTTTCTGTTCATGTGGCTGACCCTGATCGGCGCACTGATCGTTATGAAAGATCATGGCCATCTGGGCATGAACAGTCTCGTCAGCCGCCTTGGTGAGCGCGGACAGCGCATCTGCCGTTTTCTGGCGGATTCCTTGACCCTGGCGTGTTGCCTGCTGCTGGTGCATGGCACCTGGAAGCAGGTGATCATCGGCATGGACGACCATGCGCCCGTGACTGGAATCCCGATGGGCATCGTCCAGTCTGCGCTGCTCATTTCCAGTATCGGCATGGCGCTGGTGCTGGCCTATGGTCTCTGGCGACTGGTGACGGGGCGGATGAGCAAGGAAGAACTGGTGCCCTCCGGCGATAACGCCGCAGAATAACTAGGCCGGGAGATGCCATGACAATCGCGACTTTTCTGATTGCTTTGCTGGGCGCCATGGCGCTGGGGGCGCCCATTGCCTTTGCCCTGCTCATCTGTGGCGTTGCCCTGATGGTGCAGATGGACAATTTCGACACGCAGATCATCGCCCAGAACCTGCTCGAAGGCGCTAACAACTATCCATTGATGGCCGTTCCGTTCTTCATGCTGGCCGGTGAATTGATGAATGCCGGCGGCCTGTCGCGGCGTGTCGTCGAAGTGGCCGATTCGCTGGTCGGCCATGTGCCGGGCGGGCTGGGCTACGTGGCCGTGATTACGGCGGCCGTCGTCGCCAGTATCTCCGGCTCAGCGGTCGCCGATACGGCGGCGGTGGCCGCGCTGCTCATCCCGATGATGCGCAATGCCGGCTACAGCGTTCCGCGTTCTGCCGGACTCATCGCCGCCGCCGGCTGCACGGCGCCCGTCATTCCGCCGTCGATTCCCCTGGTGGTGTTTGGCGTGACCACACAGCTGTCGATCACCAAGCTGTTCATGGCCGGCATTGCGCCCGGACTGATGATGGCGGCGGTATTGGCGATGACCTGGCGGCTGGTTTCGCAAAGGGAGTCCAGCCATCTGCATCCCTTTGATGCCAGGCGTGTGCTCCGGGCGCTGCGTGACGGCGTGTGGGCGCTGGTGTTGCCGGTCGTCATCATCGGCGGCATGCGCGCCGGCATCTTCACGCCGACGGAAGCGGCCGTCGTTGCCGTCTTTTATTCCCTGTTCGTCGGCCTGTTCATTTACCGTGAGCTTCAATTCCGCAAGATTCCGCACCTGATGCTGATTGCCTTGAAGGTCTCCAGTACCATCATGTTCCTGGTTGCCTGCGCCATGGTGTCTGCCTGGCTGATCACGATTGCCGACATTCCGTCGCAGACCATGCATATTCTGGAACCGTTCATGGGCAGCCCGACGCTGCTGATGCTGATCATCATGATTCTGGTGGTGGTGGTCGGCACGGCGCTCGACCTGATGCCGACGGTGCTCATTCTCGGCCCCATTCTGGTGCCGGTCGTCAAGCAGGCGGGCATTGACCCGTATTATTTCGGCGTGCTGTTCATTATGAACAACGCCATCGGCCTGCTGACGCCGCCTGTGGGGACAGTGCTCAACGTGGTCGCCGGCGTTTCGCGGGAGGGGCTGGACAGTGTGATCAAAGGCGTCTGGCCGTTCTTGCTGGCGGAAACGCTGCTCATGTTCCTGCTCGTGTTGTTCCCGGCGCTCGTGATCGTTCCCGCCAGGTGGTTGTATTAACGGCAGATCATGAACCAGCAGTGCCGGAGGCTGTGTTGTTGTCGGTGTAATGGGCAAAACAGGTGTTTTTAGGACAGCCACTTGGGGCGGCCTTTTGGCGAAATTTTTTATAAGCCGCAACGGGCTCTCCTTTTTCAAGCATGAAAGCATGAACGCCGATGGCGGCGTTTCAAACAAAACCATTGAAGAAAGCAGGCCGGAGATGTCCAATGATGCCCACTCTACGCGGGTAAGCGGGCAGCCCGATGCATCGGGCTGCGGCAGCTGCCCGCAAGCCCGCGTCTTTTGGGCGTTTCAGACCGGGCAGCGCTGGAACCCGCGTCAATCGGGCGTTTGCGGGCAGGAACCCTGGAAACCCTTATTCCACGCGGGTTCCCGGCCTGCCTGGCTGGAGATGCCCGTTTTACGCGGGCTGGAGGGTGACGATGGCGCGGTGCGCCGAGCGCGGCGGGCGCTGAAGGAGATGCGCTGAGAGCGTTAAGTGCGCGCGGCGGCGCGCCTTGTGACGTTTTTTATCTGTTTAACTATATTCCGAACGGGGTTCCACGCGGGTTTCTTGGCTGCGCCAGGCCGGTTGCGGCAATATGCCACCCGGAATGTCGCCGCCGCCGGTCAATCGCCAGTTTTGGCGAGCAATGTACTCTGCCGGAAGATGTTCTTGAGTTCGCCCGGAGAAAGCGGTTCCGCAGAAAGCTGATGGTTGCCCTTGAGATAGTTGCCTTTAACCCGGCGGAAAATCGGGCCGTCCCGGATTTCGGATAATGACAGCCAGATCCGTAGGGCGGCGACCGGGCAGAAACGGGAGGTGTTGGACGGTAGAGCGCGCCGCTGCCCGCCCAGCACGATCGTCATGGCGGCTGCATCCAGGGCGATGTCAGTGCGGCGCAACCGGCTGACTTCTGCCAGATCGGTGATGCAGAAGTAGTTGAGCAGCACGAAAGCGCGGTCACGGGTGAAGCGCAGCAGCGCCGGAAAGTCGTTTTGCGCCGCGGCCGCGGCAATCTGGTCACCCAGCCAGTCGGCCGCTGCCCGGATGGACGGCGGGATGGCGATCTCCCACAGGGCAATTTCCGGGGCGGTGCCCGTCGTACCTGCATCGCCCGACACGGGCGCAGGCGACAGCGAAGAAGAAACGCGCGTCAAATCCGCTGACGCGCATTTTCTTCTGCTGTGCGTTGCGTGGCGTTTCATGTGGCAGGCGCTCGGTCAGTACGACTCACTGGTAGTCGTAGCGCAGGCCGATATAGAAGCTGCGGCCGGCGCCCGGGTAGCCCCAGTACATTTCGTTGGCGCGGTCGAACAGGTTGTTGACTTCGGCACGCAGGGTCAGCGTATTTTTCCCCCAGTCGGCAATGCCCTTATCGACACTCAGATCAACCACGGTCCCTGAGGGGCGCTCAAAGTAAGGCGCCGGGAATACGCCCCGACTCCAGTCGACGGTGAGCAGCTTGCCATAGGTCACGGCGTTGATGCGGCTCTTGAGCTTATACCCGGGATGCGAGAAATCCACGCCGTAATTGAACATCCATTCCGGCGTGTTCGGCAGGGTGTTGATCTTGCTGCCGTTATAAGTGATGAACTGTGTTTCGTCACCACTCTTGCGCGTTTTCAGCCAGGTAAAGCCGAGGTAGGGCGACAGGCTCCAGGGCTGGGCGAAGGCTTTGCCGAGATCGGCGCGCAGATTGCCCTCCACGCCGGCTAGGGTGGCCGTTTTGAGGTTCTGGAATTGGTAGTAGGAGCGCGGTACTCCCATGACTAGCATGCTGGCGATCTTGTTCTTGTAGTCGGAATGGAAGTACGTCAGACTGGCCGTCAGCGCGCGCCATTCGAGATCGGCGCCGATTTCCCAGGTGTCGCTTTTTTCCGGTTTCAGGTCGGGGTTAGCGTGGTACCACGGCACGCTGCCGCCGACTTGTCGCGGCGAGGGCATCTTGAAGCCTTCGGCGTAGTTGGCGCGCAGCTTCAGCCCTTCGACCGGCAGCCAGGCCAGGCCGTAAGAACCGCCGAAGTGATCATCCGAATAACTAACGTCATAGATAGTCGTATTCTTGTATCTGTCGTAACGTCCTCCCAGTGAGAAAATCAGGCGCTCGTCAAGGAGGCGCAGCTTACCGGAGAAATAAATGCCGTTGTCTGCCATCTTGGGTTTTCTCGTCTCACTGCTTTCATAGTTGCGGTATTCGAGAGCATCTGCGCCGAGCGAAAGCGAAACCATCTGGCCGTTGTAGTTCCCCTGCGCATTCATTGTCCGAGTTTCAATGAAGTCGGTATAGCCGTAGGCTTTGTATTCATTGTCTTCACGCCCGGTTGTATAACTTGCCGACCAGTCGAACACCTTGTCCTGGGTCTTGCCGGTATAGGAAATCGCCGTGTTTTTGAATTTCTTGTGATAATCGTTGTAGAAAGCGGAGGGCGTATTCTGGCTGAACGGACGGATGCCGCCGTTATTCGTTGGCAAGCTGGAAACGGTATCGCCAAAATGGTAACTCAACCCAATGCGGTGATTTTCCGCGAAGGTGTAACCTAAATCGAGGTTCGCTGTCGTGTTTCGATCGATATCGGTGTGATACCAGCGCCCGCCTTCGGCAGTCGTTACGTCTTGGCGTGAAAAATTGGTCAATCCCAGCGAAAGATCAAAGCCGCTGAATGCGCCGCCAAGCGCCAGTTTTTCGCGCACCAGGCCATCGCTGCCACCACCGGCTTCGACGGAAAAATACGGTTTGTCTTCCGTGCCCCGTTTCGTGATGATGTTGATGACGCCGCCGAGAGCCGAGGAACCGTATTGCACGGCGGATGGGCCGCGGATGATTTCAATTCGCTCGACATTGGCCAGCCCCATGATACCTAGATTGGCAGTGCCTATGCGGCGTCCATTGACCAGTGTGAGCACAGTATTTTCGGGTTCGTTGCTCATGCTCAAATTACCATAGCCGCGAATCTGGACGTTGCTCGTATCGCCCGTCGTGACGACGAAGAGCCCATGCTGTTGCGCCAGACCGGCTACCGTCGACGCGGGAGATGCCTTGATTTCCGCTTCGTCGATGATGGTTACATTGTTGCTCAGTTCCCTTTTCAACTCCTGGGTGCGGCTCGCGGTGACCACCACCGTGTCCATCGTGCTTTCGTTCGCCAGCGCCGTGCCGACCAGCATCAATGCGGCCGGAATGGCGGCTAAGGTCATGGGGATGTTTCTTGTCATGGGTCTTCCTTCCTGATCGATTAAATGAATGATTACCTAAAAAACCGTAAGCATCGGCGCGCCTGCGAACGGGCGTGCCGATGCTTCCCTGGCGTGCGTTGCCGCATTTCATGTGATGCCGTGAAAATCGTCACCCCGACCTCCTCGGCGGCCATGTCCAGTGAAAGCGTAGTGGAGATCGGGGTGGCATTGATCGGTTGAGCCGGTGCGTCTCCAGCGCAGCAGGCGCTGGTCTGGCGGAAAAGTATCGGAGCGCAGGGCAGGCGGGGAGGCAGGCAGGGCGATGACGATGGCGCCGATAGGCGCGCTGCCCGCTGGATAGGCACGGGCGTATCCGCCACTGGGCGGAGTGGCAGATGAGATAAGGAAGGCATGAACCGCGATGTTTGCGGCGCGCAGCATTTACGCTGCGTTGACGCAGGGTAAAACGGCGTATGGGCGCATGACGACCATGCTGCCGCCTGCCATGCGAGGCAATCTCCCGCAAAGGTGAGCCGCCTCTCATGCGCCTGTACTGTATGCCTGTGTGCTTTGACACCCATCCTGCCGGTTTCCCATCTTTCCTGTTTCTGGTCGCTCGCAGCGTCCGCACGTACGTTGGCGGATGCCCTGCGGGTATTGCTCAGGATGTCGGATGCGTCGTCCGGTCGATGCGTTTGGCTTGCCGAGCGCGTCAATGGCAGCAACCATCGTGCGCGTATGAATAAGCTGGGCGTGACCACATTTCGACAGAACCTTTCCCTTCACCCCGAGGATTGGCACTGCGCCTGCTTCAGGCCGGTCTTCTGGCTCGCCTTCTTCCTCCGCCGACGCCTTCCCATGCGCTTTCCTTCGCACAGTGGCTTCCTGCCGGCTTCGTCTGGCTTACAGCAGCGGGGGGCTGCACCGGCTTGTTTGCCCGTACCATCCAATCGTCTGGACATTGACACCGGTTTCCCGTTTCACCTTCCCTTTGAACAGGGCGAGGCACCTGAAAGCGTCGCTATCATATGCTTTATTTGCCGCTTCCACAATGCAAATTCGTGCATAAATGCACAGAATCCGGGCTGGGCAGGCGTCGCTCTGCCGCTGGGCGGAACCGTTGCCGGATTGCTGCGGAACAGGTGAATGCCAGCGGGCGCCTGCCCGGAGTGCCTTGCCTTGCCGCACTGTGTGGTCTGTCTGCGACTCGCCGCCG
Source organism: uncultured Propionivibrio sp. (assembly GCA_937923255.1). Classification (GTDB taxonomy): domain Bacteria; phylum Pseudomonadota; class Gammaproteobacteria; order Burkholderiales; family Rhodocyclaceae; genus Propionivibrio; species Propionivibrio hellwigii. The sequence goes on along the minus strand of CALAIL010000020.1, from coordinate 14,102 downwards.
TGTCTTTTGGCAAAGTTGAGTCGCTATAAAAAGAGGCGGCCTGAAGCCCTTGTATTTAGGGCGTTTCAAAGGAGGTGTCCGGAAACACGTGTAAACAGGGCATCTCAGAAGGGGTGCCCACCAGCCCTTTATTTATGCGGGTTTCAGCGCACCTGCCCGGAGATCCTTTATCCACGCGGGTTTCCGGGCATGCCTTGCAAGTGCCACCCCTGCGAGGCCTGCTGGTTGCTTCAGGCTTTGACTGTGCTCAAGCGGAGCATCAGCGTCATCGGGTGCAGCGGCGATTCCTGAAAGCCATAGTGCGTGTAGAACTGTTTGGCGCGCGCATGCAAGGCGTGGACGAGCAACGCGCGGACGCCCGCGTTCTGCGCGACATGCGCCGCGCGAGCGACCGCATCTTGCAACAAGGCGGCGCCGAGCCTGATGCCCTGCGCACGGCGGTCGACGGCCAGCCGCGCCAGCACCATCACAGGGACGGGGTCGGGCATGTTGCGCCGTACACTGCCGGTTGCCATTTGGTGTGAAACCGCGCCTGCGGCCATTGCGTAGTAGCCGTAGACGCGTCCTTCCTCATCGGTGACGACAAAAGTGCGGCTTGCGCCGCGCAATTGGTTGGGCAATGCGCGGCGCTTGAGCCAGCCATCAAGGCTGTCTTCTCCACAGAAAAAATCGTCCAGAATGTGGGTGGCGGCAAGCGGAAGCGGCGCGTTGAGTTGCAAGCTCATTTCGTGCTGCTTTTCCAGGGCGCTTTAACGGCCATCAGGTGTTCCAGCCCGGGATTCGCCGCAGAAGGCGCGTCGAGCATTGCGGTGAATTGCTTGAATTTGTCCGCGTCCAAGTTGAAAAAAATCTGATCCAGCACCACGGCCTGAGCACGGTCGCATGCCGCTTCAAGCATGAAATCCGAGCGGTTCTTGCCGAGCAGATTCGCAGCGAGGTCGATCAGATCACGCTGTTCGGGCAAAGCGCGCAGATTGATGGCGGCGTCACGCATTGGTTTCTCCTATGTCTGCATATACGATAGATACACAAATTTTTGCGCAGCGTATAGTTGTTGTCAATACATCGCAAAGCTACCTGCCCCGGAGTTCCTTGCCTTGCCGTACTGTGTGGTCTGTCTGCGGCTTGCCGCCGTGTCTTTTACAAAGCCGAACCGCTATAAAAAGAGGCGGCCTGAAGCCCTTGTATTTAGGGCGTTTCAAAGGAGGTGTCCGGAAACCCGTGTAAACAGGGCATCTCAGAAGGGGGTGCCCGCCAGCCCTTTATTTATACGGGTTTCAGCGTACCTGCTCGGAGATCCTTTATCCACGCGGGTTTCCAGGGAGGTGCCCGGAGATGCCCTATCCATCAGGGTTTCCGGGGCGCCTCGTTGAGAGCCGTCGCGCAAATAAAAATCTCCCGCGCTGCGAGAGAAAGCAATAAGGGATCAGGAAAGAAAGGGAATGACAAGAAATGCTGGCGCGCCCGAGACGATTCGAACGTCCGACCCCTGCCTTCGGAGGGCAGTACTCTATCCAACTGAGCTACGGGCGCGCGGAGGCGTGGAATATAGCTTTTTTAACGGTGCGCGTCCATCGTTTCGCCGTTGCCGTCGGTTCGCTCCGTCTTGCCGGCCAGCGTCAGCACGGTGCCGACGATGATGAGCGCCGGCGGCTTGATGTGTTCGGCGTGCGCCGTGGCGGCGAGGGCTTCCAGCGTCGTGGTGACAAAGCGCTGCTCCGGTTGTGTCGCCTTGTAGATCAGCGCCGCCGGCGTGCTGGCCGGCAGCCCGTGTGCGATCAGCTCGCGGGAGATGATCGCCAGCCCGTTGATGCCCATGTAGAACACCAGCGTCTGGTTGGGGCGCGCCAGCATCGGCCAGTCGAGTTCGATGCTGTCGTCTTTCAGATGGCCGGTGACGAATACGCAGCTCTGCGCATGATCGCGGTGTGTCAAGGGGAAGTGGCAGCTCGACGCGGCGCCCAGCGCCGCCGTGATGCCCGGCACAATGTCAACGCCAAAACCGGCGGCGATCAGTTCTTCCATTTCCTCCCCGCCGCGCCCAAAAACGAAAGGATCGCCGCCTTTCAGGCGGACGATGTGCTTGCCGGAGCGCGCCAGATCGACGAGCAGATGGTTGATGCCGTCCTGTGGCAGCGTATGCTTGCCGGCAATCTTGCCGACATAGATGCGCTCGGCGGTTGGCGGAATCATGTCCAGAATCGGCGCGCTGACGAGGTTGTCGTAAACAACGACATCGGCGGAGCGGATCAGGCGCGCCGCCTTGAGCGTCAGCAGTTCCGGATCGCCCGGGCCAGCGCCCACCAGAGTGATGGTGCCCATTTTTTCGGTCGCGTTCATTGCATTCGTTGCGCTCATTGCGATGTCCTTGGAGTTGCCGCCGTCGGGTCAAACAGCGCCGCTGTTGCTTCAGGGTTGGATGGAAAATAAAAATGGAAATACGAGGCCGTCAGCCGCCGGCGTCGCCAGACGGGTTCGCCGGGGCGACCGTCGAAAGTTTCGGCATTCGCCAGCGGCGGCAGGTCGGTCTCGCAGCGCGAATGGTGGAAGGCATGGCCGCGCAATGCGCCTTCGGGCAGCGCGACCTGCTGGGAACCCAGTGCCGCTAGCCGTTTACCCATCACGGTTCGGCCGGGGAGCAGGCTGGCCATCGGATGCGCCTGGCCGTCGAGGTCGATGAGCTGCTCGAACAGGAACATCATGCCGCCGCATTCGGCCAGCAGCGGTTTGCCGGCTTCAACATGCTCTGTCAGCTGGGCGATCAGGTCGCGCTGCGCCGACAGACGTTGGCCATGCAGTTCCGGATAACCGCCAGGCAGCCAGAGCGCATCGCAGGCCGGTAAAGGCTCGCCCGCCAGCGGCGAGAAAAAAACGATCTCCGCGCCCAGATCGGACAGCAGCGCCAGATTGGCGGGATAAAGGAAGCAGAAGGCCGCATCGCGGGCAACGGCGATTTTTCTGCCCGCCAGCCGTTGCGGCAATGGCGCGGCGGTGGGGATGGCAAAAGGAAGTGCAGGCGGCAGTTCGGCGAGCGGCGTTTCAGCCAGCGCGTCGGCGAGGGTGTCGATGCGCGCCGACAGATCGGCGATCTCCGCAGCCGGCAGCAGGCCGAGGTGGCGGCTGGGCAGCGCGGCGGCTTCCTGGCGCGGCAGCGCGCCGCACCAGCGCACCGTCTCCGGCATTGACGCCTTTAGCATCTCGGCGTGGCGCGGGCTGCCGACGCGATTGGCGAGTACGCCGTAAAACGGCAGGCCGGCACGGTAATTCGCCAGTCCATAGACGAGTGCGCCGAACGTTTGCGCCATGGCCCGCGCATCGATGACCGTCAGCGCCGGAATGCCGAAACGCTCGGCAATGTCGGCGCTGCTTGGCTGGCCGTCGAACAGTCCCATGACGCCTTCGACGAGTATCAGGTCGTTTTCCTGTGCGGCGCGCGCCAGCCGGGCGCGGATGTCGTCTTCGCCGCAAATCCATAGATCAAGGTTGTCGCACGGCTGTCCGCTGGCTACGGCGTGAATCTGCGGATCGAGAAAATCCGGCCCGCATTTGAACACCTTGACCCGCCGTCCTTGCCGCGTATGTAGGCGGGCCAGGGCGGCAACGAGGCTGGTTTTGCCGCTGCCGGAAGCGGGGGCGGCAAAGAGCAGGGCGGGGCAACGGGCGGTGTCTGCCGTGCCGGTCGCGTGGGTGACGGGAATCGTCGTCATCTCAAAACTCCATGCCCGGCATGGCCGCGATACCACTGCGGAAAGCGTGCTTGACCATGGCCATGTCCGTCACCGTATCGGCGGCGTCGATCAGCGCCTGGGGCGCGGCGCGGCCGGTGATGATCACGTGCTGCATCGGCGGGCGCGCCGCCAGATCGGCAAGCACGGTGTCGAGGTCGAGCCAGCCGTATTTGAAGGCGTAGGTCAGCTCATCGAGGATCAGTAGGTCGATGCGCGCGTCGTTCAGATAGGCGCGCGCCTGCGCCCAGGCGCTTTGTGCCGCGGCCGCATCACGCGCGCGATCCTGGGTTTCCCAGGTAAAGCCTTCGCCCATGACATGCCAGCTGACCTGGGGGCAGTTGCGGAAAAAGGCGATTTCGCCGGTATCCGTGCGGTTCTTGACGAACTGGACGACGGCGGCGTGCATGCCGTTGCCCAGCGCACGCGCCATTACGCCGAAAGCCGCCGACGATTTGCCTTTGCCGGTGCCCGTATTGACCAGCAGTACGCCCCGGCGCGCGGCAGCCTCGGCGATACGCTGGTCAATCACCGTTTTCTTGCGCTGCATGCGATCCTGATGGCGCGTGCCGGCGGTGTCTGCGTCGATGGGGGCGGTAGAGGCCATCGGCTTATTCTCCGGCAGGGGATGTTTCATCGCCATCGTCAGCCTCCAGCGGATGCGCCAGTGCCGAGCGGATGTAGGCTTCCGGCAGATGGTAATCGGCAGCCAGCTGTGCGGGCGTCCGGTCGCTGGCCTGAATCGCCGCCAGCCAGCCGTTGAGACCGGATGAAAGCGAGAGCCCCCGCCGTTCGCCGGTGCGCGCCGAGCGCTTGCCGGAAACCACGTCGTATTTGTTGGCGTAGCCGCGCGGCGTAATCATCAGGCCGTGTTTGACGTAGGTATTGGAGTTGCCGATCAGCACCGTCGTCAGCATGCCGATTTCGGCTTCGGTCATTTTTTCCAGCGTGGTGAACTGAATGCGCTGTTTCGGACGGAAGGCCGACTTGACGATGGCGACCGGCGTCTGCGGATCGCGGTATTGCAAAAAGATGCGTTGCGCTTCCTCGATCTGCCGCGTGCGCCGGCCGCTTTTCGGGTTGTAGAGGGCGACGACAAAATCGGCATAGGCGACGGCATTGAGCCGGCGGGCGATGGTTGGCCACGGCGTCAGCAGGTCGGAAAGCGAGATGGCGCAGAAATCGTGCGTCAGCGGCGCGCCGACGAGGGCAGCGCAGGTGTTGATGGCCGAGGCACCGGGCACGATCTCGACCTCGATGCCCGAATCCGGCGTCCAGCCGGCCTGGAACAGCACCTCGAACGTCGGGCCGGCCATGCCGTACACGCCGGCATCGCCCGAAGAGACGATCGCCACCTTCTTGCCGAGGCGGGCGCGTTCATAGGCTTCGATGGCGCGGTCAAGCTCTTCCGTCATCGCCTTCTTGACGACCTCCTTGCCGTCGAGCAGATCCTTGACCAGACGGATGTAGGTCACATAACCAATGACGGTGTCGGCTTCGGCGATGGCGTCGCGCGCACGGCCGGTGAGCGTATCGTGGCTGCCCGGGCCAAGGCCGACGAGCATGATTTTGCCGCCGGCGGTACGGGGAGTTTCGCCGTGGGCGGCCGGGAGGGTGTCGCTTTGATTCGGGCTATCGTTCATTCTGGGATCCTTGCAATGGAAACGGTGGCATTGCGCCCATCCGGGCCGCGATGCGAGAGTTTTTCGATAATCAGGGCGGATTTATCCGCGCCGGCGGCCAGCAGCGCCGCCGCTTCGGAGACGGAAGGCGTGCCGGTGTATTTGCGCACGGTTTCGGAAGGGTTGGGGACGTCGACGGCGGCCAGTTCGGCGGCGGGATAGAAGCGGATGCGCCAGCTGCGTTCGGCGGCCAGTTCCAGCATGGCCGGCTCGTCGGCCTTCAGGTCGATGCTGCCGACGGCGATGACATCCTCGATTCGCGTGCGGCTGATGGTCAGCGCTGCCGTCAGCGCCAGGCGCAGTGTCTCGGTCGGCGTGTTGCGGTCGCAGCCCAGTCCCAGTGCGATTTTCATGGAGCCTCCGTCGGGCGGTAGATGACGCAGCGGCCGCGCCAGGCGGACGCGCAGGTGGTGGGCAGCGATCGCCGGCTGATCCAGAGGAGGGCGGAAAAGTGCCCGGGATCGACATCCTCAATGCGTTCGAACAGCCTCAGATTGCCGGGCAGCGGCCCCGTGCGGCCGTTGGCATGGCGCGTCCACCAGTCGAGCGAACCATCTTCCTGCACGAGCGCCACCGGCTCGTCATTGACTACGGCGGCGCTGGCATGCACCAGCGCCGCGTGCGTGGCTTCCAGCGTCCAGCCCAGCTCGCGGCCGAGCAGATCGACGGCCAGCGTTTCACGCACGTCGGAAGCGGTCGTCAGCACCGGCGTGGCGCCCAGCGCATCGGCCAGCCTGCCGGCCAGGGCGTTGGCGCCGCCCAGATGGCCGGACAACATGGGGATGACGAAGCGTCCTTGTTCATCGAGCACGATGACGGCCGGATCGCTGTCTTTGGCCTTCAGGTAAGGGGCGATCAGGCGCACCAGCGCACCGAGTGAGACGATGCCGACGATGCCGTCGACCTGGCCGAACAGCGCGCCCAGGGCGTCGCCCGTTTTGCCTGCATAGGTTTGTGCGCCGGGGGCGGCCTGTTCAGCCTCGGCGGCGAATTTTTCCGGTGCGTAAAGGCGTGCGTTTGGCAGCGCCCGGACGACTTTGCCCGCCAGTACGATGCCGTGGCGGGTGATGGCGACGACGGCGATTTCACCCGCCGGCGCCGCTGCTACTACGGCCGTTTTCTGCGCCGGCATTTCAGGCATGGGCGGCCGCATCGCGTTCCTGACGACGGCGGCAGCCGCGCCGCAATTCGCCGCGCTGCCGCTTGGGGTTCTTGACCAGCAGCAGCGACAGATAATTGACCGTTTCGCCTTTGAGCGAGGCCAGATCGCGGACGATACGCTCTTCCGGCGAGCCGACCTTTTCGATGAAGCAGCTCGTCGCCAGCAGGCCGCGCCGTTCGAGCAGTTCGATCACATCGTCAAGCAGCGGCTTGACCTTGAGCAGGATCAGCGTATCGAATTCGTCGAGCATGTGGTCGATGACGCCGATGCCGTACGCCGTTGGGATGACTGCCAGCGTTTCGTCTTCCTCGGCGAGAGGCAGGCCGGCCGTTGCGGCGGCAGCGGTGAAGGACGAAACGCCGGGGATCGTTTCAACCGCGATCGACGGCGCCTGTTCGCGGACGACGCGGGCGAGGTGGCCAAAGGTGGCGAAGGTCGAGGCGTCCCCTTCGACGAGAAAGACGACATCGCGTCCTGTTGCCAGCAGTTCGACCGTCTGCTGCGCGGCGCGCGCCCAAGCTTTGGCCAGTGCGTCGGCATCGCGCGTCATGGGGAAAACCAGTTCGACGGCATCGGCGGGAATGCGTAAGCCGCTGCGCTCGACGATGGAGAGCGCATACGAAGCCTGCTCGGCTTTTTTGACCGGATACACCCAGCGCGCGCCGGATTGCAGTACGTCCCAGGCGCGGCGGGTAATCAGTTCCGGGTCGCCGGGCCCGAGCGAAGCGCCGATGAGTTTTCCGTAGCGTATTTCTTGTGTCATACAAAAGCTTTCGGTTGAAAAGGGGTGAAGACAGAGATCATTCGACGCGGCTACCGGCTCGGCAGGGCGTACGATGAGCGTCCCCATGATTGCCGGGCAGCGCCACAGGCGGAAAAATGAGCGAAGTAACCGTCGTGCGCCCATCCGCGCGCTCCGACACGATCGGCAGGTAATGTCGCAAAAAATATCCCATGACTGTCGTGCCGTACAGCATCGCAGCCGCTGCCTGCGGAGCGGAGAAAAGCTGCTGGCGTAGCGGCCGGTGCGGTGTTTTGAATATGCGCGGTGTCATCATGGCGCATTTCCTGCGGTGTTCTGCGTGTTGGCGTGTGCGTGCGAATTGTGCAGATCACGCCGATCGAGCGGATCGTTCTGGGCGTGCAAGTGGCGTTTGCGCTCCGCCGTGTAAGCCCACCACGGCCGGGCGGCATCGCCGGCCATAAAGCGGGTGATGGCAATGAAGACGTCGATGACGCACGGGTCGTGACGCCGGTTATCCAGTGCGCACAGCGTCTCGTAGAGCGCATAGGGGTCGCGTCCAAGCAGATCTTCCGGCGTGCGGATGCCCAGACGCAGCAAGTCGGCCGCACCGGCCGGGCCGATGTTCGGCAGATCGGTCAGTTGCCGCAGGCGGGCGCGGTCGACTTTCTCAGGATGCACGTTCAGCCTGCCTTCCGCGCGGTGATGACCCACACCGGGTTCTGCGCCGCCATGCGCTGCATATTGAGAATCGGCTGGCTGCGGCTGGCTTGCAGCTGCACGACATCCCACTGGATGCTCTGCTTGCTCTGCCGTTCTGCGTTGTCTTCCTGTGTGCCGGCCTGCTTCAGCGTGTCGATGGCAGTGGCCAGATTTTCCAGCGTTACGAAATTCATCACCAGCCGGCCGTGCGGTCTGAGGCGGGCAAGAATCAGCCGGATCAGCGCCGCCAGTTCGCCGCCCGAGCCGCCGATGAACACGGCGTCGGGATCCGGCCAGTCAGCCAGCCCGTCGGGCGCTTTGCCTTCGCTCAATGTGTAGTTGACGAGGCGGAAGCGCTGCGCGTTGGCGCGAGCATTGGCGGCATCGTCCGCATTTTTCTCGATCGCCCAGACGTGGCCGAATGGCGCCAGCCGCGCCGCTTCGATGCCCATCGAGCCGGAACCGGCGCCGATGTCCCAGACGATGGCATCTGGCTTGAGCGCCAGTTTGGCGAGCGACAGCGCGCGCGCTTCCTGTTTGGTAATCAGTCCTTTTTCCGGCGCGCGCTGAAGGTAATCGAGGTCATCAAGGCCGAAGGCCGGCGAGCCGGCTTCGGCATCGCGTTCGACCAGCACGACATTGGGGTGCGGGAAACGCATGGTGGCCGCTTTTTCCGGCGGCAATTCATGGTAGAGGGTCTCATCCGGCAAGCCCAGCCGGCAAGCGACCGAAAGCCGGGCTGCGCCGAAGCCGGCCGTCATCAGGGCGCGTGCCAGCCGCGCCGGGTCGTTTTCCGGCCCGGTGAAAGCGAAGACGCGGCGGTGCTGCGCAATGGCCTGCATCAGCGGATAAAGCCCGTGTGTGGGGGGCGCGCCGAATGTCCATTCGCCGGCGTCCTTGCTGTGACAGGAGGCGATGCGCACATCCTGCCACGGCTTTTTCCAGCGGGCGAAGGCTTGTTGCAGGGTCGAGGGCGCGGGCAGCGTTTCGATATCGTGTTTGATGTGAGACGCGTCCAGCTTGCCGATCAGCCAGGGCGCTAGGCCGTGGCAAAACGGGTCGCCGGTGGCGAGGATGACGACGGATTGCCCTGCCGCAAGCGCGGACCGTGTCCATTCCGGCACCTGGGCCAGCGCGCCGTCCATATCGAGCAGCCGGGCATCGGCGGCAACGTGGGGGCGTACGAGATCGAGCGTGCGCGCCGCGCCGATGATAAGGCCGGCGCGCCGGATGCGGTCGCGCGCGCGCTCACCCAATTCGCTCCAGCCTTCATCGAGAATGCCGATCAGTGTGCATTGACTCATACCGCGTTCTCCCGGGACTCTTTTTCTGTTGCGGACGCTTCCGGGGCTTCGTCGACGCGGCAGATGAAACGTCCTTCGAAATCGCAGACCAATATCGTCAGCTGATAGTTGCCGGGATAGGAGGACTTGAGGCTGCGCAGGGCGCGCGTGCCCAGGGCGCGATGAAAATCGACGGACAGGCCGAGCGCCTGTAGCCGTTCGGCGGCAAAGCGCGCCGTTTCGGCAGCGCGGATCGCTTCCACAAGATCGGGTGCGGCGCCGACTTCCTGCGCGCAGTCGGCGAGCAGATCCCGGTCGATTTCCGCCCGCCAGGCGTGCGTCACGGTCAGCCCCTGTGACATTTTGGTCAGCTTGCCGGCCATGGCGCCGACGTAAACGCGGGACATCCGCGTCTTGATGGCGGCGATGAAGGCGGCCTTGACGAAATCGCCCATCTGCACGAAGCAGGATTCGGTAAGTTCCGGCAATTGCTGCATGGCGAATTTTTCCGAGCGGCCGCCGGTCGTGAATACGACGCTGGTTTGCCCCTGGCGCGCGGCGACTTCGACCGCCTGGACGACGCTGGCGCGGAATGCCGCCGTTGAGTACGGGCGGACAATGCCGGTGGTGCCGAGAATCGAGATGCCGCCGAGAATGCCCAGGCGCGAATTGAGCGTTTTCTTCGCCATGTCCTCGCCGCCTGGCACGGAGATGATGACTTCCAGTCCATCGACGGCCAGCAGATCGCCGGCGGCACTGCGTACGTTGTCGCGGATGTTGCGGCGCGGTACCGGATTGATTGCCGGGCCGCCGACTTCCAGCCCCAGCCCTTCCCGGGTGACGGTGCCGACGCCGGCGCCGCCCTTGAGTACGATTTCGCCGGCTTGCCCCGGCAGACGGCGCACTTCGGCCGTGATATGCGCGCCGTTGGTGGCGTCCGGATCGTCGCCCGCATCCTTGACGATGACGGCGCGCGCCGCGCCGTTCGTCACGACGCCTTCGAGTATGTCGAAATCGACATCGTGCCCATTGGGCAGGCGTGCGCATACGGACGCCGGCGTTTCCCCGCTCAGCAGGGCGAGGGTCGCCGCGCGCGCCGCAGCGGCCGAGCAGGCGCCCGTGGTAAATCCGGAGCGACTGCCGCGTTTGCGCTTGCCGTCGCCCTTGCGGATTTTGTCGCCGTCGCTCATGCCGCCCGCTTTTGTGCGGCTTCCGCGACGGCAAGCAGGGCGTGGATGGCGGCGACGACCAAGGTCGAGCCGCCTTTGCGCCCTTTGATGGTAATCCACGGTACTTCGTCGACGTCCATCAGCGCTTCCTTCGACTCGGCGGCGGAAACGAAACCTACCGGCATGCCGATGACCAGCGCCGGACGGGCGCCTTCTTCGCGGATCAGGCGAATCACTTCGAGTAGCGCCGTCGGCGCGTTGCCGATACCGACGATGGCGCCGTCGAGTTTGCCCATCCGGTGCGCCTTGCGCATGGCCTGCACGGCGCGCGTCGTATTTTCGGCGCGTGCCGCGTCAATGACGTCTTCATCGGAAATGGTGTGCAGCGTCGTCATGCCAAAGTGCTCGAGGCGCGGGCGGGAAAGACCGACGCAGATCATTTCGACATCGGCGACGATGGGCGTGCCACCCTTGAGTACGGCGTCCAGGCCGGCGCGCATGGCGTCCGGATGGAAAACGGTCAGGCCGTTGAAGTCGAAGTCGGCATTGGCGTGAATCATGCGCCGCACCAACGGCCATTGCTCGTCCGTGTAACGGTCGTGGGGGCCGGCCTCGGCGTCGATGATGGCGAATGAGCCATGTTCAATGGCGCGGCCGGCTTCGGTCAGCTGTTCGGTGATGCTGTTGGTGTGTGTCATGGTCGAGTTCATAGTTTTAACTGTGATGTGAATGGGAGTGGTGAGAAAAATGGTGGGCATGCGCCCGATGGGCATGATGCGCATGATGGGACGGGCGGGCATGATCGTGGTGTTCGCCGCCGCAATCCGCTTCGTCGCCCTGAAGACGGTAGGCCCGGTAGGCGCGGTGTCGGCAGCTGTCGCATTCCAGCAGGGTGCCGACGCCCGCCATGCCGGCGCTGGTCAACTGGTCGACGAGGCGGAAAATTTCCGGCTCAAAGCCGAAATAATCGCCCAGCGCAAACGAGACCTGCGGGTATTGGCTTTGCAGGCGCTTGACCTGCGCCTTGATGCGTTCGATCAGCACGCCGGTGAATAAATACACCGGCAGGATGCAAATCTGCCGCATGCCTAGCCGAACCTGCCGCTGTACGATAGTTTCCAGCCGCGGCCAGGTAACGCCGGTAAAGGCGAGGTCGACCAGTTCGTGATCGTTCTCCTCGTACAGCCAGCGCGCCATGCGCGCCAGTTCGCCGTTGGCCTCGGCGTCCGAAGAGCCGCGGCCGAGCAGGACGACGCCCGTCGTTTGCGGGTCGGGCGAATCGAGCGATTTCATGAGCTGCTTCAACTGCCGTTGCAGCACGGTGAACACGTCGCGGCACATGCCCAGATGCGGCACAACGATAAACTCAACGTCCGGATGGCGCTGGCGCGCTTCCTCGACGGCCTCCGGCAGTTCGATCTTGACATGCCCGGCGGCGTTGAGGATGAGCGGCAGCAGCACGACGCGGCGCGCCTGACTGGCCGCCTTGTCCAGCCCTTCCGGCACGAGCACGTCGGCATGTTCGATAAAACAGACTTCAATCTGCCAGTCGGGATGGCGGGTGCGCCATTGTGCGACGAATTTTTCGATCTCCTGGTTGCCCGCCCGGTTGGGCGAGCCATGCCCGGCGATCAACACAACGGTTTCTTTGACAAACTGCGCCATGCCGGCGTCGGCGTCTGTCTTGGTGCTTTCTTCTTTCATCTTCATCGACTTTCGAAACGGTAGCTTAAACGCTGCGTCCTATCGCAGCATGGCCTATGCCGGTGATTGCGCCGCCTCCTCTTTGCGCCGGCAAAAAGGCCAGGTATCGCCGCGCCCTGGCGATGCTATCGAAAGCGGCGTATAGACTGGGGAAATGCGCTTCCTGTGTCGGCACGGCGGCAAATTCCTGCACGGCTTGACCTCAGGCGCTTGCCTTGCGGAAACGGTGCGCAAACCCTGGATCGTAGAGTTTGGAGCGCACGAGGCTTTCCCAGTCGGCCGCGCCCAGCGTCGGGCTGGCGACGATCATCGCCTGGCTGCCGATCTTGGCTTCCTGGCATTTGCGCTTGATGTCGGCCAGCGTGCCGCGCACGATTTTTTCCTGCCCCGGCCAGCTCGCCTTTTGCACGACGAGTATCGGCGCATCCTCACGCCAGCCGGCGGCGCGCAGGGCGGCCTGGACTTCGTGCAGCAGCGTGATCGACAGGTAAATGCACAGCGTGCAGTGGTGTTGGGCGAGCGATTCCAGGTCTTCGCCTTCGGGCATCGGCGTGCGCCCCGCTACGCGCGTCAAGATCACCGTTTGCGTAACTTCCGGCAGGGTGAGCGATTCGCCGGCCGCCGCCATCGAGGCCATGGCGGAAGAGACGCCGGGAACGACTGACCATTCGATGCCCGCCGCGGTCAGCGGCCGCGTCATTTCGATCAATGCGCCGTAGAGGCCGGGGTCGCCGGTTTGCAGGCGGATAACAGTGGCGTGGCGGTGCGCCTGCTCGATCAGCCAGGCAACCATCGCCTCCAGCGTCATGTCTTTTGAATCACGGATGGCGCAGCCGGGCGGCGCGTAGCGCGTCGCCGTCTGATCGACGAGCGAGCCGGCGAACAGAATCGCGCCGGCCTGTTCGATCAAGCCGCGTCCCTTGACGGTGATGAGATCGGGATCGCCGGGACCGGCGCCGACAAACCAGATCTTACCGGCCATAGCGCCTCCCTGTGCAAAAGGTATCAGCAATGAAGTTCATAGCTTGCTCAGATTAGGATTCGGATAAAACGTTCAATCTTTCTGGAATGTGGCATGCGGCGCTACGGCTGTGCGTACGCACGCAGGCCTTCCGGCCGCGAAGCCGGCGGAGACAGGCATTTTCGTGATGTGTATCAAGTTCTCTCCTTTCACACAGCGCCGCAGATATGCGCGCCGGCAAACGTTAAAACACCTGGGCGGGTATCGGCAAAACCAGCACCGCTGCCAAAAGGAATGTGAAAGGGAGACGAACCGGAGAAGCGCCCAGGCAGTTCGGACAGATCGGAATGCCGGGCAACGAACCTTCGGAACCTCACCCCTCACCCCGAGGATTGGCGCCATAGGGTTTCAGGCCGGTCTTCTGACTCGCCGTCTTCCTCCTCCGGCGCCTTCCCCTACGAGCGGGTCGTACAGTGGCATTGATACCGGATTCGTCAGGCTTACAGCAGCGGGGGGCTGTGCCGGAATTCCGCAGGTGTGTGGTCACCGGCTTCCCGTTTCACCCGGCGTTGCCGCCAGGCACCTGAAACCGGGCGCTATTTTACGCCAAGGACGTTGTGTTGAGAATGCCGCGCAGTCAAGTGTCGCAAGGCGCTGCCCTCGCAACGCCGCCGCATCTGCAGCCCTCATAACGGTTTTTCCGAAGCACCGCTGAAGCCGGCGTAAACAGGGCGTCTCCGGCCACCCGCTCAGAAACCCGCGTGAATAGGGCGTTTGCGGGTAGGCACCTCTGGAGCCCTTATAAATAAGGGGCTGGCGGGTAGGGTGCTCTGAGATGCCCTAAATACGCGGGCTAGCAGGCAAGCGCACTGAAACTAAAAAGCAAGAATTACTAAAACCTGCGCGCTGACTTCCAGCCACGGAACTCCTCTTGATGCCGTTGCGCTGAGCGGCAGCGCGCCCCGCTGACTT
>CALAIL010000019.1 GCA_937923255.1 uncultured Propionivibrio sp. | reverse complement strand
CCCCACCAAAAAGTGAGAAAGCGAATTCTACATCAAGAAAAAAATGTGTCAACTAATATACAGCTAAAAATTAACAGCAATAACCGCACACCATACATTGGTTGCGGGGGCAGGACTTGAACCTGCGACCTTCGGGTTATGAGCCCGACGAGCTGCCAACTGCTCCACCCCGCGCCAGAAAAATTTCACCAATCTTTGGAACACATGATTGGATCCACTTGAATTTGAAATTCTAAGACATTTCTTTATTCTCGTCAATCTAGCATCTCTCTTCTTCAAGATACATCGCATTAATGGAAATCTAGCTGACCGTCATTGACGGAACGTGCGAGGAGACCTGATACTAACGCTGAGTGCGCTGGTGTGGCAGTTCTCTCCGGCCGCTTTCCAGGCACGAATTTGATCAAGCCGCGCTACGTCCACGACTCCGACCATGCAAAAATATCCACTTAATTACCTGCAGCTGCTCTCGGAAAAATATCCTTCGATACAGTCTGCTTCAACCGCCATCATCAACTTTTCCTCGGAGTTACAACTGCCCAAGGGTACTGAGCATTTTCTTTCCGACGTTCACGGCGAGCATGAAGCTTTTGAGCACATTGTCCGCAACGGTGCCGGCTCGATCTGGCGCAAGATCGAGGAAATGTTTGCCAATTCGATGTCACGTCCGGAACGGCGCAGCTTAGCGACGCTTATTTACTACCCTGAAGAAAAAATACCACTGACGCTGCAAAGCGTCGCCGACAAAGAGGAATGGCTCCGCCTGACGCTAGTCCGGCTCATCAAATTCTGTCGTACGCTGAGCGCCAAATATCGCCGGGAAGCCGTACGCAAGCTATTGCCGGCAGATGTTTCAGAAACGATCGAGGAACTGCTTTACGATCAGGAAGGTGTCGAACATAAACTGGCGTACAACCAAAGTCAGATCGAAACCATCGTCTCTACCGGCAGCTCTCAGATATTCATCATTGCACTGGCGCAACTTATCCAGCGGCTAGCCGTTGAACGCCTGCACATCATCGGAGATATCTACGATCGCGGCCCAGGCGCACACATCATTCTCGACCAGTTGATGGAACACCATCAGGTCGATATTCAGTGGGGCAACCACGATATGCTCTGGATGGGTGCTGCCGCCGGCAGCGAAGCCTGCATCGCCAACGTCATCCGCATCAGCCTGCGCTATGGCAACATGGAAACGCTGGAAAACGGGTACGGTATCAGCATCCTGCCGTTAGCCTCCTTTGCGCTCGCAACTTACAAGGATGATCCGTGCACCCGCTTCATCCCCAAGGTCGACGCCGACAGTAATTTCAGTGCCCAAGAGATCCGGCTGATGGCGCAGATGCAAAAAGCCATTGCCGTTATCCAATTCAAGCTGGAAAGTGCCGTTATCCGCCGGCGTCCGCAATACCAGATGGACGATCGCCTGCTCCTGCCCAAAATTGACTACGCCCGTGGCGTCATTACGCTCAACGGCACCGAATATTCTTTGCTTGATACCTTTTTTCCAACGATCGACCCCAAGAATCCGGAAGCGCTCACGCCGGAAGAACAAGCCGTAGTCAGCCGACTGGCACTGTCCTTCGTGACCAGTAAAAAACTCCAGCAGCATACACGCTTCCTCTTCTCGACCGGCAGTCTGTACCGTATTCACGACGGCAATCTGCTATACCACGGCTGTATTGCCATGAACGATGATGGTTCCTTTCGTGCTTTCAATGTCGACGGAAAGTCATTCAGCGGCAAAGCCTTCCTTGATCGTGTTGACCGCCTCGCGCGTCAGGGATATTTCGACACTGAGCATCCAGCGAAGAAACGCTACGGGATGGACGCCATGTGGTTCATGTGGTGTGCGCCAATGTCACCGCTGTTCGGCAAGGAGCGCATGACGACCTTTGAGCGCTATTTCATTGCCGACAAAACAACGCATACGGAAAAACGCAACGCTTATTACACGCTGCGCAATACTGAAGAAACAGCCAGAACCATTCTCAGGGAATTCGGCCTTGACCCGGAAACCGGCATCATCATCAACGGTCATGTGCCGGTCAAAGTAGCCAAGGGAGAGCGCCCGATCAAGGCAAACGGGCGGCTTATGGTCATCGACGGCGGCTTTTCGCGCGCTTACCAAAAACAGACAGGCATCGCCGGCTATACCCTGATTTCCAACTCACGCGGCATGCTGCTCTCGGCACACCAGCCGTTTGAATCAAAACAGAGAGCTGTCTCTGAGGAGTTGGACATCCACAGCGAAACGGAGATTATCCATACACACCCATTCCGCCTGCGCATCAAAGATACCGATCGCGGCCATGCCATTCAAGAGAAAATTGCGGCGCTGACTGCGCTCCTTCACGCGTACCGCGAAGGACTGATCAAAGAACAGCACATGCGCTGAATGCCGTCTCGTACCCATCCTCGCCTGGCGCGAGTATCGTCACTTTGTACGGCAACTGCCGCAATCTGAAATGCCTGCGCCTGTTTCTGTCACGGCGGCAAACCTTGCGTGCGAGCTGTCGGCAGCCGCCGCATCCGCTACAAGCGGCATTTTCCCAGTTTTAAGATAGGCTTCGCAGCGCATCAGGTAGCCACCAATGCTCTTCGGCATCGTCGTGCGCGCTCGCGTAATATAAAAAATCAGATCACGGCCACGGCGAATCAGACGCAATCCGTCGGAAATATCGTGCATTGGCGGCGCTTCATCCACAAGAGGCTGCGTCCGGGGCGTAAAGTTTGCCAGACGCTCGGATGCCGTCACCAGACTCGTCCAGACTTCGAAGATATCCGGATCCGTCCGCAAGGTCTGCACCTTGGTCTTGGCGGTTTCGACGAATTCCCGGATGATCGTACCAATGCCTTCAAAGGCATCAATCGGAGCAAAGCAGTCAATCATCGCCTCTCCAATTCGATCGATATCGCGCAGACACTGACCGATTTTAATGTAGCGACTCTCGTAGAAATCCTCAATGGACACCGAAAATGCCCGGAACGGTTCCCCCCACAGCTCATCGATCCCCTCCTCACCGCTACGATGCAGTACCGAATGGCCGAGATTCATCGCTTCGATCAGACATTTTCCACACTCGCGCGTCAGCGGGTTCCCCTGAATCTCGACCCCGTCGGCTTGCAACTCAACAAGCTTGCGGAAAATATCCGTCGCACGATTAAACAGCGCGCCTGCGAGCATCGCCGCCTTAACGCGCCGCCGCGCTGGATCAGTTTCCGAGTCATAGCTCTGGCGCGCCTCATTTAAACGGCTACCAGGAATATTAAGTCCATGCTCAGTATGATTGAACAGGCGACGCGCCAACGCTTCGATCAAACGTTTTTTAGCTTCCAGTGAATCGGCAGGCGCCGGATAGGTCTTGATCCAGTAACCATCATAAAACACGCGCTCCACACCATCGAACAGCCGCCGCTCACCATCATGCGGCGCCTCATGTAAAGCCGCATTTTGCGCTGCCTTGTTTCGCCCTGTTCTTTTTCGTCCAGGTTTTTTTTCTATTGATATCGTTTCTTCACTCATCAAGGCATTATCGACCTGATACCGACAATCTGGCAAGACTGGTGCGTGTATCCTAATGATTGCCCGCTGGTTTGTGTTCCCTTCCGGGCACGTGGCTCTCCTTGCCGGCAAAATTACCCAAAATACATCAGCTGATTCTCAGATCATCCAACAATCTGAGTGATAGACATACTCACAAACGAACCAACTTGATTAACCTTCGCAATTTATTACATTGCGCATTTGCCCACAATAAATACAACGCCTTGGCAGCCTTCCCAGCACAGCCAAAAAAGAAACAAGTCCCTTCCACGGCAAGGAAGGCAACGCGTCCCGAATCCCCGTCCTCCGGAAGAGAAGCCGGAGTCAGGCAACGAGGCGCGTACGCTTACTCAGTACGGCTATCCACTACTTCCCATGCCACCTGGGCGGCATGGGAAGTGGGCGAAAAGCAAAAGTCAGGAAATGAAAAGAAATAAGAAGATGCGCGCTGGATGAAAACAGATGGGTACGCTCGGCAGCACCATCAAACCGCATTCAATGCCGACGCCCCGCCTTTGCCAGCAGTCTTATCCTTGCCAGATACCGTATTGCCCGAAGTCTCACTGTTTTTTGACGGGGAAGATGTGCCCGAAGCGCTGCCAGACGACGTGCTGGTGCCGTTTGCAGTCTTCGTGCCGAGAATACTGATATCGCCGCACAATTCGCAGCCTTCTTCCGCTACCAGTTTCCCGTAACAAATCTTACCGCGCACGCGCCCGGTCGAATGAATAATCAGTTGTGAGCGTGCAGTCAGCTCACCTTCGAAATCGCCAAAAATTTCCGCGACATCAATGCTGACTTTACCGGCGAACGAACCGTGTTCCGTAATACGGAGAACGCGACTGTCCATCGTTGCCTCAACGCGCCCTTCGACCACCAGCATGTCGCAATTGAGGATTTCGGCACCACACAGTTTGACTTCCGGACCCACGATCAGACGTGCACCAATTGCACCTTCCTCATCATCCGCCACATTCGGCGCCGTATCCGATGCCGCATTGCCCTGATCCGGATCCGCGTCCGTCACGCCCGTTCCGGCTCTCACCGCGGGCTTATGAAAATTCGTCGTCGCCCGGCCTGACACAAACGCCGGCCGGCCTGAATTGCTGTCGGTAACGCCAGCAGATTTACCGGCACCGCCAGCAGGCGGGCTTGCCAAGGGATTGAGCGTAGAACGCTGACCGTCCGTATCACGGCCAAAGAGATTCGATTTGCTGAACATGCGCTTCCTTCCTTTCGAAAACAACCAACAAAAATAATGCTTGGACTTGGAAAAGTTTTGACTGCATGTTTCGTGCCAAAAAGAGACTTCCCCTTGATTAATAATAAATTATTGAAATAATAAATAAAATTTCTTCGTCGGGCTCTAGAAAAAACGTCACCATAAAACGACGAAAATTCATGCGTTAATAAAAAATATTTATTTTTCAATCGGCTACCGTGTCGCCAAAGCACGACAAACTGACGGATAAAAATATATCTACTCATTCGGAATCAAATTTCTTCAATTATCTTTTATAGTGAAGCGTCGCATGACGATGCAACAATGCACGCCTGCCCGACGACACTTTTCTCTGCGGTTTGGGGATGTCTTCCATGCCTGCATTTACACCTAACTGTCTATGTAAATAAGCGAACCTTGTTTTGTGCGCTCCATGATCCGCATTTCCTTTCGCCAAAGCATGCTGGCCGGTCTTCTACTGATCGCTGCCCTGCTTGGTTGGGCGACGCTGCGTAGTTGGCTGCTACTCGAATATTCCATTGCGCAAAGCCAGCTAACCAGCGATTACGCCCTGCAACTCAACGATACGATGCAGGAACTCTCGCAGAGCACCATTGACCTCGAACGAACAGTACGCCAGTTCATCGTACTCAAGGATGCCGCGCTGCTGGTGCGCTTCGACGCCAACGCCAATCGTTGCCTTGCTGCCGTTTCGCGCCTGCGTCAAATTCCTCGACTGGCATCGGAGGCTCCCATCAACGACTGGACGACCGCATTGAGCGACCTTAGCGGCCAGCTCCGCAACGCTGAATCACCCGAAGCACTGCAAGCGACGCTGGATCGCCTTAACGAGATCAACGGTACGATCGACCGGAAGAATCGCCAATGGATTGATGGACAATACGCGTCGATTCGCACAAAACTCCAGCAAAACCGCGTACAGATGGCTGGATCGATCATCACCAGTTTCATTGGCGCTTTTATCGTCGCACTGCTCATGAGCCGCTGGCTGACGCGTCCTGTCGAAAAACTGGAGGCGTCGATCGCCCGCCTGGGCGAAGGCTGTTTCCACGATCCTATCGAAGTTCGCGGCCCTGCCGACCTGCGCCGCATCGGTCACCGCCTCGACTGGCTGCGTCAACGTCTCGACGAGCTGGAAACAGGCCGTGAGCAGACGCTGCGGCACGTTTCCCACGAACTCAAAACACCGCTGACCGCTTTGCGTGAGGGCATTGCCCTGCTGGAAGAAGAAGTCGTCGGCAGCCTTGATGATTCGCAAAAAGAAGTCGTTGATATCCTCCAACACAATATCCTGATCCTGCAAAGGCATATTGAAAACCTGCTTCGGCTTAATGCGCTCGCCCTCGAAACCCGCCATCTAAACCGCCAGCCGGTTGTGCTGACAGAACTTCTGTCATCTGTTGCCGCCGACCGCGAACTGCACGCGCAGTCCCGCCAGGTAAACATCATCTGCCAGGCCCCTGAGTCTAGCTGCCTGCTTGATGCGGAAAAGCTGCGCGTCGTGCTCGACAATCTCCTGTCCAACGCGATCGACTTCAGCCCGAGCGGCGGCAACATCTATCTTGACGCAAAAATTGAGGGCGGTATTCTGCGCATCGTCTGCGCTGACCAGGGGCCTGGCGTCGCCCTCGAAGACTACGAACGGATTTTCGAACCCTTTGTCCAGGGAAAACGCACTGCGCCTGCAGCCAGGCGAGGCAGTGGCGTCGGCCTGTCGATCGCGCGCGAACTGATAACGGCGATGGACGGCCAGATTCGTTTACTACCGAATGACGGGCACACGCCTGGTGCTGCATTTGAAATCAGCCTGCCCAAATAAACATCAACCGCCATTGAACAGACAAACAGACGCATAGACACCACGGCAAATAAAACACAAATGAATAATTTTTACGCAAACACGATACGCGGCTTTCTGCCAAAAAAACTGCCAATCCCCCTGTACAGAATGGGTAATGCCAGACCGGAAGCCATCGCACACTGTTGGTCTGCCTCTCTCAGTCGCCGCCATCGCCACCACTTACGCCGCCTGTTACCGGTACTGGCGGCAACCTTGCTTACCGCGTGCACCGCGCTGGCTGAATTGGGTGAGAACAGCACCGCTGCCGATTCACAGTACGGCCTGATGAGCTATTTCCAGCAACTTCAGCGCATGACACCGCAGGCGCTCGCCCGCGAACGCAGCCGCCTGACGCCGACACCCCAGTCACCCGCCGCGCAAGTTCGTCTGGCGATGCTGCTCGGTCAGACGCATGCTCCGAATGACTTAAGCCGGGCCAACGGCCTTTTAGGCGCGCTGATGAAATCAAACGCACCAGAGGCCGTCAGACTGCACCCACTGATTCAACTGCTCTCGGCGCAATACCATGAACGTGCAAAAACCGAAGCGCAAAATGAGAAACTGGCCCAGCAGCTCAAAGAAAGCCAGCAGCAGAACGAGAAACTGCAAGAAAAACTCAGCGCCATTGCGGATATCGAGAACACACTGCAATCGCGCCCACGCAACAGCAGATCAACATCACGACGTACAAGATGAATACGCAGAACACTACGCCCCCCCATATCCTGGTCGTCGACGATGATCCCGGTATCCTGCGCCTGCTGACTATGCGTCTGCGCTCCTGGGGATGCCGCGTATCCACCGCCGCCACCGCTGAGGAAGCGTTGGCGCGCATTGCCATCGACCCGCCGCAGCTCCTGCTCAGCGACGTTCGCCTACCCGGCAAGGACGGCGCTGAGCTTTTCGAGGAAATCCGCAAAACGCGCCCCATGCTGCCCGTCATTCTGATGACGGCACACGGCACCATTCCCGATGCCGTCGAAGCCATGTCACGCGGCGTGTTCGGCTACCTGACTAAACCCTTCGATAGCCAGGCGCTGCACGAAAAAATCGAGCAGGCGCTGAAACTATCTCCCAACGGCAACGAAGCGACCGCCGCAGATGGTGAAATCTGGCAAGAAGACATCGTCTATCGCAGCCACAGCATGGCCGCCCTGCTTGAAGAAGCACGCGTCGTCGCCGCCTCTGACGCCAGCGTACTGATCCGCGGCGCCAGCGGCACCGGCAAGGAGCTTCTGGCACGCGCCATTCACCGCGCCAGCCGGCGCGCCAATGCACCTTTCGTCGCCATCAATTGCGGCGCCATTCCCGAACAGCTGCTTGAATCCGAACTGTTCGGCCATGTACGCGGCGCATTCACGGGAGCGGTCAGTGAGCACGATGGCCTGTTCCGCGCTGCGGACGGCGGCACGCTGTTTCTCGATGAAATCGGCGATATGCCGCTGCCACTGCAGGTCAAGCTGCTGCGCGTGCTCGAAGAGCGCGCCGTCCGCCCGGTCGGTGCAACGCACAGCGAACCCGTTGATGTCCGCCTGCTCACCGCCACCCATCGCGACCTGGAAAATGCACTGGCCGAAGGCCAGTTCCGCGAAGACCTCTATTACCGCATCGACGTCGTCACGCTAACCCTGCCGAGCCTTGAAGAACGGCGGGAAGACATTCCCGCATTGGTAGCCCACTTCATCCGGCAGATTGCCGAAAAATACGACAAAAATATCAGCGGGATCGCCCCCGACGCCATGGCTGCGCTCGCCGGCGCAAGCTGGCCGGGCAACATCCGCCAGTTGTTCAACGTCGTCGAGCAATGCTGCGCACTGGCGACGACGACGCTGATCACCCTGCCGCTCGTTCAGCGCGCCCTGCGCTCACCCGCCATGGATGCGCTTTCCTACGCCGACGCCAAGCAGCGTTTTGAGCGCAACTATCTGGTGCAGCTGTTGAAGCTCACTGACGGTAATGTTGCCGACGCCGCCCGCATCGCCGATCGCAACCGGACCGAGTTTTACCGCCTGCTGCGCAAGCATGAGCTGACCCCCAGCATGTTCCGCGGCGATAGCGACGCGGAAATCCCCGCCGAAAACGCACCGCCCGGCAAGGACTGAAAGACAGCCATCTGAAAGACAGCCATTGACGTTACTTGATCCAGCCGCTGGCAAAATCCTCCACCGTCCGCGCCAGTTTATGTGGATCGTGGCGAATATAATCGGTTGCGCTGGTGAAATCGCGTTCGATGACCTTGATCCCGCTCGCCATGAGCGCGGCGCGGTCGCGCAGCAAAACGGGTGTTTTACCTTCCGCCCGATATTTTTCTACCAAATCGGGGCGCAGTGCACCACTATTGACCAAGAGGTAATTCAGGCGCCCCGGCCCCAAATAGCGTTCGACCACGCGCACGAAATCTTCGACGGCAAAACCATCGGTCTCGCCGCGCTTGGTCATGATATTGCAGACATAGACGATCTTGCCATGCGCCGCCTCCAGGGCCTCGCCCATACCGGCGCACAGCAGGTTGGGAACGATGCTGGTGTAAAGATCGCCCGGGCCAATAATGATGTAGTCGGAATTCTCGATCGCCTCGCGGGCACGCGGATTCAGCCGCCCGCCCCCGAGCAGAAAAGCCTCCTGAATCGGAATGCCGACATCGCGCATCGGCATGTCGATATGCGTCTCACCGATGATCTGCTCACCATTTTCCAGCGTCACGCCCAGGCTGACATCGTCGAGCGTGACGGGAATGACTTTGCCGCGCACATCAAACATGACGGACAGTTCCTCAATGCCGCGTTCAAAATTCCCCATAATGTCCGAGAGCGCCGTCAGCAACAGATTGCCGACGGTATGCCCGGCAATGCCGCTGCCCTCTTTGAAGCGATATTCAAAAAGCCGGCGCACGATCTCGGTATCGCCGGACAAAGCGACAATGGCGCGCCGGATATCGCCGGGCGGCAGGATGCCAAACTCGTCACGCAGTTCGCCCGACGATCCGCCGGAATCGGCCATGCTGACAATCGCCGCCAGATTGAGATCAGGATTTTTGCCAAGGCCGGACAGCACATGGAAGGTACCCGTACCGCCGCCAATGGTTGTGATATTGCATTTCATGGGCTGCTTTCTATGAATCCGTCGGCATTATACGGCTCACGAAACACACCGACTTGCAGCCATACGCCGCCGCACCGCCCGGACGGTTTGCCCCAATTCCCAATCCCCCTTTGATACAGGCCATACTCATGGAAACCAGCGCCCATACGCTTGAAAAACGCTACAAAGCTTTTATCAGCTACAGCCACGCCGATAACCAGGCGCAAGGGCGCAAATGGGCGGACTGGCTGCACCACACGCTGGAAACGTACCCGATTCCTGCCGAACTTATCGGCAAGACCAATCAGTACGGGCAAAAAATTCCGGCGCAAATTTATCCGGTCTTTCAGGATGAAAAAGAACTCTCCGCCAACGCTAATCTAAGCGCTTCATTACAAAGCGCACTCGATCGCGCCGAGTTTTTGGTTTATCTCAGCTCACCGCATTCGGCCCGTTCGCTTTACGTCCAGGAAGAAATCCGGCATTTCAAGAAAACAGGCAAAGGCCAACGCATCATTGCCTTGATTCTGCGTGGCGAACCTGAATATGGCGAAACACAGACGGAACGGCAATGTTTTCCCGATGTGCTGCGCTTTGGCGTCGACGCTGAAGGCAATATTCTCTATCAGCAGCGGGAAGAGGCGTTGGCCGCTGATGTCCGCCTGCCGCACAGTACGGAAGAAGGCTTCACGTCCGCAGCAGCCTATCGCCATTATTTGCAGGAACAGAAGCTTCCTGCCAAACAGATCAAGCAAAATATCGAGGAATACCAAGAACGCCTCAATCTGGCCAAGCTGAAAATTATCGCCGGCATTCTGGGCGTGCCGCTCAATGAGCTGACCCAGCGCGACCAGGCTTATGAGCTGGAGCGCGTCAAGCGTAAAAACCGCATAATCAAATGGGTCACCAGCGCGATCTCCGCACTAGCCATTCTGGCGGGCATTTCCGGCATCTATGCCTGGAATCAAAAGAACGAAGCGCAGAAAAATCTGGCGCAGTCACTCTATGCGTCAGGAATCAACAAGCTGGCGCAGAACGAATATGGCGACCCAGCCGCCTATATTGCCGCCGCCGTGCGCAATGGCAGCGACAACGCTATCCTGTTTGCCGAATCCATGCTGGCCATCAAAAACGATATGGTGCTGCTGCCCAACATACTTGCGGCCAATGCGGTTTTCAGTCCGGATGGCCGCTATGTTGCCGGCCTTGCCGGTACGGGCACTAATCATTTTGAACTGCAATTGTGGGATGCGCGCACCCGGCACAGGCTGGCGGACATCGAAAAAATCACCGCCCATCGCGCCTACAAACCCGTATTTGACGGCAACAACGATCTATATGCGATGAACGACCAGAACGAAATCATTCGCTACCAGATCGGCACGCGGAAAACCCATGTCGTTTATCGGCAAGCCGGGTCAGGAGACTTCACGTTGATGGGCGTCAGCCCGAACGGGCGATGGCTTGCCGTGCGTCAGTTCAACCCGGAAACCCTCACCCTAGTCGCCAATGGCAAAGATCAGGCCAGGCTGAACTTGCCCGCACCGCACGACGCAATCATACATATCCTGTTTTCACCAGACAGCACGACTGCTCTCATGCTGTTCTCCCACGCTGATAGAAGCGACGGGCAAATTTTTTATTTGGAAGACGATCGGCCAGAAACACGGATTCCTTTCGAGTTGCCGAAAAAAATATCCGGCACTGATTTCTCTCCCGATGGGAAATACATCCTCTTCTCGGCAAACACGGCCAACGCGAACCGCTACACCATACTGGACAGGCAGAATGGACGCAGACGGCCGCTACAAACGCAAGACAGATTGTATGATCGGGTGACTTTTAACCCCGATAGCGCAAGCATCGTCGCCATCAGCGACCAAGGCTACGACCTCTACGACAGCCGAACAGGCGAGCGGCAAGCCTCTCACGCCTTGCCACTGGCGGGTTTACGCCGCGTTCTCTGGAAAAACGACACCGACCTTTCGCCCGACCAGACCCAGCGGATCGTGACGCTCAATAAGCAAACGTATCTGCAAAATATCGGTGGCAGAAACCTGCTGATCAATGAGCAGCATATTGCCCCCGATGCCCGGCAGGTGCTTGCGGATGCAAAAGGCACTCATTGGCTGATTCTTCAGTCCGACGGGAAAACACTCTCCAGAATCGACCTCGAAAGCGGTGCCCGTCAGCCAGAATTTATTCTTCTTCCTGAAGAAACAGCCTACTTGCGCATTCTGGAAAACAATCTGTTAATGGCGGTCTCTCGACAAAAAACCGTACGTTTTTTTGATGCCGATACCGCGCAGGCCGTTGGCAAAGCCACCCCGACACAGGCGCGCAGAATTCTGCTTAAACGCAACCACTCGCAGTTCCTCGCCCGTACGGGCGACAATGGCTTTGCCATCTGGAATGTCCGTGACGGCGCCGAAATCATGCGTTACAGCCAGCCCAAACCGTTAGAAAACTTTATCGCCGACAGCAATTTTGAACGGCTGCTCGTTGCTGGCAAAGAGGGCTGGACGCTCTCCGACCTGACTGGCAAAAAAATTCTTCTGGAAGGCAAAGGCAGCCTGAGCAACGCCGCATTCAGCCCGGACGGCCGCTGGCTGGCGCTGGGGTACAGCGAAGGGCGCGCCGATGTTTACGATCTTGAACATTTCAAGAAGCATTTCAGCCTGCCTACCATTGCTTCCCCAATCCTGCTTTTCAGTCACGACGGAAAAGTGCTTCTGGCGTCGGAAAATACCCGGCGACTTCATTTCTGGCATACCCGCGATGGGCGCGCTTATGGGCAAACGGTGCCCGTTTCTCCGTACACGAAACTGCTGGATTTTTCCACAGACAATCGTAAGCTCTTTCTGCAAGACAATACCGACGAAGCGCTGGCGCCCGCAATCAAAATCATCGATACCAGCAGCGGCAACCTGATTTCCCTGCCCTTTGCCGCAGGAATGTATGACAGCATCCAGCTGCTGGACGCGGACAATCGCATTGCGACCGTACAGAAGCTCCCGGAAGGCTATCAGGTGCAAATCTGGCAAACGCCCGGCCAACAAAGGATCGCGCCCGAACAGATTGCCGAAGATCTGGAAGCCTCCTACGGACGCCAATACGACCCACAAACCGGCACAATCAATGATTACAAAGGTAAAAAGCCGTTCAATACCTGGTATTCCCAGGATATTTATACGCGCCCCGTCGCACCCGGGGCACGCACCACCGTCATACAGGTCATCGAGCGCATGTTACCCATAGAAAATACGGATAGTCTGCAATTGCTGGCGTCCGCTTACTTCTACCATCCGCTGGCGCGCGCGGGACTCGCCGAATACTTCAACCGCCAGCCTCAGGCCGGCGCGCTGAGCGCCGAACTTGCCCGACTGACCCGGCTGCAATTGGCGGGGTTGGAAAATGCCCAGCTGAAAGCGCAGACCGAAGCCATCCTGAGCCGCCTTGCACAAACGCCGCCCCCCGCCGACTCTGCAAACGCCGGCCAATAACGGAAAGCCTCTTTATGAAAATCTCCCAG
Source organism: uncultured Propionivibrio sp. (assembly GCA_937923255.1). GTDB lineage: Bacteria > Pseudomonadota > Gammaproteobacteria > Burkholderiales > Rhodocyclaceae > Propionivibrio > Propionivibrio hellwigii. The sequence goes on along the minus strand of CALAIL010000019.1, from coordinate 8,590 downwards.
AAAACCAGAAGCCTATTCTGGATCGCGCTGGTCATCTGCGTTTTGGCGCTGTCCTGGATCGGCCTGGCGCAGTTTTATCCCGAAACCAACACGCTGCGTTACCTGCCCGACCGTATTTTCCGGATAGTCAAGATTCTGACGGGCACCGACCCGATTGGGTCTGCGGTCGAACCAGAAAACGTTCCCGTGGCGCTGATCATCGTCAAGATCCTGATCACCCTTTTCCTGTTGCGCGCCTTGCTCAAAATTGTAGAAAGCGTATTTCACGAGCAGTACACACAGTTGCGTATCGCTTGCAAGACCGGGCATCTCATCGTGCTTGGCATCGGCAACAGAGGCAGCCGCATCCTCAAAGACTATCAGGCCCAGACCCACCAGACCGCCGTTGCCGTCGAACCCAAAAACGACCATGAAAATCTGCCTGCCTTGCGCCGCGACGGCCATGCCATCGTGATCGGCAATGCTTCGGATGCGGAAACCCTCAAAACAGCCGGCGCGCTGAAAGCCAAAACCGTGATCTGTTTTGACGAAAACGAACACACCAGCATCCAGGCCGCTGGAATACTGGCGACGCTCGCGGCAAACAGACGCGCACCGTACCCGCTGCAATGCTTCGTCCATCTGAACAATCCGCGCCTGGTCGAAATTTTTCGTCATCACGCGCAACGGCAGGGCGCCCGCTCGCTCGATATACGCTTTTTCAATCTGCACAAAATGATTGCGCGCCAATTTTTTCATCACCTGCCCGGCCTGCTGGCAGATACCCTGCATCGCCCAGACGCGAACATACGTTTCCTGCTGTTCGGCTTCGGCCCGTCTGCGCAGGCGTTACTGATTCAGGCGATGCGCGTCTTTCACCTGCTGCCGGGGCAAAGCAGCCACTGGCATATCTTTGCCGCAAACATTGCGGCCGAGCGCGCACGTTTTCATGATCACTACCCGCAAATTGGGCAGATCACCTCGCTGCAATTCAGTGAAGACACCGGCTGCTACGCACAACTGCTGCTCCAGGCCACCGCGCATCAGCCAGACGATGCGCAAACTGTCGTCATCTGCGCTGGCGAAGATGAGCGTGCCAATTTGCTGGCGGCGGCGGAGCTGCTCAGCGCCTCTGCCACGCAAGACTTTCCAATTTTCCTGCGCAATGCCAGTAGCCAGGCCATGTCGCGCCTGCTCAGCCAACAGGCCAATACGCGCCTGCATTTCTTTGGGGATGATGACGATTTTTGCAAATATGAGCTGATTACCGGCGCCCGACAGGACGATCTGGCGCGCGCCATCCATAATGACTATCTTCAGCAAATCGGCGGGGTCGCTTCGGAAAGCACCGCTTACCAGACGGCCTGGGATGAACTCTCGGAAGAGGCCAAGGATGCCAATCGCGCGCAGGCCGATCACATTATCTACAAACTGTTGCTAACCGGCAGGCCGGAAGTCATCCAGTCCCCCACCGATCTGCAATTCAATCCCCAGGAAATCGAGATGCTGGCGATGGTCGAGCACGAACGCTGGGCCGCCCACCGCTACCTCAACGGCTGGCAATATGGCGAAAAGCGCGACGATATACATAAACGGCACCCTTCACTGAGCGCCTGGGAAACCCTGAGCGAAGGCGAAAAGCAGAAAGACCGCGACACCATTTTGCGTCTGCCGCAGATACTGCACGCCGTACAGAATAGGATGCTGTCAATTTGACGGACTGAGCAATGCGCATCCAGATCAGCGAAGCCGCTCCACGCGTCATGAACTACTTTCTTGCACGCAGCCAGGGCGTTCCTGCCGACATGGCCATCCATGCCATGACCGATTACACCGGCACTCCGGCACAGGCATCCCCGCTGATCGAGACGTTACGAACGCATCACCGGCTGCAAACGCACGAAGATGCGGAATACCGCATTGCCAGCGCCCGCATCGAATCGCCGGTCTGCCTGCACTATGGAACAACGGTGAATATCGCCGCGCTGCGCTGTTATCTGACGGTTGTTTACGGAAACTTTCTCGATGTGCCGGAAGCGCTGCTCGCCGAGCAAATCAATTACCGGAATCTCTGGTCGACATCCGCCCGTTGCGGAGAATAACCGGGCGCTTTCATGACTTGCATCTTGCATCTTTTCCCGCAAACGTTCATTCTCTCTGCCCTTCAAGGAGGAAAACACCATGCGTATCGGATTTTTCGGCGCGGCCGGAGAAGTGACCGGCTCCAGCTATCTCGTCGACACAGGAAAAATACGCTTTCTCGTCGATTGCGGCATGTTTCAGGGAGGCGCGCAGGCGCATGCGAAGAACATTGCCGCGCTGGATTTCGGCTTCGATGTTCGCCAGATCGATTTTGTTCTGATCACCCATGCACACATCGACCATTCCGGACTGCTGCCACGCCTCACCGTACTCGGCTACCGCGGTCCGGTCTATGCCACGCCGGCCTGCGTCGATTTGCTGCAAATTCTGTTGCCCGACAGCGCGCACATTCAGGAAAAAGAGAGCGAATGGCAACTCCGCCACCAGCACCGCAAGGACAGGGGCGCGCGAATGCGCGTCACGCCGCCGCTGTATACGGTTGCACAAGCCGGCAGCGCGCTGGAACTCCTCAAAGGCATCCCGTTGGGTGAATGGTTGCAGCCGGCCGAAGGAATCCGTATCCGCTTCCACGAGGCGGGGCATATTCTCGGCTCGGCATGGATCGAAGCGATCGTCAATCACGGCGGCAAGCAGCGCCGGATCATTTTCTCGGGCGACCTTGGCGTTTTCGATCGGCCGGTGCTGCGCGACCCGGAAATGCCAACAGGCGAAGCCGACGCGCTGCTCATCGAATCAACCTACGGCAACCGCGAACACCGTTCGCTGGAAAGCACCGAAGAGGAAATCGTCACTGCCTTTGAGCGCACCCGCGCACAGGGTGGCAACCTCATCATTCCCGCCTTTGCCGTTGGTCGCACCCAGGAAGTCATCTACATCCTCGCCGACCTTGTCCGTCGCCGGCGCCTCCAGCCGCTAAAAATCTATGTCGACTCGCCGATGGCCAACACCGCCACGCACATCACGCTGTCGCATCCCGAACTGCTCGATACGCAAACGCGGGATCTGCTCGATTGGGTACGCGCACATCCGGACCAATTCACGGTTGAGTTCGTCGGTGACGCCAACCAGTCACGTGCGCTCAACGACGTCAAAAGCGGCGCGGTTATCATCTCGGCCAGCGGCATGTGCGAAGCCGGCCGGATCAAATACCACCTGCGCGAAAACCTGCCGCGCAGTGAATGTACTGTAATGATCACCGGCTTCCAGGCATTCGGAACACTGGGACGCCGCTTGGTCGACGGAGCCAGAAAAGTGACCATTTTCGGCCAGACCGTACCCGTCAGAGCCAAGATCTACACCGTCGGCGGTCTTTCCGCCCATGCCGACCAACCGACTCTGCTCCATTGGTTAAGCGGCTTTCGGCTGCCGCCAAAGCAAACATTCACGGTTCACGGCGAAGTCTCGGCACAGGAGGCCTTCGTCGAAGCCATCAAGGAAAAACTGGGCTGGAATGGCATACGCTCGCCCAGACGCGGCGAGTTTTTTGAGTTGTGATGTATCAGGCGGACAACGCAAGGCCTGCCGACCCGCGGATTTCGGCGTGCGCATTATGGACGCCCCGACTAGCCCGATCCCGGCTGCGCCTATTCACGGGCACTGCGCGCCAGACAAACGCTGCCGGTACCGCACAACGCCCGGCCGGACATGCGCGACGGATACGGGCGCCAAGGCGTATTCGCTATAATGGCGCGCCTACCTGGGCGAGGCTGGTCTTGCCCATCATTTTTCCCTCCACCCCACTGATTCTTGTGCACCATGGAACTTGCCAAAAGCTTTGACCCCGCTGACATTGAACGCCGCCGTTACCCTGAATGGGAAGAAAACGGCTATTTCAAGGCCGGCTTCGACCCCAATAAAAAGGACGCTTTCTGCATTCTGCTGCCGCCGCCCAATGTCACCGGCACGCTGCACATGGGGCATGGTTTTAACCAGTCGATCATGGATGCGCTGACGCGCTACCACCGTATGCGCGGCGATAACACACTCTGGCAACCGGGCACCGATCATGCCGGCATTGCCACGCAAATCGTCGTCGAACGCCAGCTGGATGCGCAAGGAATCTCGCGCCACGATCTGGGGCGCGAAAAATTTCTTGAAAAAGTCTGGGAATGGAAAAACTATTCGGGCGGCACGATCACACGCCAGATGCGTCGGCTCGGCACCTCACCAGACTGGTCGCGCGAACGCTTTACGATGGATGCCGGTTTATCGAAAACCGTCACCGAAACCTTTGTCCGTCTATATAACGAAGGCCTGATTTATCGCGGCAAACGCCTCGTCAATTGGGATCCCGTCCTCCATACCGCCGTCTCCGACCTCGAAGTCATCAACGAGGAAGAAGACGGTTTTATGTGGCATATCCGCTATCCGCTGGCCGACGGCTCCGGCGACCTGACGGTCGCCACCACACGCCCCGAAACCATGCTCGGCGACACCGCCATCATGGTGCATCCGGAAGATGAGCGTTACCGCAACCTGATCGGCAAGCTGGCTAAATTGCCGCTGACCGGACGCGAAATTCCGATCATTGCCGACGATTACGTCGACCGCGAATTCGGCACCGGCTGCGTCAAGGTCACGCCGGCGCATGATTTCAACGACTACGCCGTCGGCCTACGTCACCATCTACCGATGATTTCGGTGCTGACGCTCGACGCAAAAATCAACGACAATGCGCCGGAAAAATATCGCGGCATGGATCGCTTCGACGCGCGCGCTGCCGTCGTGGCTGACCTGACGGCGCTTGGCCTGCTGGTCAAGACCGACAAGCATAAACTCAAGGTACCGCGCGGCGACCGGACTGGCGTCATCATCGAGCCAATGCTGACCGATCAATGGTTCGTCGCCATGAGCAAGCCCGGTCCGGACGGCACCAGTATCGTCAGCAAGGCGCTGGAAGCCGTTGCTTCCGGAGAAATCCGTTTCGTGCCGGAAAACTGGGTCAATACCTACAATCAGTGGCTGAACAATATCCAGGATTGGTGTATTTCGCGGCAATTGTGGTGGGGGCACCAGATTCCTGCCTGGTACGACGATGCCGGCCGCTGCTATGTCGCGCATGATGAAGCGGAAGCGCGCGCGCAGGCTGCTGCCCAAGGCTACCACGGTGAGCTGACGCGCGATCCGGATGTACTCGACACCTGGTACTCATCGGCGCTCTGGCCGTTTTCAACACTCGACTGGACGCCGGAATACCCCGAAAAATCCAATCCGGCGCTCGACCTCTACCTGCCCTCTTCCGTACTCGTCACCGGCTTCGACATCATCTTTTTCTGGGTTGCTCGCATGGTGATGATGACTAAGCACATCACCGGCAAAATCCCCTTCCGGCATGTTTATGTGCACGGCCTCATCCGCGACGCGGAAGGCCAGAAAATGAGCAAATCAAAAGGCAATGTGCTTGACCCGATCGACCTGATTGACGGCATCCGCCTGGAAGACCTGGTGGCCAAGCGCACGACCGGCCTGATGAACCCGAAACAGGCCAGTGGAATCGAAAAGAAAACGCGCAAAGAGTACCCAGACGGCATTGCCGCATTCGGCACGGACGCCCTGCGCTTTACTTTTCTTTCGCTCGCCAGCCCGGGGCGTGACATCAAGTTCGATCTATCCCGCTGCGAGGGGTACCGCAATTTCTGCAACAAGCTATGGAATGCCGCGCGTTTCGTGCTGATGAATGTCGACGGGCATGAGCTTGCGCCCGCCCATTCGCCAGCGCCCGGCGGCAACACCGACCTTTCTTTCGCCGACCGCTGGATTATCAGCCGTCTGCAACGCACCGAGGCCGAAATCACTCAACATTTCGCCGATTACCGCTTCGACCTGCTGGCGCGCGCCATCTATGAGTTCGTCTGGGACGAGTTCTGCGACTGGTATCTCGAACTGGCCAAGGTGCAGCTCCAGCAGGGAACAGCAGCGCAGCAACAGGCCACACGCCGGACGCTGGTGGATGTGCTGGAAGCGATCCTGCGGCTTGCGCACCCGCTGATTCCTTTCATTACCGAGGAACTCTGGCAGGCCGTCGCACCGCTGGCCGGCAAAAAAACGCAGGACTCGATCATGCTGGCCGCCTATCCGGAAGCCGACCCGACGCACATCGACGCCGACAGTGAAGCACGCGTCCAACGTCTGAAAGAAACGGTCTACGCCTGTCGCAACCTGCGCGGAGAAATGGGCATTTCCCCTGCGCAGAAAGTGCCGCTCACGGCGAGCGGCGATGCGGCCGCGTGCGCCGAAATAATGGGCTATGCTCCTTATCTAAAGGCACTCGCCAAGCTCTCCGAAGTTGAAACTGTCGACGCCAACGCCTTTGATACTGTTGTCGATCAGGGCAACACGCCGGTTGCCGTCACCGGCGCGACGCGCCTGACGCTCAAGGTTGAAATCGACCTGGCCGCCGAGCGCGAGCGCCTGTCCAAGGAAATCGCCCGCCTGGAAGGCGAAGTCGCCAAAGCGCAAGCCAAACTCGCCAACCAGAACTTCATCGCGCGCGCGCCGGCGCATATCGTCGGACAGGAGAAAAAGCGCCTGGCCGACTTTGCGACAACGCTGGAAAAACTACGCCCCCAATTCGCTCGGTTGGAGAGAACGGACGGCTGAAGCGCCCGTCGGTCTCGGCGCGCCATGACGCTTACAGACACGCATCGGCCGATCTGACACAAAGTGATACAACGGGGCCAGCTGATGCAGCGTCTCTCCGGAGGCTGCATCTCCCGCCGGCGCCTTGTCACGGTACACGCATCTTGGACACAGTCTCACGTCAACCAGGAGCAAATGCACATGGAAAACAAACAAACGCATCCAGAAATGCCCCCGGAGGAGATTCCCGGCGGCACAGGGCCTACGGAAATGGCGCTGGAAAAAAGGCGGAAAATCTATACGAACGCAACGACCTTACTCAAAACCGCACCTATTGCCGGAATCGCATGGGGAATTTATTTTACCTATCATTTTTTATCTGGTTCGCACAATACTGAATTGTCCATTGAGGACTTCATGCGGGATGAAATACTGGTATTTATTATTGCAGCATTTATCTGTCGAATCATATTGATCGCATTTCTTTTTCTTTATCCCAGATTTTCCATCATTTCAAAGCCCAAGGGCTTCATAGCAAGACTTAACAAGCCGGGTTTTATCCAGGATCTTACAAAAGCCGAAGGCTATATCCTATTCATTGAAATATTTATTAGTTGCCTGTTTGCAGTTTTCTTTTTCTGCTTTATCTCAGCCCTGGCCGCTTTTATAGTTTTCAGATAAAACAAGACATACTCCTATTCCGGAAATGCTCACCTAAAAAGGAGGCGCCGATGAGTTCTAACAATGATGAAGAGCTGAACCAGCTAATCGAAAGGGATAAAAGAGCGAAAAAAATCCTTTTTATCGGGTATATAGTTATCAATATATTTATGCTGCTTGTTGGCGCATATTCCCTCTTCACATTTATCGCACTAATTGTAGGGAATTTTGTTTTATATAAAAAATACCAGTCCATACTGGAAAAAAAGAAAAAAGAATCCAGCCCCCAAGAAGTTGAAAACAGTACTACAATAAAGATCACTCCCAGAGGCTGGCTATTCCTGGGCGCTTGGGTATTGATCATACCTTTGCTATTAGGATTATATCAAGACCCTGTTTTATTTCTTATATTCGGACTCAGCGCAGGCCTTCCTTTAGGGATACTTGCATACGTTTTTATAAACAATAGATATAAGACGCTATTAAACCCCGAAGAAAGCCCACGTCATCCATCGAGCAATACCGATCACGTGAAGAAATAGGCTTTTAATCCATCAAGTGAGTATTGGATGAATACGCGCCTGAAGGAAAAAATCAACGCGAAGCGCGCCGCCGCTCAGCGCAACGGCATTAAAAGACGTTTCCTGGGTGAAGCCAGCACAGCATTGCCTGTCCTCGCGCGCAGCCACCGCCCAAAAAAGCCTTACGGGCGGAGCTAGCACCTATAGTCAAACAATCCTTGTATTTCAATTTTTTCAAGGGATGCCCTGAAGCCCGCGTATTTAGGGCATCTCCGAGGGGTATGCTTTGTAGCCCTTGTAAACAGGGCGTCTCCGGCACCACTACCCTGAAGCCCTTTATTTATAAGGGTTCCAGAGGCGCCTGCCCGGAAACGCCCTATCTACGCGGGGTTCAGCGCACCCATATTTAGGACATCCAAAACATAGCGGCTCGACTTTGCCAAAAGACAAGGCGTTAAGCCGCAGTCAGACCATTTAGTACAGCAAGGCCAGATCAACACAGCAACGCCGTATTTTGGCAAAGGGAGACGCGATCTTCAGAGGGGTGCCCTGAAGCCCTTGTAAACAGGGCATCTCCGAAGGGGTACCCGGAGATTCCCTATCCACGCGGGTTTCAGCGGCATGCCCTTTCACGTATTCGATCGCGACGAAGCACCCTAAAACCCCTTAGGCGCAGCCGCAGGCGCGGGGCAGCTTGGCGGAATCAAGGGCTTGATTGTCTGAGCGCAGCGAGTTAATCAAGCCCGCCG
>CALAIL010000018.1 GCA_937923255.1 uncultured Propionivibrio sp. | reverse complement strand
GCAGATAGTACGAGCAGTACGGCAAGGCCAGGCCAACACAGCAACGCCGTATTTTGGCGAAGGAAGCCGCTATTTCAGGCTTTACCCGTGTTTTCGAGATATTCGATGACCAGTTGCAGGTTCTGCACGCCGTTGAATTCGTTGATGGATAGCCGGTAAACGGCGCGAATCGTGCCGTGGACGGCATCGCTGAAGTTGAAGCAGATGGCGTCGAACAGCGCCGCGCCCTTGCGCAAACGCAGCTTTAGGTGCCTGTCTTTGAGCAGACGTTGGTGTTCGACGACGAATTCGTCGGCAAATAGCGGCGGCGGAAAGCTTTGTCCCCAGACTTCTTCATCCAGCATTTTCGCCGTTTCGAGCGACAGATAGCCCGTTTCCAGCGCGCCGTCGGTTTCCAGCGTGCGGGTCAGCGCGGCGGGGTCGAGCAGTTCACGGGCCACGTCGACCAGACATGCCCGGAAGCGGGGGAAATCCGCCTCCATGATGCTTGCGCCAGCGGCCATGGCGTGCCCGCCAAAACGCTTGAGCAGGCCGGGCGCGCGTTTGTCGATCAGGTCGAGGGCATCGCGCAGGTGCAGGCTAGGAATCGAGCGGCCGGAGCCTTTCAGTTCGCTGTCGGCGGCAGGCGCGTCGGCAGCGGGCACTGAGTTTTCAGAATCTTCACCCCGGTCAGGTCGCTGTCCTTCGCTGCGCGCAAAGACGAATACCGGCCGATGGCGCTGTTCCTTGATGCGCGCGGCCAGGATGCCGATGACGCCTTGATGCCAAGCGGGGTCAAAGAGCGCGATGGCGGCCTCGTCGGTTGCTTCCGTGCCGCCGTCCGCATAGGCTGAATCCGCCATTCCGGCGAGGGCGCGCATCGCCTGTTCCTGCATGCCGGCTTCGATGGTTTTGCGCTCCCGATTGTAGGCGTCGAGCTGTTGCGCCAGATTGAGGGCGTAAGCTTCGTCGTTGGTGAGCAGGGTTTCGATGCCGGTCGACATGTCGGCCAGACGGCCGGCGGCGTTGAGGCGGGGTCCAGCGACGAAGCCGAGGTCGAACGCCGTAGCCCGTGCCGGGTCGCGGCCGGCAGCGCGGAGCAGCGCGCGCAGGCCGGGCGTCAGTCTGCCTGCGCGGATACGCTTTAATCCTTGGTGTACAAGGAGGCGGTTGTTGTGGTCGAGCGGGACGACATCAGCGACGGTGCCGAGTGCGACGAGATCGAGCAACGATGCGAGGTTCGGCTCGCTGCCGTCGGCAAAGTGCCCGCGCGCGCGCAGTTCGGCGCGCAGCGCCAGCATGACGTAGAAGATGACGCCGACGCCGGCCAGGCTCTTGCTTGGGAAATCACAGCCCGGCTGATTCGGATTGACGATGCAGTCAGCCTCGGGCAGGGTTGCGCCGGGCAGGTGATGGTCGGTGATCAGTGTCGTCATGCCAAGTTCCCGGGCGCGGGCGATGCCGTCGAGGCTGGCGATGCCGTTATCGACGGTCACGAGCAGTTCGCAGCCGCGCGCTGCTGCCAGGTCGGCGAGCGGCGGCGTCAGGCCGTAGCCATCGGTAAAACGGCTGGGCACCAGGTAATCGACATGAACGCCTTGCGCGCCGGCCAGCGCCTGTAAGGCACGGATGCCGACGGCGCAGGCCGTGGCGCCGTCGCAATCGTAGTCGGCAACGATGAGGATTTTTGCCTGTGCCTCGATGGCATCGGCGAGCAGTACGGCGGCGTCGGCCGCATGGGTCAGGCGTTCGGGCGGCAGTAGTGCGGCGAGGCCGTAATCGAGTTCGTTACGGCCGGCGATGCCGCGCGCGGCGTACAGGCGCGCCAGCAGGGGATGCACGCCGTCCTGTTCGAGCTGCCACTGGCTGCGCGGCGATGCGCGGCGGGCGCTCAGGCGGGTGGAATGTGTGTTGTGGGCGTCAAAGGCGTTCGAGTCGGATGGAGTCATCGTTTTATTTGCGCGTTATTGCGTGTCGTGGTTCATCGGTGCGGCCGGCGGCCTGCTGCGCTTTAAATTTGTGGAAGGCCGCAGGCCGCAGGCACCGGTAAAGGGTGCGGAAAAGTGTACTATAGGCGCCTTGTTCATCTTTCATCGGGCCACCGCGCAGATACCGCACAGAATATGGCATTGCCTTATGAATTGGCCATTGGTTTGCGCTACACGCGCGCCAAGCGGCGTAACCATTTTATTTCCTTCATCTCGCTGATCTCGATGCTTGGCATTGCGCTGGGGGTGACGGCGCTGATCGTCGTGCTGTCGGTGATGAATGGCTTCCAGAGCGAGCTGCGTGGTCGCATCCTGGCGGTTGTCTCGCATATCCAGATCAGCGGAGCCAATGGTGATATGACCGGCTGGGAGGCAGTGGCGGCGCAGGCGTCCGGACAGCCGCATGTGCTGGCGGCTGCGCCTTATGTGCAGGCGCAGGGAATGCTTTCTTCCGGCCAGTCGGTGCGCGGCGCGATAGTGCGCGGCATTTTGCCCGAGCTGGAAGACAAGGTGGCCGATTTTAGGCCGCATATGAAGGAAGGAACGCTCGAGTCGCTGACGCCGGGTTCGTTCAATGTTGTGCTGGGCAGCGAACTGGCGCGCGCATTGGGCGTTTTTGTTGGTGACAAGGTGACGGTGATCGCGCCGCAGGGCGTGGTGACGCCCGCCGGTGTCCTGCCGCGTCTGAAGACGTTTACCGTGAGCGGTATTTTTGAAGTGGGCATGTTCGAGTACGACAGCGGAATGGCCTTGATCCGCATGGAAGATGCGCAGCTATTGTATCGGCTCGATGACCGCGTTTCCGGCGTGCGTCTGAAGCTCGATGACCTGTTCATGGCGCCGCGCGTGGTGCGCCAGCTGGCGAATACGCTCAATACGCCGGCCTATATCAGCGACTGGACGCAGAGTCATGCAAATTTCTTCCGCGCCGTGCAAATTGAGAAAAACATGATGTTCATCATTCTTTCGTTGATCGTTGCCGTCGCTGCGTTCAATATCGTTTCGACACTGGTCATGGCGGTGACCGACAAGCAGGCGGATATTGCCATTTTGCGCACATTGGGTGCCAGCCCGCACAGCATCATGGGCATCTTTATCGTCCAGGGTGCGTTGATCGGCTTTATCGGCCTGGGACTCGGCGTCGTTGGCGGTGTGACGCTGGCGCTCAATATCGATGTGGTCGTGCCGTTTATCGAGCGCGTGCTCGGTACGCAACTGTTCGACAAGCAGGTGTATTACATCCCCAGTCTGCCTTCCGAACTGCAATGGCGTGATGTGACGACCGTGACGGGCGTTTCCTTTATCCTGTCGCTGGTGGCGACGTTGTATCCCAGTTGGCGCGCTTCGCGCGTCAATCCGGCAGAGGCGCTGCGTTATGAGTAAGGTCGAGAACGTCGTATTGGCCTGCCGCGGACTGCGCAAGGTATTCCGCGAAGGCGCTGGCGCGGCCAATAAGGTGCCGGTGTTGAGCGGTGTCGATCTTGCCGTGGCAGCGGGCGAACGTGTGGCGATCGTTGGCGCTTCTGGATCGGGTAAAAGTACGCTGCTGCATCTGCTTGGTGGCCTCGATACGCCGAGTGGCGGCGAAATCGCCTTGATGGGCAAAAATCTGGCTACGATTGGCGATGCCGAACGCGGTGAGCTGCGCAACCGTCATCTGGGTTTCGTTTACCAGTTCCATCATCTGCTGCCCGAATTCAGCGCGCTGGAAAATGTGGCGATGCCGCTGATGATCCGGCGTGCGGAAAAAAGCGAGGCGGAAGCGCGTGCGGCGGCGATATTAACGGAGGTCGGGCTGGCGCATCGCCTGGACCATACGCCCTCAGAGCTTTCCGGCGGGGAGCGGCAGCGGGCGGCTATTGCGCGTGCGTTGGTAACCGAGCCGGCCTGCGTGTTGGCTGATGAGCCGACCGGCAATCTGGACCGACAGACCGCCGAAAGTGTGTTTGAACTGATGCTGACGCTGAACCGATCGCGCCGGACGAGTTTTATCATTGTCACCCACGATACGGCGCTCGCCGGCCGCGCCGACCGTATCTTAACCTTGTGCGATGGCGTGCTGCATAATGCGTCGTTGTGCTGAGGCTTGATTCAGAGACGGCAAAAACAAAAGGGCGTCCTCTATCTATATTGTCGGACGCTTGAAAATTGATCGCAGTATTGCGCCGCCTTGCCGTATTAGATGTTCCCAAAAAGCTATAAAGGTTTTTTGAGAATATGCCTGCAAATGCTTAATTAACGTGAGTTTTAGCGCTACCCTATCTGAAATGCCCAATTGGCGCGGGTTCCAGGGCTACCTTGTCTGAAACGCCCAAAAGACGCGGGCTTCCGGGCAGCTACTGCGGATGGGCATCCGTCACGGACGTTTGAACGCCACAGACGCTCAGCCCACCGCATGCAAACGCCGCCGCGCTTAACACGCAATGCAGCCAGATGCCGGCAGTGACAGAGCAGGCCCCAACCCCAGGTAAAATAAAGGTTTTCGGGCCGCCTTCTTCAATTCTTTTCAACTATAAACGCGCCGCTAACTGACTTCTCTGTCATCCAGTGTTTACGGCATTTTGTGGAACGATATGCCGTCTCTGCGGCACATGGGGTTTTCCGTTATTCTCCGCTGGCGCAGGGAACAGTCTTTCGGCTTGAGAAGGCCAGTTTAGATCTAGTCTGTTCCCGCAACACGGAGAATAAGGCAAATGCCGTAAGGTGGATTGAGGCTAGGAATAAAATTGGCGGGCAAGCCGCCCGCCCTGATAACTTCTGCTAACTCATTACAGGCGTAGCTGACTACGCATGGTGGAATGAGCCGGCTTCACCTTTGCCTGCCAACTTTTTAGTCGGCGCAGGCTTTGCCGCGATTAGGCTGGAAGCCTTTTGCTTTCGCATCGGCTTCGGTCATGTATTCCCCTTGTTTGGTCTTGCCGTACCAGCGCGTATTCGGGCAGTGGTAGATTTTTTTCGTCGCGTTGGCCCAAACCATGCCGGGGGCGGCGGGTGCGCCTGCTGCCGTTGCCTGCTGTGCAGTATTTGTCTGCGGAGTGGTGGTGGCCGATGACGCATTGGGACTGGGAGTGGCACCGGGAGCGGGGGATGCAGGCGGAGTAGCTTGACTGGCCGGATCGGTTGGGCTGGTGTTTGCGCTTGCGCCATACCATGTCTGTATGCCCTTGTGTCCGCGGCAGGCGCCTTGTTTATTCTTCCCCGTGTAATAGGTGCCGTCCTTGCATAATCCCGTTGCATTGGCGGGGGCGTCTGCCGGCGCTTGTGCGAAAGATGTGCCGGTAAAGAAGCCAGCGATGAGCAGGACAGGAAACAAGTTTTTTCTCATGGCATTTTTCTCCTTGGGATAAATTAATGTCTGGAAAACCCGCTGTGGTTTTGCGCGGATGTATGGATTAGGCAAACAGGAGTTTATGCAAAAACACTAGTGCTGCCAAGATGTATTCCGGTTAAAGAGGGCGTGGGACGAATCTGTATTTTTAATGATTAAGCTACTGAGAAGCATCATAGGACAGTAATCAGCCATCAATAATTAACTTTTTCCTCTGCGGCCTTGTGTCCTCCCCAGAGCATATCCGGCGATAGCGGATAGTTTTGTATTTTGATGGCAAGCCTGGAAAACAAACGTCCCACTTGAGGCCAGGAGGAGTGGGTATCGTATTATCTCTTCTGGAATGATTTAATGGTCGGGGCGGCGGGATTCGAACTCGCGACCCCTTGCACCCCATGCAAGTGCGCTACCAGGCTGCGCTACGCCCCGACAGGCGCGGATTATAACCGATGTTCTGCTGATGGAGTATGAATAAGTGGGAATCAATGAAGGCTGGACATATTCACCCGATCCTTGGGCAGGTTAAGGATCAGTTTTCAGAAGTTCAGCAATTTTCCGCAACGTTTTGCCCAAAGCCTCTGGCGTTATGGAGGAGGGATTTGACTTGTTTTTGTCGGCTTCATCGAGCCGGCTGCGTGCGCCATTGATCGTAAATCCCTGGTTATAGAGCAGTTCGCGGATACGGCGGACAAGTAAAACTTCGTGATGCTGGTAATAACGGCGATTACCGCGGCGCTTGACAGGTTTGAGTTGGGCGAATTCCTGCTCCCAGTAGCGCAGTACATGCGGTTTGACATCGCACAGCTCGCTCACCTCGCCAATCGTAAAGTAGCGCTTGGCGGGAATCGGTGGGAGTGGTGTTTTCCCGGCGTCCTTAAGATGGCTGAGTCCCATGGTAGGAAGATTCCACTTCACTCTTTAGCTTTTGGCTGGCGTGGAAAGTGACGACGCGGCGTGCAGTAATCGGAATTTCTTCGCCTGTTTTGGGGTTGCGTCCAGGACGTTGCGGCTTGTCACGCAGCTGAAAATTACCGAAGCCGGAAATCTTGACGCCGTCGCCGCGCTCAAGTGCATTGCGAATTTCTTCAAAGAAAGCCTCTACCATATCTTTGGCTTCGCGTTTGTTGAGGCCAACTTTTTCAAACAGCAAATCAGCCAGTTCTGCCTTGGTCAGTGTCATGTTGTTTTCCTGTTAGACGCGGAGCTGTGCGGCGCAGTTTTGTTGTAGGCAAGCTGTCAGTTCTTGCATGGCGGCATCGACCTCTGCATCTTGCAAAGTACGTTCAGTATCTTGCATAACTATACGGAAAGCAAGACTTTTTTTTCCTTGCTCAATCCCTTTTCCGGTATACACGTCGAATAAGCGGATTTCACGGATAAGCGGCGGCAACTTGCCATGAAGACCGTCGAGAATCTGCTGAAACTCTAGCTTTCCATCGACGACAATAGCCAAATCTCGTACGACGACAGGCTGCTGAGAGATATCTGCGAAGTGAGGCGGACGGGTTTGGGTGAGAACATCCAAATCGATTTCAAAGAGTACGGGCGAAAGTGGCAGGTCGTATTTTTGCTGCCATTGTGGATGCAGCTCACCCAAATAACCGACAGGTGCCTCGTCGACAACGATGCGTGCGCAGCGGCCAGGGTGCAGGGCAGGGTGAGTCGCGGCTTCAAAGCGCGCCGTTTTGGGCGCCAGTAGCAATTCAAGCTCCCCTTTGAGATCGAAGAAGTCGACATTGCGCGTCGGCATTCCCCATTGTTCGGGTAATGTGCCACCGTAAGCTAAGGCGGCAAGCTTCCAGGGCTGACGAAAACCGGCGACTGGCGTACCGTTGGTATCGCGGAAGAAACAACGCCCGGTTTCGAAGAGGCGAACCCGATTTTGCTTGCGCCTGAGGTTGGTAACGACATTGGCAACGAGACCGCCAATGAGGGTGGAGCGCATAACGCTCATCTGGCTGGCGATTGGATTGGCAAGCCGGATAGGCGAGGCATTGGCCGCAAAGTCGGTTTCCCAGGATTCGTCGATAAAAGCGTAATTAATAACCTCCTGAAAGCCGCGATCGGCCAAGGTTTGCCGGATGCGCGCCAGCGGGCGCACACTTTCTGTTTGCGGCAACATGGCCAGGCGCGCGTGTGGCATATGCGAAGGAATGCTGTCGTAACCGTGAATACGGGCGATTTCTTCGATCAGGTCTTCTTCAATCTCGATATCAAAGCGGTAACTTGGTGGCGTGACGGTAAAATTTTCACCATCACGCACGAATGGCAGGTTTAGACGCTGAAGAATCTTGCCAATTTCTTCTCCGGCAATAGCGATGCCCAGTACTTTGGTGACGCGCGCTGGACGTAGGCGGATGGGAGACCGGGCGGGCAGTGTGGCCATTGCTTCGCTGATAGGACCGGCCTGTCCGCCACAAATGTCAAGAATCAATCGTGTGGCGCGTTCGAGGGCGAGGCGCGCGCCACCGAAGTCGACACCGCGTTCAAAGCGGTATGAAGCATCGGAACTAAAGCCATAACGGCGTGCCCGTCCAGCAACGGCAGCAGGTGCGAAGAAGGCGGATTCGAGGAAAATTTCGCGTGTTTCCGGCGTAATGCCGCTTTCCTCACCGCCCATGATGCCGGCGACGGCGAGCGGGCGACATTCATCAGTAATGAGCAGCACATCATCCTGCAATTCAAGTGTCTGTTCGTTGAGCAGCAGGATTTTTTCACCGGCGTGCGCCATGCGCGCATGAATAGCGCCTTGCAGTTTGGCGTTGTCGAAAGCGTGCAGTGGCTGGCCAAGTTCGAGCATGACGTAGTTGGTAACGTCGACGAGCGCAGAAATCGAGCGAATTCCCGAGCGTTCCAGGCAGCGTTTCATCCACTCCGGCGTCGGCGCTTTGGCGTCGGCACCGACGATGAGACGCCCGCAGTACAACGGACAGGCGCCAGGCGCATCAATCACGATCGCACGCTGTGCGTCGATTTCCGGTTTGACGGGGTTGATCTCCGGATAGGTGATTGGTGCGCCGGTCAGGGCGGCCACTTCACGAGCAACGCCGAGGAGAGAGAGGCAATCGGCTCGGTTGGGCGTCAGCTTGAGCGTAAGCAACCGGTCATCCAGATCAAGGTAGGTTCGGATATTTTCGCCAACCGGCGCATCTGCTGGCAAGATCAGCAAGCCCGAGGCATCGTCGGAAATACCCAGCTCGCGTGCCGAACAAAGCATGCCGCTCGATTCGATGCCGCGCACCTTGGCGATCTTGATTTTGAAGTCACCGGGTAGGTGAGCGCCCGGCAAAGCGCATGGTACTTTGACTCCCGGCGCGACATTAGGTGCGCCGCAGACGATTTGTTTGATTTCTCCGCCGATGTCGACGCGGCAGACGTTGAGGCGGTCCGCATCAGGATGCTTCGTGACCTCCAGTACATGGGCGACGATGACGCCTTCGAAGGCGGGGGCAACGCTTTCTTCTTCCTCAACTTCAAGGCCGGCCATCGTCAGCAGATGTGTAAACTCGACACCGGTAATTTTTGGGTCGACAAAGCTGCGAAGCCAGGATTCTGAGAATTTCATGGGCAATCCATCATGCAAACTGACGCAAAAAGCGTAAATCGCCGTCAAAGAACAGGCGTAGGTCGTTAATGCCGTAACGCAGCATGGTCAGGCGATCCGGCCCCATACCGAAGGCAAAGCCGATGTATTTTTCCGGATCGATTTTTACGTGGCGTAAGACATTCGGGTGTACCATGCCGCAACCGGCAATTTCCAGCCAGCGGCCTTCCAGCGGACCACTCATGAAGGCGACGTCAATTTCGGCGGAAGGTTCGGTGAATGGAAAAAAGGACGGGCGAAAACGAACCTGCAATTCATCACTTTCGAAAAAACGGCGCAGAAAGTCGGCTACAACACCCTTCAGGTCGGAAAAACTGACATTTTCTCCAATCCAAAGTCCCTCAACTTGGTGGAACATCGGCGAATGTGTGGCGTCGGAATCAACGCGGTAAACACGGCCTGGTGCGATAATCCGGATTTCCGGCATTGTTTCGAGATGCTGGTATTTCGCTACATGCGCTTGCATATAGCGTACCTGGATTGGGCTAGTGTGCGTACGTAGCAGCACGTCGGGCGCAACCTTACCCTGTTCGTCGAACAGGTAGAAGGTGTCGTGCATTGATCGCGCTGGATGGTCTTCAGGTGTGTTCAGTGCTGTGAAATTCTGGAAGTCAGCCTCAATCTCGGGACCGTCCGCGACTTCAAAACCAATCGAGCGGAAAAGTGCTTCGATGCGTTCCAGCGTGCGCGTTACCGGGTGCAGGCCACCACGTGTTTCACCGCGACCGGGCAGGGTGACATCAAGAGATTCTTCTGCCAGCCGTGTTTCCAGCATTGCAGCACGGATTGCTTCACGACGGGATGCAAGCGCATTCTCGATGCTCGTCTTGACCTGATTTATGGCAGCGCCCATCTGTTTGCGCTCTTCAGGTGAGAGCTTGGCCATGCCCTTGAGCAATTCAGTAATCTGACCGCTTTTGCCAAGGTAACGCGCTTTGATTTGCTCAAGTTTGTCTGCATCACCAATAGCGGCAAAGGCTGCAATCGCTTCCTGCGCAATCTGTTCAAGATTCAGCATGAATAAATTCCTCGTCGTCGAACAAAAAAGGGAGGCGAGCGCCTCCCTTTATCGTATCAGCCAAGTCAGGAAGCAATCTGCGCCTTGGCCTGATTGGCAAGTGCTGCGAAGGCCGGTTTGTCAAAGACAGCAAGATCAGCCAATACTTTGCGATCGACTTCGATTTGCGCCTTCTTTAGGCCGTTCATCAGCGTGCTGTACTTCAGACCTAATTCGCGTGCTGCGGCATTGATACGCGCGATCCACAAAGTGCGGAACTGACGTTTTCTTTGACGGCGATCACGATACTGGTACTGGCCGGCTTTCATTACCGCTTGTTTGGCGATGCGGTAAACATTTTTCCGACGGCCACGATAACCCTTGGCCTGAACAAGAATCTTTTTGTGACGCGCACGCGCCGTAACTCCACGTTTAACTCTGGGCATATCGGTCTCCTTATGCGTAAGGCATCATGGCGAGAACCAAGGCCTTGTCGGATTCATGAACGCCGATCATGCCGCGTAACTGGCGCTTGCCTTTGGTGGTTTTTTTGGTCAGGATGTGACGCTTAAATGCCTGCGCGCGTTTGATGCGACCGCTGGCGCTGACCTTGAAACGCTTTTTAGCGCCACTTTTGGTCTTCATTTTGGGCATTGAATGCTCCTTTTTAAATATGGCGGTAGGTGGCTCCCGGCGGGTGCACTTGCTAACCTGACACCACTTAGTAAAAGTAAAACTGTAATTCTACAGTGTTGTACGTAAAAATGCGGGGGCTGCGATATTACATATGAGATATACGATCGCGTATTGCGACTGCTATTTTTTACGTAGTGGCGCCAGAATCATCACCATTTGACGGCCTTCCATTTTAGGCATCTGCTCAACACTGGCATAGTCCTGTAAATCGACCTTGATCCGTTCAATTTGACGCATCCCGATGTCTTGGTGGGCCATTTCACGCCCGCGAAAGCGCAAGGTGGCTTTGACTTTGTCGCCGTCTTGCAGAAAACGAATCATGTTGCGCAGTTTGATCTGGTAGTCATTTTCGTCAGTTCCTGGGCGCAATTTGACTTCTTTGACCTGAATCTGCTTTTGCTTGAGTTTCTGTTCGTGCTGGCGTTTCTGCTCTTGGTATTTGAACTTGCCGTAATCCATAATTCGGCAAACGGGCGGTTGCGCCAGTGGAGCAATTTCTACGAGATCAATACCGACTTCTTCAGCTAGATACAACGCTTGTCGCACGCTCATGATGCCGAGCGCTTCGCCCTCCACGCCGATCAGACGGATTTCTGGGGCTGTAATTTCTTCGTTGATGCGTTGTGTTTTTTGCTGTGCGATGACTTTTTCCTCCTGTTTTTTGACAAAGTTAAGTCGCGCTACTACGCGTTACGACTTCCTGCTGAAGGCGTTTAATCAGAGTATCAAGTGTCATTTGACCAAGATCCTGACCACCACGCGTTCGCACGGCAACTTTGTCCGTTGCTTTTTCCTTATCGCCGACGACAAGCTGATACGGCAGTCTATTCAGGCTATGCTCGCGTATTTTATAGTTGATTTTTTCATTGCGCAAATCGGCCTCGGCGCGCAATCCCGCATCACGTAGTGTTTTCACAACATGCTTGGCATAGTCGACCTGGTTCTCCGAAATGTTGAGAACAACGGCTTGCACCGGCGAGAGCCACAAGGGTAGGGCACCCGACCAGTTTTCGATAAGAATGCCGATGAAACGTTCAAGTGAGCCGAGAATGGCGCGGTGCAGCATGACTGGCGTATGGCGTGCATTATCTTCACCAACATACTCGGCGCCTAGGCGGCCGGGCATCGAGAAATCGACTTGTACGGTGCCGCATTGCCAAGAACGGCCGATGGCGTCCCGAATGTGAAATTCGATTTTTGGTCCATAAAATGCGCCTTCGCCGGGCAGTTCGGCCCATTCGAGACCAGATGCACGTAAGGCGGCGCGTAGGGCATTTTCGGCTTTGTCCCAAACCTCGTCGGAGCCGACGCGCCCTGCTGGGCGTAAGGCGAGCTTAACTGCGATATCGTGGAAACCGAAATCGGCGTAAACCCGTTTGACTAGTGCGTTGAACGTGGTGACTTCTGATTCGATCTGGTCTTCGGTGCAAAAAATATGTCCATCATCCTGCGTGAAACCGCGCACGCGCATGATGCCGTGTAGTGCACCGGATGGCTCGTTACGGTGGCAGGAGCCAAATTCCCCGTAGCGTAACGGCAGATCACGGTAACTACGCAGGCCGGTGTTGAAGATCTGCACATGTCCGGGGCAGTTCATCGGCTTGATTGCGTAATCGCGTTTTTCCGATTCAGTGAGGAACATGTTGTCCTTAAAATGCGCCCAGTGTCCGGATTTTTCCCACAACGAGCGGTCAAGAATCTGTGGACATTTGACTTCCTGATAGCCGTTTTCCTGGTAAACGCGGCGCATGTACTGTTCGATCTGCTGCCAGATTGTCCAGCCTTTCGGATGCCAGAAAACCATGCCGGGCGCTTCGTCCTGCAAGTGAAATAGGTCAAGATGCCGACCTAGGCGGCGATGGTCGCGCCTCTCGGCTTCTTCGAGCATTGTCAGGTAAGCGTCCTGCTCTTCCTTCTTGGCCCAGGCGGTACCGTAGATACGCTGCAATTGTTCATTGTGATGGTCGCCGCGCCAGTAGGCGCCTGCTACTTTCATCAGCTTGAAAATCTTGAGCTTGCCGGTCGATGGCACGTGTGGTCCGCGGCAAAGATCGATGAAATCGCCCTCGCGGTAGAGCGATACCGTTTCGCCGGGAGGAATGGCGGCGATCAACTCAGCCTTGTAATGTTCACCAATAGAATTAAAAAAATTTGTCGCCTTGTCGCGATCCCAGACTTCGCGCGTGACAGGGATATCGCGTTTGGCAAGTTCGGCCATGCGTTTTTCAATGGCTTGCAAATCCTCTGGCGTAAACGGACGTTTGAACGAAAAATCATAGTAGAAGCCGTTTTCGATGACTGGTCCGATTGTTACCTGTGCATCTGGAAACAGTTCCTTGACGGCGTAAGCGAGTAGATGCGCCGTTGAGTGGCGGATGATGTCTACGCCTTCGGGGTCTTTGTCGGTAATGATGGCCAGTTGCGCATTGTGTTCGATGCAGAACGAGGTATCGACCAGACGGCCGTCGACTTTACCGGCCAGTGCCGCTTTTGCGAGTCTGGCACCGATACTTTGCGCCACTTCGGCGACGGTAACCGATTGCATGAATTCCCGTTGAGAACCATCGGGCAAGGTAATGACCGGCATCTTTTTTAACCCCAGAAAAGAAAAAAGCCAGAGACACGCTCTGGCTTCGGTATTTGGTAGGCGCGATTGGACTCGAACCAACGACCCCCACCATGTCAAGGTGGTGCTCTAACCAGCTGAGCTACGCGCCTTCTTTGTCGCCGAGCAACATGCGACGTCGAAGAAAGCGGCATTATACGTGGCGAGGCTGGCAAGTCAACCTGGAATCGGCCTGGAAATGCATCGTTGTATGTTGGCTTGTGTTCGAAGGTTAAACGGTTTGCGTGGTTTTTCGCCGATGGCGAAACTCCAGTGAAACGTTGCGCCCACTCAGGTTTCGACGGGATGCGCGGGCGTTTTCAGCAACAACTGGAATTTGAAACTGACCTGCAGCAGTATTCGAACGCACTTAAAACCGAGCCGCTCATGCAAGCTGATGCTGTAGCTGTTCAAGACGTCAATAGCACCGATCATCGCATGCATGTCGTTTTGTTCGGCTGCCGCAATCAATGCCCGCATGAGTATGTATGTATATATCCCAAATCCTTCCCATGATGTGCTGCGTGCATATACACCGAATGTTCAACAGTGTGTATTGATATGCCGGCCACGTACGGCACATGCCGTAGCTGGCGAAGGCAAGCAATTTCCCAGTGTCATTTTCTACACCGATAACCGCAAAATTGCTTTTGTGCCGCGCCTCGAACCATGCCGCCACGTCTTGCAACGAACGTGGCTTATCATCGGACAGCGCTGTCGAGTTGGCGATTGCTTTGTTGAGGATGCCGAGGATCGCCTCGGCATGCCTCTCGAATGAACAGTCGATGACTGCCTTTATTATGTCGCTATCGCCATTTTTACGATTTTCCGACTGCGTATTTTTAGGACATTAGATGCGGTTGTCGTCGTTTCAGTAACGATCGCCCATTAGTGAAGTGCATGATCCTTTGATGTCCCTCGCCGTCAGTCGAGTACGTGCGAGGCTAGCCCGTCAGCCAGTTTTGGCTCGAACCAGGTTGATTTGGGGGGCATGACTTCGCCAGCGTCGGCAACCGACATCAATTGGTCGAGCTGGGTCGGATACATGGAGAAAGCGACAGCCATCTCGCCGCTGTCGACGCGCTTTTCCAATTCGCCAAGGCCGCGAATGCCGCCAACAAAGTCGATTCGTGCATCTCGGCGCAGGTCGGTGATACCGAGTACCGGGCCGAGAATTTGCTCGGAGAGCACAGAGACATCGAGCCGACGCACCGGATCTTGCGCCGGAATAAGTTCCGGCCGGATCGCCAGCACATACCAGCGGCCGGCGACATACATGCCGAATTCGCCGACATGTTCAGGTTTGACAGCGGTTTGGGCGGGCGTGACCGCGCAGCGTTCGCCGACGGCCTTGAGGAAGCTGTCGAGGCTATGGCCGTTAAGGTCGCGGACGACGCGGTTGTAATCGAAGATGCGCATCTGCCGCGCCGGGAACACGACGGCGAGAAAGTATTCCGATTCCGCATCGCTCGCAACATTGCCGGCTTTCCGCCGGCTTGCCGCAATGCGCGAGGCGGCGGCGGAGCGGTGATGCCCGTCGGCGATATAGAGCACCGGCATGGCATTGATGACAGCGCCGATGCGGGCAATGGTGGCCTCGTCATCAATCAGCCAGATAGTATGGCGGATGCCATCGTCAGCGGTCAGGTCGGCGATGGGGATACCAGATGTGGCCTCGGCAAGCAGACGTTCGGCTTCATCGCTGTCCGGGTGGGCAAGCAGTGCCGGACCGGTCTGGGCATTGAGCGCCTCGATCTGGCGCACGCGGTCGTCCTCCTTCTCCGGTCGCGTGAATTCATGCTTGCGGATCCGGTTGTTATCGTAATGCGCCACCGAGGCGGTGACGATCAACCCCGTCTGCGTATGTTCACCCATCACCAGCCGGTAGGCGTAGTAGCAGGGTTTGCGCTCACGGATCAGGATGCCGTCGTCGATCAATCGGCGGAGATTTTCTGCCGATTTGCCATACACCTCGGGCGCGTAAGGATCGATGTTTTCGGGCAAATCGATTTCAGCTTTTGAAATGTGCAGGAAGGAATAGGGTTTGCTGGCGGCGCGTATGCGCGCCTCCTTGCTGGAAAGCACGTCATAAGGCGGGGCGGCGACCGCGGCGGCCTGCTCGGGCAGAGGGCGCAGGGCGGCAAAGGGGCGGATCAATGGGGTAGTGGTGGGGTTCAAATCAGTCTCCCGATCAAAAAGCAATCAATAAAACGGCGATGAAGTCACGGTTGGGGCAAATACCCGACGGAGCGCATGCGGCCTGTCGAGGCATCAACGTAGCCATGCTGGCGAACGAATCGATGTTCGCATAATAGCTATTCGGCGGACGGTACGTTCCGTTTCGGTAACACATCGCGCAGTTGTGCGGCGGCTTCGCGCAGCATATGCTCTGTCGTTGCCCAGTCGACGCAGGCGTCGGTGATCGAGCAGCCGTACTTGAGCTGGCTACGATCTTTAGGAATTGGCTGGTTGCCGGCAATGAGGTTGGATTCGATCATGACGCCGACCAGCGAATGGTTTCCGTAATGGATCTGGTTGACGATGTCGGAGAGCACGAACGGTTGGAGCTTATGATCCTTGTAGCTGTTGGCGTGCGAGCAATCGACAACCAGATTAGCCGGCAGACCGGCTTTGGTTAGCGCTTCCTCGGCAATGCGAACGCTGACCGTATCGTAATTCGGACGGTCGTCGCCGCCGCGCAATACCAGATGGGCATAATGATTGCCCCGCGTGCGTACGATCGCCGTATGGCCTTCGCTGTTGATGCCTAGAAAACTGTGCTGGCGTGAGGCGGAAAGAATGGCGTTTACGGCAATGCCAATGTCACCGTTGGTCGCGTTCTTGAAGCCGACCGGCGTCGATAGGCCGGAAGCCATCTCACGGTGCGTTTGCGATTCCGACGTGCGCGCGCCGATTGCTGTCCATGCAATGAGATCGCCAAGATACTGCGGCGAAATCGGGTCGAGCGCCTCAGTGGCCGTCGGCAGGCCCAGTTCGGCAATCTCGTGCAGGAAAGCGCGCGCCTTTTCCATGCCTTTGTCGATGCAGAACGAATCGTCCATGTAAGGGTCGTTGATAAAGCCTTTCCAGCCGGTTGTTGTGCGTGGTTTTTGAAAATAAACGCGCATGATCAGCAACAGCGTATCGTCCAGTTCATCGGCCAATGCCTTGAGCCGGCGGGCATAATCGATGCCGGCGACCGGGTCGTGAATCGAACAGGGGCCGACAACGACGAATAGGCGGGGATCACGCCGGTCGAGGATATCGCGCAAGGCTTTGCGGCCGTGTATGACGGTCTGTGCCGCCTGCCTAGAAAGCGGAATACGCGCCAGAATTTCTTTGGGCGAAGGCATTGGCTCAAAATTACCGACGTTGATATTTTCGATGGCGTTCTGGTCGTTGGGGGAATTGTCGGAAGGGGTCATTTTTTCGGATAAAAATAAGATAATTAAAGGTCGCCAAATGGAAATCAGGATGGATCAATGTGGTTTTCAATTGAAAGTTTAGATATTCACTTAATGAAGTGGGAGGTTAAATGTTTTCGCAACAAATTTTATCACAAAGTCTTCTTTACCAAAATCTTTTGGGCATTCCTTCCGTTGCTGGTAATTCCAGTAGCCTTCTGCTGAAGCAATAATTTTATTATCGGATGTGCGTTTTATTTGAATTTTCTGCCCTTCTGTAAATCCTTCTATTTTAAATAATTGAGAAACTTCTATTTCTGAAAATTGCACATAATATTGAGAGTTCAAGGAACTTTCAGGTATTGTCAAAAATAAATCGCTATATTCTATTTCACCTTCTTTTTTGTTAACCTGCTTTTTTATTACTTTTGTGATTTTCTCATTATCTTTTGAAGAGTTGTCCACTTTTTCAATAAATTCAAGCGCTGTTTTTTCTGATAAAAGTAGTCGGTCAAGATTGGATTCTTGGTAACGTCTAGAACGTCCCCATTCTGGGATAATAGCAAATCCTTTAGGAGGTTCGGTTGATTCTATAATTTCTACTTTAGCGTTTGCACAAATTGATTTAAACATGAGTGGAAATGAAAAATTATATAGCCCATCAAGTAATAAATAAATTATTACACAAAAAATGGGCATAGCCCCTGTGGATTTAAATGCACTAGCGGCTATATAAAAATAGAAAGAGGATTTTTCTTTAAATCCGGTTGTTCGTAAAATAAATGCAATGAATACAGTAAACAAACCAATAGCTGATGGGGTAAATAACGAAATCATAATCGGTATGATAAGCATACCAAACCCAAGGCTGTTGATTTTTGAGCACCACCAAGCCACGCTGGCAGTTAGTAAAGTGCTTGCTGTTACTCCAATAAGATGTGCAGTTTTTTTATTCTTCCCAATAGTTTCTTCACTGTGTGTTTTTTTAATAATTAAACTACCAATAAAAATTGAAACTATTAAAGTAACCAGAAGTGTTGGAATATATATCGTTAAAATAGCTAAACCCATGATTTATCCTTCCGAATAAAATGTCTAATATTTTTACTTTAATAATCCCATACGTTGTTTTAGCAGCTTATGCCACTTTCTCCGCTCCAAGTTGTTTTAATAGCTCCCGCGTGGCGGCGATGCGTTCGGCTAATGTCGGGCAGGGGCGCACAAGTGAAAGTCTATCCTGCCCGGCGAGTTTGTAGCTACGGTTTTTCTGAATCAGGTCGATGATGATGATCGGGTCGATCGGCGGCTTCGGCTCAAACTGGACATTGACGCCGTTGGCCGTTGCATCCAGCTTGATGATGCCGAGCGGGCGGCAGCGCAGCCGCAGCCGGTGGCTTTCGAGCAGCGCCTGCGCCTGCGGCGGCAGTTCGCCGAAGCGGTCGATGAGCTCTTCCTGCATAGCAGCGATTTCATCCGGTGAGGTGCAGTTGGCCAGGCGTTTGTAGAGCGTCAGCCGTTCATGCACGTCGGGCGCATAGTCGCTGGGCAGCAGCGTCGGCGTGTGCAGGTTGATTTCAGTCGCAATGCCCAGCGGTTCGATCAGGTCGGCCTCTTTGCCCTGACGCAGCGCGCTGACGGCGCGGTTGAGCATTTCGCTATAGAGGCTAAAGCCGATTTCCTGCATGGCACCGGACTGGTTCTCGCCGAGGATTTCGCCAGCGCCGCGAATTTCCAGATCGTGCATGGCGAGGTAAAAGCCCGCGCCCAGTTCTTCCATTGCCTGAATCGCTTCCAGCCGCTGGCGCGCCTGCTTTGTCAGGCCGATTTTGCCGTCGGCATCGGCGCGTGTCAGCAAGTAGGCGTAGGCCTGGTGGTGGGAGCGACCAACGCGCCCGCGCAATTGATGCAGTTGCGCCAGCCCGAACTTGTCGGCGCGGTCGATGATGATCGTGTTGGCATGTGGATTGTCGATGCCGGTTTCGATGATCGTCGTGCATAACAACAGGTTGGCGCGTTGCTGGGTGAAATCGCGCATGACCCGTTCCAGCTCGCGTTCGCTCATCTGACCGTGGCCGACGACGATGCGCGCCTCCGGCAACAGCTTGGCGAGTTTATCGCGCATGTTTTCGATCGTGTCGACCTGATTGTGCAGGAAGTAGACTTGTCCGCCACGCTTGAATTCGCGCAGCAGCGCCTCGCGCACGATGCCGTCCGAGTAGCGCGAGACAAAGGTTTTGATCGCCAGGCGCTTTTGCGGCGCAGTGGCGATGACCGAGAAATCGCGCAGCCCTTCGAGCGAGAGACCGAGCGTGCGCGGAATCGGCGTTGCCGTCAGCGTCAGCACGTCGACCTCGGCGCGCAGTTTCTTCAGCAGCTCCTTCTGGCGCACGCCGAAACGGTGTTCCTCGTCGATGACGACAAGGCCGAGACGGGCAAAATGTACATCCTTTTGCAGCAGCCGGTGCGTGCCGATGACGATGTCCGCCTTACCGTCGGCGGTTTCCTGCAAGGCGCGTTCGATTTCGCCGGTGGTTTTGAAGCGCGAGAGTTCGACGATTCTGACCGGCCAGTCGGCGAAGCGGTCGCTGAAATTCTGGAAATGCTGCTCGCACAGCAGCGTCGTCGGGCAAAGAATGGCGACCTGATGCCCGCCGGCAACGGCGCAGAAGGCGGCGCGCATTGCCACCTCGGTTTTGCCGAAACCGACATCGCCGCAGACAAGGCGGTCCATCGGCTTGCCGGATTGCATATCCTTAATGACGGCGGCGATAGCAGCGGCCTGATCAGGAGTTTCCTCAAAGCCGAAACCCTCGGCGAAAGCCTCGTAATCGCGTGCGGAGAACTGGAAAGCGTGGCCTTGCCGGGCGGCGCGGCGGGCATAAAGCGCCAGCAGTTCGGCGGCCGTGTCGTGCGCCTGCTGCGCGGCCTTGCGCTTGGCCTTTTCCCATTGCGGCGAACCGAGCGCGTGCAACGGCGCGGTTTCCGGGTCGGCGCCGGAATAACGCGAGATCACGTGCAGTTGCGAGACGGGGACGTAGAGTTTGGCTTCGTCGGCGTAATGCAGTTCGAGAAATTCCGCTTCGCCCTCGCCAAGGTTGAGGTAAACCAGGCCGTGGTAGCGGGCGATCCCGTGCTGTTCATGCACCACCGGATCGCCGACTTTCAGCTCGGTCAGATCGCGCAGCCAGTTGTCGAGCGAGGCTTTTTTGCCGCTACGCCGCTGGGTGCGCCGCGTCGGGCTGTCAGCGTACAGCTCGGTCTCGGTGATGATGGCGAGCGCTTCGTTTTTGTCTGCGGGCGTTGATGCGCCGTCGGCAATAAAGCCTTCGTAGAGCGGCGAAACGCCGAGCGCCAGCCGGCTGCAGCTGTCGAGAAAGCCACCCAAATCGGCGCAGGCATCGGGCTGGAAGCCGTATTCGGCGAGCAGGCCGGCCAGTGTCTCGCGGCGGCCGGCGCTTTCCGCAAGCAACAACACGCGACCGGGAAAGCCGTCGATGAAGGCGTGCAAGCGTGCCAGGGGCGCCTCGGCGCGCCGGTTGACAGCCAGCGGCGGCAGGGGGGAAGAGGGAGCGGCCGGCGATGCTTCGTTACGCTTGCTCAATATGAGCCGCGTGTAGGGTTTGGCGGCGATGAAAAAATGTTCCTCGTTGAGGAACAGCGCTTCGGGCGGCAGCAGCGGCCGGTGTTTCTCGCCCGACAGCATGCGGTAGCGTGACTGGGCGTCGCGCCAGAAATCGCGCAGTGCCGCGGGGACATCGTTATGCAGGCAAAGGCGCGTTCCTTCCGGCAGGTAATCGAACAGCGTCGCCGTGTTTTCAAAGAACAGCGGCAGCCAATATTCGATGCCGGCGGGCGGAATGCCGTTCGATACATCCTTGTAGATGCCGGATTGCGCCGGGTCGCCCTCGAAGGTTGCGCGGAAACGCTGGCGGAAACGGGTGCGTCCCGTTTCATCGAGCGGAAATTCGCGCGCGGGCAGCAGACGGATTTCCGGCACCGGATAGAGCGTGCGCTGGGTGTCGACATCGAAGGTTTTGATGCTCTCGATTTCATCGTCAAACAGGTCGATGCGGAAGGGCAGCGCTGATCCCATGGGAAACAGGTCGATGAGGCCGCCGCGAATCGAATACTCGCCCGGCGAAACGACGTTGGCGACGTGTGTATAGCCGGCCAGCGTCAGTTGCGCACGAAATGCCGCGGCGTCCAGCGTTTCTCCTTGCTTGAAAAAGAACGTATAGGCGGCCAGATAGGCGGGCGGCGCCAGCCGGTATGCCGCCGTGGCGGCGGGGATGAGCAGCACGTCGCATTCGCCGCGGCTGATGCTGTGCAGCGCGGCCAGCCGTTCCGACACGAGATCATGATGCGGCGAGAAGCTATCGTAAGGCAGCGTTTCCCAATCCGGCAGCAGGCGTACACGCAGGTTGGGCGCAAACCAGGGAATTTCGGCGAGCAGGCGGCGTGCATCGCCCGCGTTGGCCGTAATGACGGCGATCAGCGCTCCCCGGCGGGGAGCAACAGCTTCGCCGGCGAGTTGTGCGATGTACCAGGCATCGGCGGAGCCGGAAAATGGCGGCAGGGCAATACGCTCCCCGGTTTGACCGGCCAGATGCAGCGGGATAAGTGGCAGTCGCGGAAGTTGCGGAAGCCGCAGCGGCATGGGCTGAAGGGATGATAGCGGTTGGGCGGCAGCGCGGGAAGGCACGGTAGGCGTAGGCGGTACGGCAGGGAAGGCGGCAGATGAAACGGTAGATGCGTTGGTCGAATCGGTCATGCAGGTACAGACGTTAAGTCAGCAAAAATACGGGGCGGAAAAAAACAGCGGTTTTTTATGCGTTGGCCCGCTTGGGTCAGGGAGAAAATGGATATCCATGCGGGGCCATAGCATGCGGCTCAAGATCGTTGATTCGGGATCGTTCCGGGAAAACAGCTTCAAAAATAAACAGGAACCGAGCGGTAGTTTTCAGCTTTGCAGGTACAGCTATTGAGCAGGCTGATAGATGCCAGATGCCGCCGCGCCGTCGGGCATTTTTTTCGAGCTTTTCATGCCTCGCCAGCGGGCGGCTTGCCGTCGCGGGTATTTTTCACCGGCGCTTAGTCACCGGATTCATCACCGCAGCAGAATTTATATTTTTTGCCGCTGCCGCAGGGACACTCATCGTTGCGCCCGACTTTGGGCGCGTCGCGGCGTACCGTGCCGATGCTGCGCTTGGCGCGCCAGAAATTGTAGATGTCGGCAACGGCCTGCGGCAGATCGTCCTCGCAATCGGCGAGCATTTGCTCGCGTTCCTCGCCTTCCGGCCAGGGTTCGCCATGCTCGCGCGCGGCGCTTTCGGCTTCACCGGTGAGCACCATCAGCGGAAACAGGCGTTCATCAAGATAGGCGATCTCCTCATAATCTTCCTCGCTGTTCTCAGCGTTTTCCTCGGAGTCGTCTTCGCCGAGAAAATCGAACCAGTCTTCTTCGGCGGAATCGACCGCCGCCAGATAGGCTTCGCACCACGGCTGGTAGTCACTCGGCGCATCGTCGCCTTCTTCGAGCGGGTAGAGCAATAGGGTCGGCGGTTCTCCGGCATTCAGATCCGCTTCCAGGGCGTCGGCGAAACGGCGCAACAGGCCGGCGGCTTCCAGCCCGACCGGCTGTTCGAGCGCTTCATCGCTGCCGAGAATGTCGCTCAACCAGCGTTCTGGCGGCATCGGGCGCGGGCCGGCCAGCGCGGCGCACAAATAACCCTGAGCCTCGTCGAGGCGCAGGGCTTCTTCCAGCGTCGGGTCGTCGAGCAGTTCTTCCAGACGGTCGAGTTCCGCATCGGTGAGCGGTATGGCGGATGGTGTCATGGCGTTGCCTCCTGTTTATCCTCGCGTGTTGGATTGACTGTCGAACCGGTCCAGCTCGACCCTTGGTGCCGGCTGCCAGCCCGGTTCCCGGTGTTCAGCGACCACATTGGTAAAAATGCCGCCGCGTACGTAGAACTTGGCGGTTAGACGCATGAAGCGCGGTTTGAGCGCCTGGACAAGATCGTCGAGAATGCGGTTGGTGACGGCTTCGTGATAGCAGCCCTCGTCGCGGAACGACCAGATGTAAAGCTTGAGGCTTTTGAGTTCGACGCAGGTTTTTTCAGGGATATAGTCGAGAATCAGCGTGGCGAAGTCGGGCTGTCCGGTCATCGGGCACAGGCAGGTAAACTCCGGGATCTCCATGTGGATGTGGAAGTCCCGCTGCGGTGCCGGATTAGGAAAGGTTTGCAGGTTTTTGCTCGGTCGGGTGCTCATGGGTGTGTAAAGTCGTTGTCCGGAGTTTGAAACGGCTGCGGAATGAATGCCGCTGACAAATGCTATTATAGGCGGACAGCGCGGCGGGCGCGATGCGCGATGGCGCAGGCGTGAAGCGCCGTTTGGAATACTCAGTGGAAATGATCGTCGGCGCAGCGTATTCGCGCTATTCATGCTATTCGCGCCGCTGGCTGGCGGCGTCGGGCGGCGGCACCGGCGGTGGTTCTGTCGTCTTTTGCATTGCTTTTTCATGCGCCTGACCAAACTCAAACTTGCCGGTTTCAAATCCTTTGTCGATCCGACGGCCATTGCCTTGCCTGGGCAGCTCGTCGGCGTTGTCGGTCCGAATGGCTGCGGCAAATCGAACGTGATCGACGCCGTGCGCTGGGTGCTCGGCGAATCGAAGGCTTCGGAACTGCGCGGCGAATCGATGCAGGATGTCATCTTCAATGGTTCGGGCGGCCGCAAGCCGGTGTCGCGTGCGGCGGTCGAACTGGTGTTCGACAATTCTCTCGGCCGTGCTGCTGGTCAGTGGTCCCAGTACGCCGAGCTTTCCGTCAAGCGGCAGCTCACGCGCAGCGGGCAATCCGAGTACTACATCAATAATCTGCATGTCCGCCGCAAGGACGTGACCGACCTCTTTCTGGGCACTGGCCTGGGGCCACGCGCCTATGCCATCATCGGCCAGGGAACGATCTCGCGCATCATCGAAGCGCGCCCTGACGAGTTGCGCGTGTTTCTGGAAGAAGCCGCCGGCGTGACCAAGTACAAGGAACGGCGCAAGGAAACCGAACGCCGTCTGGCCGATACGCGTGAAAACCTGGTGCGTGTCGAAGATATCCGCGCGGAACTGGGCGGTCAGATGGAACGTCTGGAAGCCCAGGCCACGGTGGCGCGCCAATACCGCGATTACCAGGCAGATCTGACGCACAAACAGCAGCTGCTCTGGCTGCTACGCCGCAACGAAGCGCAGGCCGAGCGCGAACGCATGGCGCAAGCCGTGGCGCACGCGGTCAATGAACTGGAGGCGCAGCACGCCGCCCTGCGTGAAACCGAAGCGCGTGTTGAAGAAGCGCGCGAACACCATTTTTCAGCCACCGACGGCGTACAGAGCGCTCAGGGAGAAAGCTACCAGGCCAATGCCGAAGTGGCGCGGCTGGAAGCTGAAATCCGCCACCGGCGCGAATCGCGCGAAGAATATCAATCACGCCTGGCGCAGCTGGAGGCCGACCGGGCGCAATGGCAGGCCGATGTCGAACGCTACGATACCGAGCGTGAACGCTGGGCGGAACTCTCGACACTGGCCGATGAGCGCGTCGAGCAGGAAAACATGCGGCTGGCGGCACAGCAAGAGCGCCTGCCGGCTGTCGAGGCTGCTTATGCGCAGGCACAGGAAAGCGTCAATCAGCAGCGACACGCACTCAGTCAGGCTGAACAGCGTTGGCAGGTCGAACTGGCCAATCGCAATCACGCGCAGCGTTCCCTGCAAATCATCGCCAGCCGGCGCGACCGCCTCGACCAGGAGCGTGCCGCACTGCCAATGCCCGACCAGGAAGAATTTGCACTCAAGCAGGCGACGCTGGCAACGCTGCATGAAACGATTGCCGCTATGCAGGACGATCTGGCCGAGCGCCAGCGCGATCTGCCGCATT
Source organism: uncultured Propionivibrio sp. (assembly GCA_937923255.1). Classification (GTDB taxonomy): domain Bacteria; phylum Pseudomonadota; class Gammaproteobacteria; order Burkholderiales; family Rhodocyclaceae; genus Propionivibrio; species Propionivibrio hellwigii. Next base: position 47,111 of record CALAIL010000018.1, on the reverse strand, counting down.
TCGAGCAGCGCCGCCGCGAAGCGTTGGCCGCCGTGCAACAGGCGCAGAAAGAACGTGCCGAGGCGCAAGCGCGGCGGACGGCGCTCGAACAGTTACAGAAAAAGATGCAGGAGGACGGACAGCAGGATGCCTGGCTGCGTCGTTACGGTCTCGAACATCGCCAGCCTTTATGGAAATCGCTGCGTGTCGATCCGGGCTGGGAAGATGCGGTCGAGGCGGTTCTGCGCGAGCGCCTCGGCGCGCTGACGGCCGATGACATTGATCCGGCCTGGAGCAAGGATCGGCCGGGCAGCCGGCTGACCTTGCTGGCGCCTACCGATGGCGCGAACGCAACAGCGCCGCAGCGCGACAGTCTGCTGAACAGGATCCAGTGTGAGGATGCCGGCCTGCGGGCGGTGCTGGTCGACTGGCTGGGTGAAGTGTGCGCCGCTGACTCCCTACAGGCGGCGCTCGACAAACGCGATCATCTGCGCGGCGAAGCCTGCTGCGTAACGCCAGCGGGCGATATTGTTACCCGGCAGGGCATCACGCTCTTTGCGCCGAATGCCGCAGGACACGGAATGCTCGAACGGCAGCGCGAAATCGACGCGCTTGCGGGGGCCATCGCCGGCCACGAAACGCGCGTGGCGCAGGCGCAGGAAAACCTGGCCGCTGTCGAAACGGCGCTGGCCGAGGCGCAGGCAACCTTGCAGGAAGTGCGCGGCGAACTCGATGCACGGCAGGAAGAGGCGCACGCCATTCAGATGGAAACGCTCAGGCTTTCACAGGCGCTTGACCGCTTCCGCGACCGTCAAGCGCAGATCGAGGCGGCGCTGGCCGAACTGACGGCTGAAGAAGAGGAGGAGAACGAACGCCTGCTCATCGTCGACGAGGCGATCGACGCGGCGCACGATGCGGTTGAGTCGGTCAGGCAGCAGATGGCGCAGGCGGCCGGCGGATTCGAGGCGGCCGGGCAAGCGCTGCGCGATGCACGCGAGCGCGTCAGCGCCGCCGAGCACGCGCTGCATGAGGCGCAATTCTCCCAGCGTGAATGCCGGGGCAAGCTCGACGATCTCGGCAAGAACCGCGATCTGGCGCTTCGGCAGATCGAACGCATCGTTGATGAACTGGCGCGCTGTACGGAAGGCGCGGAGGCCATGCAGGCCGAGGATCTTGAACCGTTGCTCCAGACGGCGCTTGCCCGGCGGGTGATGTGCGAGCAGGCGCTGGCGGCGGCGCGCGATGCGCTGGAGGCGGCGACGGGCGGTTTGCGCGGGCTGGAAGAGACGCGCATGAAGATCGAAATCGGGCTGGAGCCGCTGCGCGAAAAAATCGGCGATTTACGCCTCAAGGAACAGGCGGCGGCGCTCAACGTCGAGCAAATGGACGCACAACTCCGTCAGGCGCAGGCCGACGAGGCGGCGTTGGCGCCGGCCTTGCAGGGCGTGCGCGCCGGCGCGCTGCAAAGCGCCATCAGCAGCTTGCAGCATTCGATCGAATCGCTCGGCCCGGTCAATCTGGCGGCACTGGAAGAGCTGGAGTCGGCACGCGAGCGCAAGGGCTTCCTCGACGCGCAGTCCGAGGATCTGACACAGGCGATGGAAACGCTGGAAAACGCCATTCGCCGTATCGACCGTGAAACGCGGGAACTGCTGCAAACGACGTACAACGCAGTCAATAAGAGCTTTGGCGAACTGTTTCCAACGCTGTTCGGCGGCGGCGAAGCGCGCTTGATCATGACGGGCGAAGAGATTCTCGATGCGGGCCTGCAGGTGATGGCGCAGCCGCCGGGCAAGAAAAATTCGACGATTCATCTGCTCTCGGGGGGAGAAAAAGCGCTGACCGCGATTGCGCTGGTTTTTGCCATGTTCCAGCTCAATCCGGCGCCGTTCTGCCTGCTCGACGAGGTGGATGCACCGCTCGATGACAGCAATACCGAACGCTTCTGCGCAATGGTCAAGCGCATGGCGACGAATACCCAGTTTCTTTTTATCAGCCATAACAAGATCGCCATGGAAATGGCGGAACAGCTCGTCGGCGTGACGATGCAGGAATCCGGCGTGTCGCGCATCGTCGAGGTGGATATGACCGAGGCGCTGCGCATGCGTGAGCAAATTGTCTAACGGGGCAGGCGATTATGAGTGAATTGCACATGGGCCTGATCGGGCTGGGGGCGCTGGGTGTACTCGGCGTCGTGGTCTATAACGCCTGGGTGGCTTACCGCCACCGTCAGCTGGCCGGCCGCCTGCTCGATCCGCTGGAAAAGGACGTGCTGTTCGATAAACAGGCCGTACCGCCCGGCTTTGCGCCGGAAACAGAGGTCGCCGCGGAATCGGAATGGGAATCCGAATTGGAAGATGCGGCGGAAGATGCGGCGGAAGATGTGTCGGAAGACGTGTTCGAAGACGTGCCGGAACTGTCGCCCGCATCGCTGGAAACGGCGTCAGCGCCGGGCGTATTTGCGCACACGGACGGCGCCGAGGATGAACCGGAGATACCGGATGATCAAGCGCCCGAGGCGGCCACCGAGATGCCGGCTGCGCCGGCGGCGTCCGCTGCAGAAGCGGTTTCTGTCAGCGCTTCGTTTGCCGCTGCTGCTTCGCGCTGGCTAAGTGCGCTGCATCTGCCGCGTTCGGGCGGGGAGGCTTCGTCATCTAAGACCGAGGCTTCCGTTCGTGAGCGCATTGAACCCGCCTTGGATCCTGAGGCTGCCGATGCCGCGGAAGAAGACGGGGGCAGCGGAGCGGATTTGCCGGAGATCGACGATACCGGCGAATTTGGCGAAATCTTGGAATCGCGGCCGTATGGCGAAAGCGGACAGACAGCGGCGATGCCGCTGCCGGCCGGGCATGGGCATGCGGAATATACGGAACGCACGGAATATACCGAATATGCGGAACATGCCGAACATACGGCGGCCAAGACCGCCCGCACGATAGAGGCCGCCCGAGGCGCTTCCGCCGCCGCCCATGAAGCTGCATGTGAACCCATGCAGGGATCGGCTTCCGTCCCCGATGCATCTGCCTGGGAGATGGCATCGGCCGCCGCGGGCGCGGTCGATGCCGCCGTGCCGGATGCCCCTGTTGCGGCGGAGGATGCGCCGGCCGGCGTCGGCGAACCCATGCATCTGCTTTCGCCGGCGATCGATTACATCGCCACGCTGGAGACGGCGGTGGGCGTACCTGCTGCCGACTGGCTGGCGGCGCAGCAGGCGACGTTGTCGCGTGCGGACAAGCCCGTGCATTGGGCGGGCTTCGATGAAGAAAATGGCGAGTGGGTCATGCTCGGCGCGGATGTCGCGCGTGGCGGTGGCGAGCCGCGCCTGTTCCGGCATGTGCGCGCCGGCCTGCAACTGGCCGACCGGCGGGGGGCATTGTCCGAAAACGACCTGCTCATTTTCGCCACCGCCATGGATGCGCTGGCGCGTGAGTGGCAGGCGCAGGGCCGGCCGGTCATGCTCGATCTGCCCGATCCGCGCCCGGTGCCCGCCGCCGCCGCCGATCTGGATGCTTTTTGTGCCGGCGTCGATATCCAGATCAGCCTCAACGTCATCGCGCTCAATGAAGCCTTCCCCGGCACCCAGGTTCGTGCGCTGGCCGAATCGGCGGGCATGTTCCTCGACGGGCGCGGGCGCTTTGTCCGGGTGACCGACGATGGCAGTGTTTTGTACATGCTGCTCAATCACGACCCGGCCGGATTTTCCGCCGAAAACATGCGTGCGACGTCCGTGCAGGGGCTGACCTTTCTGTTCGATGTGCCGACGGTGGCGCGCGGCGAGCGCGTTTTCGGCCAGCTTGCCGATCTCGCCGGACGCTTTGCCGACGTGCTCAAAGGCGCGCTGGTGGACGATAACCGCCGGCCATTGTCTGAGGCCTCGCTGGCGCCGATCAGCCAGCAAATCGCACAGTTCCAGGCTAGCATGGCGCAGCGCAACCTGCCGGCGGGCGGGCGCATGGCGCGGCGTCTGTTTTCCTGATGGCGACGGAGGAGTCTATGGAACCGTCCCGGGAGGTCGCCGAACGCGCCCGCTGGCTGCGGGCGGAAATCGAGCGGCATAACCACCACTATTACGTTCTTGATGCGCCGCTGATCGACGATGCCGATTACGATCGGTTGTTCCGCGAGTTGCAGGCTATCGAGGCGGCGCATCCGGAATTGCGGACGAGCGATTCACCGACGGGGCGCGTCGGCGGCCAGGCGCTCGACATGTTTCGGCCCGTGCGCCATACCGTGCCGATGCTGTCGATTCGTACCGAAACCGACGACGGCGATGCTGGCGCGTTTGCTTTCGACGCCCGCGTGCGCAAGGAACTGGGCATGCCGTCAGCGGATGTGGCGGCGCCTGCGGCCGCGGCGTCGGAAGTGGAATATGTGGCGGAACTCAAGTTCGACGGTCTGGCGATCAGCCTGCGTTATGAAGACGGCGTGCTGGTGCAGGCGGCAACGCGCGGTGACGGCAAAACTGGCGAGGATGTCACCGCCAACGCCCGCACGGTGGGGGAAATTCCCTTGCGTCTGCTGGGCGAGGTTCCGCGCGTGCTGGAAGTGCGCGGCGAGGTGTACATGAAATTCGCCGATTTTGAGCGCTACAACGCGCAGGCGCTGGCGAACGGCGAAAAAACGCTGGTCAACCCGCGTAATGGCGCGGCGGGCAGCATTCGCCAGCTCGATTCCAAAGTCGCCGCGGGCCGGCCGCTTTCCTTTTTTGCCTACGGTATCGGCGAAGTGCGGGATTGGCCGGCGACGCAGCGGCCGACGACGCACGCCGGCCTGCTGGATGCGCTGGCTGCTTTCGGCCTGCCGGTTTGCGCCGAGCGCGCCATTCTGCACGGTCCGCAGGCGCTGGCCGATTTTCATCGCCGGATCGGCGAAAAGCGCGCCCATCTGCCCTTTGCCATCGATGGCGTCGTATACAAGGTCAATTCCTTGGCTTTGCAGGCCGAACTGGGCTTTATTTCGCGCGAACCGCGCTGGGCGGTGGCGCACAAGTACCCGCCGGAGGAGGCGCAGACCGAAGTGCTCGGCATCGACGTGCAGGTTGGCCGTACCGGCGCGCTGACGCCGGTAGCGCGGCTCAAGCCGGTATTCGTCGGCGGCGCTACCGTGACCAACGCAACCTTGCACAACGAGGATGAGATTCGGCGTAAGGATGTGCGCGTCGGCGATACCGCCATTGTCCGGCGCGCCGGCGACGTGATTCCCGAAATCGTCCGTATCCTGCCGGAAAAGCGGCCACTTCTCGCGCCTGAATTTTCCATGCCGACACGCTGCCCGGTCTGCGGATCGGCTGTCGTGCGCAGTGCCGACGAAGCGGTGGCGCGCTGCGGCGCAGGGTTGTTCTGCGCCGCGCAGCGCAAGCAGGCGCTGCTGCATTTTGTTGCGCGGCGGGCGATGGATATCGAAGGAATGGGCGAAAAGCTCGTTGATCAACTGGTCGACGGCGGCTTCGTCCATACGCCTGCCGACATTTACGGGCTGGATTTGCCGACGCTGGCCGGTCTGGAGCGCATGGCGGAAAAATCGGCGGCTAAGCTGCTGGCGGCGATCGAAAAGAGCAAGCAGACGAGCCTGCCGCGTTTCATCTATGCGCTGGGTATCCGCAACGTTGGCGAAACCACGGCCAAGGATCTGGCGCGGCACTTCGGCCATCTGGATGCGCTGGCCGCCGCCGATACGGCGGCACTGGAGGTGGTGCCGGATGTCGGGCCGGTCGTGGCCGCCTCGATCATCGCTTTTTTTGCCGAGCCGCATCACCGCGAGATCATTGCCCGGCTGCGTGCGGCGGGCGTGGCCTGGCCGGAAACGGCGGGCGCCGCATGCACACGCGGCGATGAAGCGCCGGATCGCGCTGGCGGCGAGCTGGCCGGCAAAACTTTTGTGCTGACCGGAACTTTGCCTTCGCTTTCGCGTGAAGCGGCGACGGCGCTGATCGAGGCATCGGGCGGGCGCGTGAGCGCTTCGGTATCGAAAAAAACCGCTTACGTGCTGGCGGGCGAGGCGGCCGGTTCCAAGCTCGACAAGGCGCGGGCACTTGGCGTGCCGGTGATCGATGAGGCAGAATTGCGGCGTTTGCTGGAATTGCCGGAAGCAGGCCAATGAACTTGCCAGCCTATCCTTTGCCGGCTCATTTGGTCGTGCACAATGAATCCCTTAATTCCCGGAACCATCAGGAACACAACGAATGAGCAGAACCGGAACACGCAGAATCAGAAAAGCCGTTTTTCCCGTCGCCGGAATGGGGACGCGCTTTTTACCGGCGACCAAGGCCAGCCCCAAGGAGATGATGCCCATCGTCGACAAACCGCTCATTCAGTACGCCGTCGAGGAAGCCGTGGCGGCCGGCATTACCGACATGGTTTTCATCACCGGCCGTACCAAGCGGGCAATCGAAGACCATTTCGACATGGCCTTCGAGCTGGAAACCGATCTGGCCGCCAGAGGCAAGACGCGCATGCTCGACGTGGTGCGCAACCTGCTTCCCGAACATATTAATTGCATTTTTATCCGTCAGCCGGCGGCGTTGGGGCTGGGGCATGCCGTGCTGTGCGCCAAACCGGTGATCGGCGATGAACCCTTTGCCGTGCTGCTTGCCGACGATCTGCTCGACAGCGAGGTGCCGGTCATGAAGCAGATGGTCGAGCAGTTTGACGAACATTGCTGTTCGATCCTGGGCGCGCTCGAAGTGCCGCCGGCCGATACGGCGAGTTACGGCATCGTCAAAACGGGCGGGCAGACCGCCCCCGGCGGGCGGCTTGAGCGCATCGAGGCCATCGTCGAGAAACCGCTTCCCGAGGCGGCGCCGTCGAACATTGCCGTCGTCGGCCGCTATATTCTGACGCCGGCTATCTTTGGGCATCTCGAAAGAGCCAGGCCGGGGTCGGGCGGCGAAATCCAGCTGACGGACGGTATCGCCGCGCTGCTGGCCGAGGAGCCAGTGTTGGCGTACCGCTATTTCGGCAAGCGTTTCGATTGCGGAGCCAAGCTGGGCTACTTGCAGGCGACGGTCGAATTCAGCCTGCGCCATCCGGAAATCGGCACCGCGTTCGCCGCTTATCTGAAAGCCTTGGACGCAAAAAACAGGGAGACATGAACGCCATGCAGCATTATTTTGATGAGAGGCTGGCCTCCGCCGAGCTGATTCATTCCGCCGAAACGGTCGCCGACGCCGTCAGACGGGTCGCCGGCGAAATTACGGAAAAACTCGCGGGCACCGATCCGCTGCTGCTGTGCGTGATGAGCGGTGGCGTGCCGTTTGCCGGCCATTTGATGACGCAGCTTCAATTTCCCCTGGAATTCGACTACCTGCATGTGACCCGCTATGGGCAGAAAACCGAGGGCGGGGAACAGTCCTGGCGCGCACTGCCGGCAACGCCGGTTGCGGGGCGGACGGTGCTCGTGCTCGACGACATCCTCGATGAAGGGACGACGCTGGCGGCCATTGTCGCGCGCCTGCAGGCAATGGGGGCGCAAGCCTGCTATACGGCCGTGGCGACCGAAAAGCTCAATGGCAAGAAGAAACCGATCCGTGCCGACTTTGTCGCCCTCACCGTGCCTGACCGTTTCGTTTTTGGCTTCGGCATGGACGTCAGCGGTCATTTCCGCAATCTGCCGGCGATTTACGCCATGAAGGCTGACTAACGCACTCGTCAACACAACCAGAACAACAGAAAGGATCATGACATGCTGGCCGTGATCGGAGGCAGTGGCCTCTCGCAACTGACCAATCTCGACATTTCGCACCGTGAAGTCGTACGCACGCCGTATGGCGAACCCTCCGGCGCCGTAACCTTCGGGCAGATCGGCTGCCGGCCGGTGGCGTTCCTGGCGCGCCACGGCTACGGACACACGCTGGCGCCGCACGAAATCAATTATCGCGCCAATCTCTGGGCGCTCTGGAAAAGCGGCGTCACCGGCGTCATCTCGGTCGCCTCGGTGGGCGGTATCCGCAGCGACCTCAAGCCGGGCGATCTCGTCGTGCCGCACCAGATCATCGATTACACCTGGGGGCGGAAATCTTCATTTTATGAAGGGCCGGACAGCAAAGTTCAGCATATCGACTTTACCGAACCTTTTGATGAAGCGCTGCGCCGGCATCTGCTCGACGCCGCCGCATCGCTGGAACTGGCCGTCAGCGACCATGCCGTGTACGCAACGACGCAGGGGCCGCGGCTGGAAACCGCCGCCGAAATCAACCGCATGGAAAACGACGGCGCCGACGTCGTCGGCATGACGGCGATGCCGGAAGCGGTGCTGGCGCGCGAAATTGGCCTGCCCTATGCGGCCATCAACCTGGTCGCCAACTATGCCGCTGGCCGCGGCGACAGCTGCAACGGCATCAGTTTCAACGTGATCGATGGCATTCTGCATGAATCGATCGTCAAGGTCCGCGCAATTATCGAGCGGCTCGTTTGCAGCAATGGGGTGGCCTACTATGGCAATCAGACCGGTTCTTAAAATGGGCGATCCGCGCCTGCTGGCGCGGGCGCAGGAAATCGAAGATTTCGACACGCCGGCGCTGCATGCACTGATCGAGGATATGCGGGAAACCATGCTCGCGCGCGACGGCGTCGGGCTGGCCGCACCGCAGATCGGCGAAAGTCTGCGCCTGGTCATCTTTGGTTTTGACGCCAATCCGCGCTACCCCGATGCCGACAGCGTGCCCTATACCGTGCTGATCAACCCCGTACTGACGCCGCTATCCGACGAAACGGAGGAAGACTGGGAAGGCTGTCTATCCATCCCGGGCCTGCGCGGCCTCGTGCCGCGCTGGAAGCGCCTGCACTATCGTGGCTTCGATCCGCAGGGGCAGCCGATCGAGCGCAGCGTCGAAGGCTTTCACGCGCGAGTCGTACAACACGAGTGCGACCACCTGGACGGCGTGCTTTATCCGATGCGCATGCGCGATCTTTCCCGCCTGGGCTTTGTCGACGTGCTTTTCCCGGGCAGGGAAGAAGCGGAAGGAGAATAAGAGCAGAGGGGAAAGAGGGAAGGCGGAAGGCGGAATGAACGCCCGTCAGCTCGTGCAAAATGGCCATCCCTGAACCCCGCGTAAAACGGGCATCTCCGGAGGGGCTGCCCGCCAGCCCACTGTTTACGGGCGTTTCCAGCTTGCCTATCCGCTAGCTCACTATTTACGCGGGTTTCCGGCAACCCTGCCCGCAAACGCCCTATTGACGCGGGCTTCAGAAGCGACCTGGCCGAAACGCCGAAAAGACGTGGAGGGTAGGCCGACGGATCATTCCGCTTTACTGCCGCCGGTCAATCTTGGTGCAGGCAAGCCGCAACGCTATTTCTGGCGGTTATCAGGAGACAGGCAAAGGCGGCGTTGGTCTGCGTGAACGGCAATTGGGCTTTTTTGCCGGCGCTGGGATTTCTGCCATTTCTGCTGCCTCAGCGTTTGAGCCGGTCAAGCAGTTCGGTTTCCAGCCGGATGCGGTTGGCGCTGTCGGTGATGTCGCCGCCGCTGATCAGGAAGGTATCTTCCACGCGCTCGCCCAGGGTGGCGATCTTGGCGGTGTGCAGATTGGCGCCGTGCTCGGCCAGCGTTTCGGCGACCGTGTAGAGCAGGCCGGGGCGGTCGGTGGCCGATACGGAGAGGATGAAGGCCTGGCCTTTGTCGTCCGGCTGGATGGTGATGGCCGGCTGGATGGGGAAGTGCCTGACCTGGCGCGAGGGGCGCACGGTGGGGGGCGCTTTCGGCAGCGCATTGCTGGCCAGTTGTGCGGCAAGCTGGTGTTCGATACGCTCAAGCAGCTCGTCGATGCTCATTTCGCGTTCGCTGAAATCGAGCAGGATGAAGCTGTCCAGTGCGTAGCCGTGCCGCGTCGTATATATTTTGGCGTCCATGATGTTGAAGCCGGCGCGGCTGAAGAAACCGACGATGCGGAGGAATAGATCGTCGGCATCACGGGTATAGACCGCAATTTCGATGCCGGCGCCGCTATGGTGCCGGCGCGCCTTGACGATGGGCTGCGGGCTGTCGATCCGCTCGTGCAGCAGACAGGTGTGCCAGGCGATTTCGGCGGGCGAATGGCGCAGAAAATAAACGGTATCGAGCTGCGCCCATAGCACTTCGTGCGCCGTATCGGGGATGGATTGTGCGCGCATCAGGCGTTTGGCTTCGTCCTGCTTTTCCTGAATCCAGCCTTGCCGGGGCGGAAGCTGGCCGCCCGCACGCAGGGCGCGCACGGTCAGGCGATAGAGTTCTTCGAGCAGTTGGCCTTTCCAGCTATTCCAGACTTTCGGGCTGGTGGCGCGGATGTCGGCGACGGTCAACAGGTAAAGCGCGGTCAGGCGGCGTTCATCGCGCACGGCGGCGGCAAAGCCGGCGATGACGTCGGGGTCGGAGGTGTCCTTTTTCTGGGCTACGTTGGACATGAGGAGGTGATCGCGCACCAGCCAGACGATCAGTTCGCTGTCTGCCGCGTCCAGGCCGTGTTCGCGGCAGAAGGTCTGCGCGTCGGCGGCGCCCAACGCCGAGTGGTCGCCGCCGCGCCCTTTGGCAATATCGTGGAAGAGTGCGGCGATGTAGAGCAGCCAGGGCTTGTCGAAGTTGCTGATCAGCTGGCTGCAAAAAGGGTATTCATGCGCAAATTCGCTGGCGAGAAAGCGCCGGAGGTTGCGCAGGACGAGCAGGGTGTGCTGATCGACGGTGTAGGCGTGAAAAAGGTCGTACTGCATGCGTCCGACGATCTCGCCGAAATTCGGCAGATAGCGGCCGAGAATGCCGAACTGGTTCATGCGCCGTAGTTCGTGCAGGACGCCATGTTCTTGCCGGAAAAGGGCAAGAAAACGCGCGCGGTTGCCCGAGTCGGCGCGGAAGCGTTCATCCACCTGGGTGCGGGCGCGCCAGAGTGCGCGGATCATGCGTGCCGTCATGCCGCGCAGGCCGGGGCGCTGTGCCATGACGAGGAAGGCTTCCAGAATGGCTTCCGGCGAGCGCTTGAAAACGTTTTCATCAACAACGTCGAGAAACTGGTCGGTTTCCTGAAACCAGGCATTGATCGGCGAGGGCGGATGCGGCGGGAGGGGAAAAATGGCGGCGCCGATGGTTTGCAGCAGGATGGCGTTGATTTGGGTGACGACCTTGGCTGTCTGGTAGTACCGCTGCATGAGCTGTTCGCCGGCACGCAGGGATTGCGTCGTGACAAAACCCATCCGTTCGGCGACGGCGGTCTGGTGATCGAATAGCAGGCGATCTTCCTGACGCCGGGCAAGCAAGTGCAATTCGATGCGCAAGCGTTGCAGAAAGGCTTCGCGCATTTCCAGGCGGCTTTGTTCCTCGCGGGAGATCAGGCCGTGTTCCTGCAAGGCTTTCCAGTTTTTGCCGAAGCCGGCGGCTTGCGCCAGCCAGAGAATCATTTGCAGGTCGCGCAGGCCGCCGGGGCTTTCCTTGCAGTTGGGTTCCAGGCTGTACGGCGACTCGTGGTAACGCAGATGGCGTTCCTTTTGTTCCAGGCATTTGCTGTGGAAAAAAGCTTGCAGGTTGATCTGTTGCTGGAAGGCGCGTTGCAGGCGGGCGAACAGGCTAAGGTCGCCGGTCAGCAGGCGGGCGTCGATGAGCGCCGTTTGGATGGTCAGATCTTTGGCCGCTTCCTCCAGGCATTCTTCAGGCGTGCGCACGCTGTGGCCGATGGTCAGGCCGATGTCCCAGAGCAGACGGATCAGGCGTTCAAGGGCATCGGCCAATGCGGCCTCGGGCGGTTCCGGCAGCAGAAACAGCAGGTCGATGTCGGAATAGGGATAAAGCTGCTCCCGCCCGTAGCCGCCGACGGCAATTAGCGCCAGCGAGGCGGGCATTTCCAGATCGCGCCAAAGATCGCATAACACCGCATCGATCCGCTGGCTGCGCGCCTGCAGCAGCGCGGATGAATCGTGGTCGGCGCAAAAGCGCCGGGTGACGTCGGCCTGCTCGTCCTGAAGGCGCGCACGATAGCGTGCCAGCAAGGTGTTGTGCGCCTTGTCGGCAGCGTCCATGACGGCGATCCCCGTTTTATCGGATCCAGTCCGGTTTAGGCTGTACGCCCGCCGAGAGCGTTAATACTTCGTAGCCTGTGGCCGTCACGAGCACCGTATGTTCCCATTGCGCCGACAGGCTGTGATCTTTAGTGACGATCGTCCAGCCGTCGGCGAGCTGGCGAATGTCGGGCTTGCCGGCATTGACCATCGGTTCGATGGTGAAAATCATGTTTTCTTTCAGCATTACGCCGCTGCCCGGCTTGCCGTAATGCAAGACCTGCGGTTCTTCATGAAACGCGGCGCCGACACCGTGGCCGCAGAATTCGCGCACGATGGAAAAGCCGTTCTTCTCGGCGTGCTGCTGAATGATATGGCCGATATCGCCGAGGCGAGCGCCTGGTCGCACCTGCGTAATGCCCAGCCACATGCATTCAAAGGTGATGTCGCACAGCCGCCGCGCCTGGATCGACGCTTCGCCGACGATGAACATGCGGCTGGTGTCGCCGTGGTAGCCGTCCTTGATGGTGGTGATGTCGATGTTGAGGATGTCGCCGTTCTTGAGCACCTTGTCGCCGGGAATTCCGTGACAGACCTGGTGATTGACGGAAATGCACGTCGCCTTGGGGTAGGGGGGGTAGCCCGGCGGCTGGTAGTGCAGGCAGGCGGAAATGCTCTGCTGCACGTTGGTCATATATTCGTGGCAGAGCCGATCCAGTTCGCCGGTCGTGATGCCCGGCTTGATGAAAGGCGTGATGTAATCGAGCACTTCGGCCGCCAGGCGGCAGGTCACGCGCATTTTGGCGATTTCTTCAGGGGTTTTGAGAATAATGCTCATGGCTTTAACTGATGTTCACAGGGTGGCAATGAAGCGGCGAGCATAAATTAAGGGCGCGAACAGGGCAAATGAATTCCCTTGCGCGCGGTGTGAACGGATGCGTTATGGAGAGGCTGGAGAAGTGGTGTAGAAGTAGTGTAGAAGTGGTGTTCATGTACTGACGATGGTAGAATCCTGCCGATTTTTCCGGCGCAGGCCGGGAAAATAAGTGCGCCGTACCGGCGTGCGGGCCAGCCGGCGATGGCTGACCAATTCCGCACATTCGTCCGATCAAGGGTGTCCGGCAATGCCGGGCGTAACAGGACGAATGGAGGTTCAACCCTGATACGAAAGAGAAAATCATGTCAATGACAATGCGTCAAATGCTGGAAGCCGGTGTTCACTTCGGCCACCAGACCCGTTTCTGGAACCCCAAGATGGCGCCGTATATCTTCGGCGCACGCAGCAAGATTCATATCATCAATCTGGAAAAAACCCTGGTGAAATACAACGAGGCTATGGCCTTCGTGCGTAAGCTCTCGTCGAACAAGGGAACCATTCTGTTCGTTGGCACCAAGCGCCAGGCACGCGAAATCGTGGCCGAGGAGGCATCCCGCGCCGAGTCGCCGTTTGTCGAACAGCGCTGGCTGGGGGGGATGTTGACCAATTTCAAGACGATCAAGCAATCGATCAAACGCCTCAAAGAAATGGAAGCGTCGGTCGAGGACGGTTCTTTTGAAAAGTTTGGTAAAAAAGAAGCGCTGATGCATCAGCGCGAACTGGAAAAACTGCACAAGTCGATTGGCGGCATCAAGGAAATGGCGACCTTGCCGGACGCACTGTTTGTCATCGACGTCGGCTATCACAAGATCGCCATTACCGAAGCCAACAAACTGGGCATTCCGGTCATTGCCGTTGTGGATACCAACCATTCGCCGGACGGCGTGGATTACGTCATTCCAGGCAATGACGATTCGTCGAGCGCCATTCGACTGTACGCACGCGGCGTGGCCGATGCCATCCTGGAGGGACGCAATCAGTTTATCGAGGAAATCATCGCTGCGACTTCGGAAGACGACTTCGTTGAAGAAACCGTTGAAGAAAACGCTGAGTAAGTTGTATCGACGATGTTTTGGACGCAATCGGCTGAATTTTATGGCCGGTTTATGGTGATGGGATTGATTGGTCTGGCGCGATTGAGTCGTGCAGGGCGCGCCTTGCGCCCTGCACTAAATGAGTGCAAACCAATATAAGTATGTGGAGAAAATGAAAATGGCGGAAATTACCGCAAGCATGGTGAAAGAACTGCGCGAGAAAACCGACGCGCCGATGATGGAATGCAAGAAGGCGTTGAGCGAGGCCGGCGGCGATATGGCCAAGGCGGAAGAAATCCTGCGTATCAAGCTCGGTTCCAAGGCAAACAAGGCGGCGGCACGCGTGGCGGCGGAAGGTGTCGTTGCCATCAGTATCGTTGATGGCGGCAAAACAGGAGCTATCTTCGAAATCAACTGCGAAACTGATTTCGTCGGCAAGAATGAAGATTTTCTGGCACTGGCGCAAGGATGTGCCGATCTGGTTGCAACAAAAAATCCTGCTGATATCGCAGCGTTATCGGCCTTGCCGATGGGCGACGGTACAGTGGAAACGACGCGCGCCGCGCTGGTCGGCAAGATCGGCGAAAACATGACGCTGCGCCGTTTTGCACGCATCGAAGCGAAAGGTCAGCTGGCATCTTATATTCACGTTGGCGCGAAGATTGGTGTTTTGCTTGATCTCATCGGCGGTGATGAGCAGCTTGGCCGCGATTTGGCGATGCATATTGCCGCGTCAAAACCGAAAGCGCTCGATGCCTCGGGCATTCCGGCCGATCTAATCGAGGCTGAGCGCCGTGTTGCCATCGAAAAAGCGAAGGACGCCGGTAAGCCGGAGGCTATGCTGGAGAAGATTGCCGAAGGTTCGGTACAGAAATTTCTCAAGGAAGTCACCCTGCTTGGGCAGGTTTTCGTCAAGGCCGAGGACGGCAAGCAAACGATCGAGCAGTTGTTGAAGGCCAAAGGCGCTTCCGTGGCGTCCTTTATCCTTTATGTGGTGGGTGAGGGGCTGGAAAAACGCGTGAATGACTTTGCCGCCGAAGTGGCTGCTCAGGCAGCGGCTGCGAAAAAATAACAGCGGCGGGGGCTGCAAGGCCCGTCTAGTTTGCCGCCGACGGGTCATGCAGTTCCGCTTATTCCAAGGTTTAAGAACGAAGGCCGATGACCATGACTGAAATGAAGCCCAAATACAAGCGCATTCTCCTCAAACTCTCGGGCGAGGCGTTGATGGGGGCGGACGCCTACGGCATCAATCGACAGACGATTACCGAAATCGTCGATGAGGTGAAAAGCGTCGTCGATCTGGGCGTTCAGGTCGGCGTGGTGATCGGCGGCGGCAATATTTTCCGCGGCGTTGCGCCGGCAGCGACGGGGATGGATCGTGCGCAGGCCGATTATATGGGCATGCTGGCCACGGTCATGAATGCGCTGGCGTTGCAGGATGCCATGCGGGCCATCGGTATGATGGCGCGCGTACAGTCAGCGCTGATTATCGAACAGGTTGTTGAACCTTATATCCGCGGACGCGCCATTCGCGGCCTGGAGCAGGGCCGGACGATTATTTTTGCCGGCGGTACGGGCAACCCTTTTTTTACTACCGATACGGCCGCCGCGTTGCGCGGTGCGGAAATCGGCGCGGAAATCGTGCTCAAGGCGACTAAGGTCGATGGTATTTATTCCGCCGATCCGAAGAAGGATCCGCATGCCGTGCGCTATGACAGGATCAGTTTCGATGAGGTAATCCTCAAGAATCTGGCGGTCATGGATGCGACGGCTTTTGCCCTGTGCCGCGACCAGAAGCTGCCGATCAATGTATTTTCCCTGCTCAAGCCAGGAGCGCTGAAGCGCATTGTGCTCGGCGAGCAGGAAGGGACGCTGGTTTATTGCTAAGGAGACTTCGATGTCGATTGCTGATGTGAAAAAAACGACCGAACACAAGATGCAGAAATCTCTTGAGGCGCTCCGTCACGATTTGGCCAAGGTACGTACCGGCCGTGCGCATACGGGTCTGCTTGATCATGTGCAGGTCGACTATTACGGTACGATGACGCCGATCAACGCCGTAGCCAACGTCACGGTGCTCGATCCGCGTACTTTGGGCGTGCAAGCCTGGGAAAAGGGCATGACTGCCAAGATTGAAAAGGCGATCCGCGATTCCGATTTAGGGTTGAATCCGGCGGCGCAGGGTGAGCTGATTCGCGTGCCGATGCCGGCATTGACCGAAGAGCGCCGGCGTGACATGACCAAAATCGTCAAGCATGAATGCGAAAGTTCACGGGTTGCTATTCGTAATCTGCGTCGTGACGCTAACGCCGCCCTCAAGGATCTGCTCAAGAAGAAAGAGTGTTCCGAGGACGAGGAGCGTCGGGCGCAGGATGAGATTCAGAAGTTGACGGACAAATACGTTGCCGAGGTTGACAAGCAGTTTGCGCAAAAAGAGGCGGATTTGATGGCTATCTAAACATTAGCCTGAAACTGTTTGCCTATATTTTTGTTTTCTCCCTTTCGTCAGTAATGTTGACCTGATGGCTGTTTTTACCAGTTCCACGCGCGATATTCCGGTGTCTAGCCGGATACCGAAGCATGTTGCCATCATTATGGATGGCAATGGTCGCTGGGCGAAAAAATATTTTCTGCCGCGCTTTGCTGGGCATCGACGCGGTGTTGAAACCGTGCGCGAGGCCGTTCGCTTTTGTCTGGAACGCGGCATTGCCTATCTGACGTTGTTCGCCTTTAGCTCGGAGAACTGGCGGCGTCCGCAGGAAGAGGTTACGCTACTGATGCAGCTTTTCGTCAAGGCGCTGCAGCAGGAAGTCGCCAAATTGGATGAGAATGGCGTACGTCTCAAAGTTATTGGTGATCTTTCACGCTTTGATCGGGAGTTACGCGAGTTAATTGCGATTTCGGAGGAAAAGACGGCAAATAACACCCGCCTTACGCTGACTATTGCCGCCAATTACGGAGGGCGATGGGATATTTTGCAGGCGATGAACCGTCTGACGACAGCATTGCCAGAGAAGGCGGGGACATGGGTGGAAGAGGACTTGGCGCCTTTCCTGTCGATGCATTACGCGCCGGAGCCAGATTTGTTTATTCGTACGGGCGGCGAGGCGCGCATCAGCAATTTTCTCCTGTGGCAGCTGGCGTATACCGAATTCTATTTTACCGAGGCTCTGTGGCCGGAATTCAATTCGGCAGCGTTTGCGCGGGCAATTGAATCCTATCAGCAGCGCGAACGTCGTTTTGGCCGTACCAGTGAACAAGTGGCAGAAACCTTGAAAGATCAGGTAGATGCGTCAGAAATGGAAGCGTTGAGAATGCCGGCGTTCATGGGCCGGAAAGCGGGGGCAGATGCTTAAGACACGAATGGTGACTGCGCTTGCCTTGTTTGGTCTTTTCCTTTTTGCGCTGATCTGCCTGCCTCTTTTAGGCTGGGCGGTTTTTGCTAGTGTGATTGTTGCGCTGGCTGCCTGGGAATGGGGGGGGTTATTGTTGTGGCCACCTCAAAAACGTTTGTTTCTGGGGGGCGGATTTTTTTTGGTATGTCTGCTGATTTTTTTCACGCAGCCACGGGCTTTCGGATTATTGATCGGCTTTGATAAAAGCGCCTGGCAGCTGGGACGATGGTTTTATATTCCGGCGGCGATTTTCTGGATTGTTGGTGCGCCGCTCTGGATGCAGCAACGCTGGACGCTGCCGCGTTCAGAAAAAGGCGTGCTGATTGGCGCTCTTGTACTACTGCCGGCCTGGTTGGCTTTGATCCAGTTGCGCCATGTCGGCTGGCTGACCTTGCTTGTCGTTATGGCGCTCGTTTGGTTGGCCGATAGCGTCGCTTATTTTGCCGGCCGTGCTTGGGGGCGTAACAAGCTGGCGCCGGCTATCAGTCCGGGAAAAACCTGGGAAGGAGCGATCGGTGGCGGGCTGTCTGTCGTGATTTGTGGGGTAGCGCTTGCCGGATATTTGCCTGCGCGCATCGCGGCTAACCCGATTTTGCTCATTCTGCTATTGCTGGGGCTGGCAGCGATCAGCATTATCGGCGATTTGTTCGAGTCGATGCTCAAACGCCAGGCCGGTCTCAAGGACAGCAGTAATCTTTTACCGGGGCACGGCGGTATTCTCGACCGGATCGACAGTCTGACATCGACTTTGCCTGTCGTGGCGTTGGCCTGGTTGCTGTTGGCTTGAATGGAATAGGTCGTGACGTACCGGCAACTCGCGCGGCTCACTATTCTCGGATCGACGGGCTCCATTGGTTTGAATACCCTCGATGTTGTGCGCCGCCACCCTGAGCGTTACCGCATTGCTGCGCTTTGTGCGCACACACAGATCGACCGTCTGTTCGAGCAATGCCTGGAGTTTCGTCCGGATTTCGCCGTAGTGCGTGATGATGAACTGGCCGCCGAATTGGCAACGCGCCTGGCTGCGGCAGGGTGTGCCGGTATTCGGGTCGAATATGGCGCAGAAGCGCTGACGCGCATGGCAAGCCTGAAAGAAGTCGATTCAGTCATGGTAGCTATTGTTGGCGCAGCCGGACTGCCGCCCGCACTGGCCGCCGCGCAGGCTGGCAAGCGCGTCCTGCTGGCGAACAAGGAATCTCTGGTCATGGCTGGCGCGTTATTCATGCGTGCCGTGCGTGAATCTGGTGCTGTTTTGCTACCGGTTGATAGCGAACATAATGCAATTTTTCAATCTCTTCCGAGAGATTATTCAAGTAATTTATCAGCTCATGGCGTGGTGAGTCTTTTATTGACCGCGTCGGGAGGGCCTTTCCGCGGTATGGATCAGGCGGCGCTTGCCCGGGTGACGCCGGAACAGGCGTGTGCGCATCCTAAATGGGCAATGGGGCGCAAGATTTCTGTAGATTCGGCCACCCTGATGAACAAGGGGCTAGAAGTCATCGAGGCACATTGGCTGTTCAACATTCCGCCGGAAAAAATCGAAGTGGTCGTGCATCCGCAGAGCATCATTCATTCGCTGGTGCGCTACGTGGATGGCTCAGTGCTTGCCGAACTGGGTAATCCGGATATGCGTACCCCGATTGCGCATGCACTGGCCTATCCGGAGCGAATCGATAGTGGCGTGACGGCACTGGATCTGTTTTCGGTCGGTGCGCTGAGTTTCGAACGACCGGATGCCGAGCGCTTTCCCTGTCTGGGGTTGGCATACCGGGCACTCAAGTTGGGCGGCAGTGGGCCAGCCATTCTGAATGCGGCCAATGAAGTTGCCGTGGCAGCCTTTCTTGACCGAAAAATTTCCTTTAATGCGATTCCTACCATCATTACTGCTGCGCTGGATACCTTGCCTGTCACAGCAGTCGATACGCTGGCTGACGCGTTGGCTGCCGATGCGCAGGCGCGTGGCTTCGCGGAACAGGTGATTACTGAGCGTCGGTACGCATGAACGATTTCTTATATTACGTGCTGGCCTTTCTGGTTTTGCTCGGTCTGTTAATCATCATCCACGAACTGGGTCATTACCTGGTTGCACGTTGGGTCGGCGTCAAGGTGTTGCGT
This sequence comes from uncultured Propionivibrio sp., assembly GCA_937923255.1. Lineage (GTDB taxonomy): Bacteria > Pseudomonadota > Gammaproteobacteria > Burkholderiales > Rhodocyclaceae > Propionivibrio > Propionivibrio hellwigii. The sequence goes on along the minus strand of CALAIL010000018.1, from coordinate 27,756 downwards.
TTCTCGATTGGCTTTGGCGCGCCTGTTTTTGTCAGAAAAATTGGCGTAGACCAGACCGAATGGGCCATTGGGCGAATTCCGCTGGGCGGTTACGTCAAAATGCTCGATGAGAGTGAAGGCGAGGTGATGCCCGATGAGCTACCGCGCAGTTTTAACCGGCAAGTTTTGTGGCGGCGGATAGCCATCGTCGTTGCTGGGCCGCTGGCTAATCTGCTGCTGGCGGTCGTGGTGTATTGGGGGAGCTTTTTATACGGCGTTGAAGAATTGCGGCCGGTGCTTGGCACACCTGTGAGCGCTTCGCCCGCAGCATATGCGGGAATTGAGGACGGCGACCGGGTCGTCAAGATTGGCGATGATCCGGTACTGACTTGGCAGGAGATGCGTTGGAAGATACTGACACTGGCAGCCGATGTCGATACGCTTTCGTTAGAGACGGTGAATATGCGCCATGAAAGTGCTATCCGGCAACTTGATATTTCTTCTATCCGTCGTCACGGCTGGGAGGCGGATGCACTGGAACAGCTGGGGTTGCGTTATTTCCGGCCACGTATTCCGCCAGTCATTGGCCGGCTCAACGAAGATGGACGCGCCAGCACAGCAGGTTTGCAGGCGGATGATGAGATCGTCGCAATTGATGGTCAGGAGATTGATTCCTGGCACGCTCTGGTCGATATTGTCCATGCACATCCGGAGCAGCGTTTGCTGTTTACGGTGTTGCGCGCCGGGAGTCTGCTCGAAATTCCCGTGACGCCCGCCGCGTTTACCGACAAAAACCAGGAAATCGGCCGCATCAGTGCGTACGTCAAGGAAATTCCGGATTTTCGTGATGCGCTGCTTGTGACCGTGCGCTATGGCCCGCTGACTGCTTTGTCCAAGGCGGTTGCTGAAACATGGGAGAAAGCAGTTTTCAGTCTGCGGATTATCGGCAAAATGCTCGTCGGCGAAGTGTCCTGGCAAAACATCAGCGGCCCCATTACGGTTGCCGACTATGCCGGACAGTCCGCCAAACTCGGGCTAATGGCGTATTTCAGGTTTCTTGCGCTGATTAGCATCAGTCTGGCGGTGCTCAATCTCTTGCCTGTTCCCATGCTGGATGGGGGGCATTTGCTGTATTATCTGTTTGAGGCGGTTCGGGGCAAACCGCTTTCCGAACACACGATGGAATTGGGGCAGCGTCTTGGTCTGTCCGTTCTTATTCTGCTGATGGCTTGTGCTTTTTATAACGATATTAATCGATTGATTTCCGGATGAATATGACCAACAAGACTTTTCTTCCCGGATTGCTGGCGGCGTTCTGCACGACGAGCGCCTTGGCTTTCGAACCTTTCACCGTCAAGGATATCCGTGTTGAAGGTATTCAGCGCACGGAAGCCGGAACGGTCTTCAGCTATCTGCCGGTCAAGGTAGGGGAAACCATGACCAACGAAAAGGCGGCGCAGGCAATCAAGTCATTGTTTGCTACCGGCTTTTTTAAAGATGTGCGGATTGAGACTGACGGCAATATCGTCAATGTCATCGTCGAAGAGCGTCCGTCGATTGCACAGATCGATTTCGATGGACTCAAGGAATTCGACAAGGAACAAATCATCAAGGGACTGCGTGAAGTCGGTTTTGCCGTTTCCCGTCCGTTTGACCGCAGCGCACTGGATAAGGCTGAGCAGGAACTGAAACGTCAATATCTGACGCGAGGGAAATATGCCGCTACGGTGACGACGACCGTCACGCCGCTGGAGCGCAATCGCGTTGCGATTAATTTTAAGATCGACGAAGGATCTTCCGCGAAAATCCGGCAGATCAACATTATTGGCGCCCACGCATTCAGGGAAGCGACGCTGCTTGATGAATTCCAGTTGCAAACGCCAAACTGGATTAGCTGGTATACAAAGAACGATCAGTATTCTAAACAGAAGCTTTCCGCCGATCTGGAATCCCTGCGTTCCTTTTATTTGAACCGCGGGTATCTGGAATTCAATGTCGAATCGACCCAGGTTTCGATCAGCCCCGACAAGAAAGACGTGTTTATTTCAATTTCGGTGAATGAGGGCGAGCGTTTTATCGTTTCATCGGTCAAGCTCGCCGGTGATCTGACTTTGCCGGAGCAGGAATTGCGGGAGTCGGTCAAGATCAAGCCTGGTGATATTTTCTCTCGGGAAAAACTCAACGAAACGACGCGTGCTATCAGTGACAAGTTGTCTGCCAAAGGGTATGCATTTGCCAACGTGAATGCCGCTCCGGAAGTCGATAAGGAAAAAAGGCAAGTTGCTTTCACCATTTTTATCGATCCTGGCAAGCGGGTCTACGTGCGCAGGATCAATATCGCGGGCAATACAAAAAGCCGGGACGAAGTGGTGCGCCAAGAGATGCGGCAGATGGAGGGCGCCTGGTACGACGACGAAAAAGTCAAGCTGTCTAAACAGCGGATCGATAAAACGGATTACTTCAGCGAAGTCAATGTTGAAACGCAACCCGTGCCAGGAACGGCCGATCAGGTTGACGTCAACGTGGGCGTCACCGAGAAAGCGACCGGAAGTCTTTCGGCAGGCATTGGTTACTCACAGGCTGAAAAGATTATGCTGCAGGCCTCGGTTTCCCAGGCCAATATCTTTGGTAGCGGAAAATTTGCCTCCGTCCAGGTCAGCACAGGGAAGCTCAACCGAAACATAGGGTTCAGTTATACCAATCCGTATTTCACTGTTGATGGCATCAGCCAAGGCTTTGATATTTATCACAACCGTTTCAATCCTTCTTCACTGGGCTACGCCTATGGCAGGGAATCCACAGGTGGTGGCCTGCGCTTTGGTATTCCTATCGGCGAAAAAGAGACCATCAATTTTGGCGCAGCGCTGGATTACACAAAAATCAAGATCGACCATAATAATGCGAATACGCCCTTGTTATATAAACGTTACATCGACAAATTCTGCGGCGGTGCGGACTCTTGCGGAAAAACTTCCTTCCCGTTTTCTGCGGGCTGGCTGAGTGATACGAAAGACAGTGCGATTGACCCGACGCGCGGCGCCGTACAGCGAGTCTCTTATGAAGTGAGTCCGCTCGGCGACCTCAACTACCATAAGGTTACTTTGCAGCGGCGTCAGTATTTTCCGATTACACGGAATGCTGTGTTGATGCTTAATGGGGAGGTAGCGTTTGCCAAGGGCTTTGGCAACAGTCCTGAGCTACCGTTCTTCAAGAATTTTTATGCGGGCGGCCCGGATTCGGTGCGTGGTTATGATTATGGCAGTCTTGGGCCTTATGAAATCACACAGTCCGGTGATATCGTACATTTGGGCGGCGTGCGCCGCTTCATTTTCAATGCTGAGCTGATGTTGCCGATGAGTAGTTTCGGCTTCGGCAAAGATAAGTCGTTGAAATTCGGGCCATTCTTTGATGCAGGCCAGGTTTATGGCGATAAAAAATCTAATCGCGATCCTGGCGTCGTTGCCGAGGGTCCGATTCGCATGTCAGCGGGGATTGCCGTGACTTGGCTGTCGCCTTTGGGGCCACTGAAGTTCAGTATTGCTCAGCCGATCAATCGGCAGACTAATGATAAAATCCAGCGTTTTCAATTCCAGATGGGACAAACTTTCTAACGTAAGGAGAAAGAGCTTGAAGATAAAATTTGCCACCTTTTTGATTGCACTCATGACGGTTTTCCCGGTATCGCAGGTCATGGCGGCTGATGCGCTCAAAATCGGTTATGTCAATACACAGCGTATTTTCCGTGACGCACCTTCTGCCGTGAGAGCAGCCAAGAAGATTGAAGCGGAATTTTCTAAACGCGATCAGGATTTGCAGCGGATGGCCAAGCAACTCCAGTCGATGCAGGAAAATCTCGAAACAAACGCGATGACGATGTCCGAATCGGATCGTCGGGCGAAAGAAAAAAGCCTGAACGATCTGTCACGTGAATTCCAGCGCAAGCAACGTGAGTTCCGTGAAGATCTCAATCTGCGCCAGAACGAGGAAAATACGGCGATTATTGATAAAGCCAACCAGGCGATCAGACAGATTGCGGAAAGCGAGAAATACGACCTGATTCTGCAAGACGTCGTCTGGGTGAGCCAGCAGCTCGATATTACGGACAAGGTCATTAAAGCCTTGGCCGACGGTAAATAATTTCCCTGGAGGTCGGCTTGCGGCTTGAGCAGATTGTTGCACAGCTTGGTGGCCGTCTGATTGGCGATGGCAGTGTCGAGATTCTGCAAGTGGGCGCTCTGTCGTCGGCAGGGCGCGGGCAAATCTCTTTTTTGACCAATCCCAAATACCGTGCGCAACTGAAGACTACTCACGCATCGGCAGTCATCGTTTCGGAAAAAAATGCGAGTGATACGGAAATTCCACGTATCGTTCATGCGAATCCATACGCCTATTACGCACGGGTTACCGCATTACTGAATCCACCACCGACGCGTGCTCAACGAGTGCATGAAACGGCTGTCGTTCTTAGTCCGCTACCCGTTTCAGTGACTATCGATGCGCACGTCGTTGTTGGGCGGGGCGTTTGTTTAGGTGAGAATGTCGTGCTGTATCCGGGCTGCGTGATCGGTGATGATGTCTCCATCGGCCCAGATACAGTCATTTATCCTAATGTCGTGATTTATCCGCGTTGCGTGGTTGGTGCTAGAACGATCATTCATGCGGGCGCGGTTATCGGAAGCGATGGCTTCGGCTTTGCCCAGGAAGGCGAGCGCTGGGTCAAGATTCCGCAAATTGGCCGCGTCGTTATTGGCGACGACGTCGAAATCGGCGCCAATACCTCAATCGACCGTGGTGCGCTCGATGATACGGTCATTGGTAACGATGTCAAACTGGATAACCAGATCCAGATTGCCCACAACGTCCGGATTGGCGATCATTCCGCGATGGCCGGTTGTGTCGGCGTGGCAGGCAGTACGACATTCGGCAAGCGGTGTACGGTCGGCGGGGCGGGAATGATTTCCGGACATCTTGAAATTGGCGATGATATCCATGTTTCAGGCGGGACCTTGGTAGGCAAGAACCTGAAGCAACCGGGACAATACACAGCGGTTTTTCCGCTCGAACCGCATATCGACTGGTTGCAGAATGCGGCACACCTCAAGCGTCTTGCTAAGCTGGCGGCACGGGTCGAAGAGCTTGAGAAAAAACTTGAAGATATGAGTAAAACACAATGATTACAATGGATATTCAGGATATCGCCAGGCATCTTCCGCAGCGTTACCCCTTCCTCTTGGTCGATCGTGTTGTAGAGATGGAGCTGGGCAAGTCGATCCATGCCTACAAAAACGTAACGATCAACGAGGCGTTTTTCGTTGGTCATTTCCCGCATTACCCGGTGATGCCTGGCGTGCTGATCATGGAGGCACTGGCACAGGCGGCGGGTGTCCTCTCTTTTAAGACGGCAGGAGAAATGCCGAGCGAGACCTCGCGTTTTCTCTTTGCCGGTATCGATAACGCACGTTTCAAGCGCCAGGTGGTTCCCGGTGACCAATTGCATCTGTATGTTGACATCACGCGTCGGATGCGCAGCATCTGGAAATACCACGCGGTTGCCAAAGTAGGCGATGAAATTGCAGCCGAAGCCGAGCTGATGTGCGCTAAGAGCGATACCGCCTGACAGAGCAAAGGAGACTGCGCCATGATTCATCCGACTGCCATCATTCATCCGGAGGCAAAACTTGGCGCAGGCGTGTCTGTCGGCGCTTATTCGGTCATCGAGGCCGGCGTTGAAATTGGCGATAACACGCGTATTGGTCCGCATGTCGTCATTACCGGCCGTACCCGTATCGGCTGTGATAACCAGATTTTCCAGTTCTGTTCTCTGGGTGAAGTCCCGCAGGACAAGAAATATGCGGGCGAGCCGACTCGCCTGGTCATCGGCGATCGCAATACCATCCGCGAGTTCTGTACTTTCAATCTGGGGACGGCGCAGGACGCGGGCATTACGCGCATGGGCGACGATAACTGGATCATGGCCTATGTGCATATCGCACATGATTGCCAGATCGGCAACCGTACAATTTTTGCCAATAACGCCCAGCTGGCGGGTCATGTACATGTCGATGACTGGGTGATTTTCGGCGGCTTCAGTGGCGCTCACCAATTTTGCCGTATTGGCGCACATGCGATGATCGCCGCCGGCACGATTGTTTTGCAGGATGTGCCGCCTTACGTCATGGCTGGCGGTACAACGGCCGCGCCATTTGGCCTCAATATCGAAGGTTTGCGCCGCCGTGGTTTTTCCTCGGAGTCGCTACAGGCGCTCAAACATGCCTATCGGACGCTGTATCGATCCGGTCTGACGCTTGAAGAAGCACGCACCAAGCTGGCGGATGAAGCCGCTGCGCATGCCGAGATTCAACCTTTCCTCGATTTTCTGGCAGTTTCTAAACGCGGCATCATCCGATGAACAACAGGGCGGTGCGTATTGCCATGGTGGCGGGTGAAGCCTCCGGGGATTTGCTCGGCGCGCACCTTATCGCAGCATTGAAACAGCGTTTGCCGCAAGTCGAATTTTTTGGCATCGGCGGCCCGAAAATGCAGGCCTTGGGGTTCCAATCCTGGTATTCACAGGAAACCCTGGCCGTGCGTGGGTACGCCGAAGTGCTGCGCCATTTCCGTAAGATCCTGTCTATCCGCAATGCGCTAAAACGCCGCCTGCTGGCTAATCCGCCTGATATTTTCATTGGCGTCGACGCGCCAGATTTTAATTTTGGTCTGGAAAAGCCGCTTAAACAGAACGGTATCCCATGCGTCCATTACGTCAGCCCGTCAATCTGGGCGTGGCGCGGGCAGCGGATTCACCGCATTGGCAAGGCCGTATCGCGCATCCTGGCGCTGTTTCCCTTTGAGCCTGAAATCTACGAGAAGCAAGGCATCCCGGTCAGCTATGTCGGACATCCGCTAGCCGATGTGTTGCCGCTGGAAGATGGTTGCGATGAAGCGCGCGAGCTGTTTGGGGTGCCAGCGCAGCGGCCGGTATTTACCCTGCTGCCTGGCAGTCGGCAGGCGGAAGTGCAGTTCATGGCGGATGCTTTTGTCGGCGCGGCGCTCAAGGTGATCGAATCCTTGCCGGATGCCGAGTTCTTCGTACCGCTGGCGACTCGCGAAACTCGCCTGCTGTTCGAAGCCGCCATGCAGCGCGCCGATGCCCGCCAGTTGCCGGTGCGTCTGCTGTTCGGCCACGCGCATGAAGCCATGGCTGCGGCGGATATCGTCCTCGTCGCCAGCGGCACGGCAACGCTGGAAGCCGCGCTGCTCAAACGCCCGATGGTCATCGTATACAAGATGGCGCCGGTGACTTACCGCATCATGCGTTGTATGAAAGGCTATTTGCCCTATATTGGCCTGCCCAATATCCTCGCTGGGCGTTTCGTCGTTCCTGAATTTATCCAGGACGATGCGACGCCGGAAAACCTGGCGCAAGCGTTGCTGAACCTGTACGCCGACCGGATCACTTGCGCCGGTATTGCAGAGGTCTTCCGTGAAATCCATTTGCAATTGCGGCAAAACTCTGCCGAGAAAGCTGCGGCGGCAGTGTTGCTGCACCTGCCAGAGCATTTTTTGAAACCGGCTGTTGCCGACACGGGCCATGCCGCGCACGCTGCCTGAGCCGCTGGCTCAACCGGAAGGATGGGTGTGCGGCGTCGACGAAGCCGGGCGTGGTCCGCTGGCAGGGCCGGTCGTCGCGGCGGCGGTTATTCTCGATCCTGCGCGCCCCATCCTGGGGTTAAATGACTCCAAAAAACTTTCCGCTAAACGCCGCATCGAACTGGCGCAGGAAATCCGCGACAAGGCGCTGGCCTGGTCGATTGCCGAAGCCAGTGTCGAGGAGATCGATCGCCTCAATATTCTTCAAGCCAGTCTGCTCGCGATGCAGCGGGCGGTGGCTGGAGTCTCGCCCCCTCCGTGCAGGGCGCTGATCGATGGCAATAAATGCCCGATACTGGATTGCCCGGCGGAGGCCATCGTTGGCGGTGACGGTAAAGTGGCGGCCATCGCCGCCGCGTCGATTTTGGCTAAAACGGCGCGTGACGCGGGCATGGAAGCTTTGCATGCGATTTATCCGATGTACGGTTTTGACCGCCATAAAGGTTACCCGACAGCCGCCCATCTTGCCGCATTGCGCCAGTATGGCCCGACGCCGGCGCATCGGCGCAGCTTCTCGCCCGTCGCACAACTGGCCTTGCTATGAAGCAGCGCGTCAAAAGCCTTGCCTCGCGGGATAACTCGCATTTCAAGGCGCTGAAAAAAATCTGCCACAACGGGCACGCACGGCGGGCGGCGGGCATCATCGTGCTTGACGGCATGCATCTGGTCGAAAGCTATACCGAAAGCTGCCTTCGTTTGGGCAGTCGGCTGGAAGAAATCGTTATCGCCGACAGTGCGCAAGACAAGCCGGAGGTTGCCCGGTATCTGGCTGTGTTGCCGGCGAACGTGCCTGTCACCGTGCTGGCTGACCGTTTGTTCGACGAACTCGCGCTTGTCCGCTCACCCAGCGGGATCTTGGCGCTGGCAACGCGACCGTCCTGCCCAACGGCGCTCGATGCAGCAAGCGATGCCGTCCTGCTCGATGGCATTCAAGACCCGGGCAATGTCGGTTCGATTCTGCGCAGCGCCGCAGCCGCGGGGTTCAGCCAGGCGCTCTTGACGGCGGATTGTGCGCAGGCCTGGTCCCCAAAAGTCCTGCGGGCGGCGATGGGTGCACATTTCCTTTTGTCCATCCATGAAAATGTTGATCTGTGTGCCTTCATCAACCGCTATTGCGGACAGACGCTGGCGACAACGCTGAATGCTGCTTCGCATCCGCTCTTTAGCACGGACGGCTTCGACGGAATTGATCTGGCGCAATCCATGCGCCCGATTGCCTGGGTGTTTGGCAATGAAGGCCAAGGAATCCGGCCAGCGGTGACGGCATGTGTGAGCTGCTGCGTTCGCATTCCTATGCCCGGTGCGGCGGAATCGCTCAATGTCGCGGCGGCGGCGGCCATCTGTTTGTTCGAAACGGTCAGGCAGCGCGGGTGGGCGTCTCCCCAAAGGGTGCCCTGAGGCCCTTGTAAACAGGGCATCTCCAGAGGGGTGGCCGGAGATGCCCTATCCACGTGGGGTTCAGGGCGCCTGCCCGGAGATGCCCTATCCACACGGGGTTCAGGGCGCCTGTCCGGAAATGCCCTATCTACGCGGGGTTCAGGGTGCCTGCCCGGAGATGGCCTATCCACGCCGGGTTCAGAGGGGGTCAATTAACCCGCATCAGGCGCGCCTTTTCGCGTTCCCAGTCGCGGGTTTTTTCGGCCTCGCGCTTGTCGTGCTGTTTCTTGCCCTTGGCGAGGCCGACCTCTGCCTTGACGCGACCCTTTAAAAAATGCAGATCAAGCGGAATCAAGGCATAACCGGCGCGTTCTACCTTGCCGATCAGGCGGTTGATTTGGCTGGCGTGCAGGAGCAATTTGCGCGTGCGCAGCGGATCCGGCTTGATGTGTGTCGATGCTTCGGCCAGCGGCGTGATGTGCATGCCGAAAATGAACAACTCGCCATTGCGGACGACGACGTAAGATTCCTTGATATTGGCACGTCCCGCCCGGATCGCCTTGACTTCCCAGCCTTCGAGTGCGATTCCGGCCTCAAAGCGCTCTTCGATGAAGTAATCGTGAAAGGCTTTTTTGTTGGTGAGGATGCTCATGAAATGTTCCTAATGGTTCGGTTGGGCGAAAAGCCGATGCTAGAATGCAATTTTACGTGATTGGCGGAGTCGGGCGGTACATGGTGAAGGTTGAGCGGTCGCTCTTGATTGCGCATTCGGCGCAGCGGATGTTTGACCTGGTCGAGGATATCGAAGCCTATCCGGACTTCCTGCCTTGGTGCGCGCGCACCGAAGTTAGTCACCGGGATGCAGCCAGTACCGTAGCGACGTTGTATGTCGATTATCTGGGGGCCAGGGCGCATTTCACGACGAGGAACGACAAGCAGCCTCCGCAATCCATGCGCTTGAAACTGGTCGATGGTCCGTTCCACCAGCTCGAAGGCCTCTGGCATTTTAAATCGCTGGCGGAAAATGCCTGTAAGATCGACTTCCGCTTAGGGTACGAATTTTCCGGCAGATTGTTTAACGCAGTCATTGGCTCGGTCTTCGGACATATTTGCGATACGATGGTCGATGCGTTTGCTCAGCGTGCCAATGAGGTTTATGGAGAAGGGTATGTCTGATCCTGCCGGTCAAATCCGCGTCGAGCTCGTCTATGCCTTGCCAGACGAGCAGAAGATTTTTTCGTTTCATCTCCCTGAGGGGGCGACGGTCAGGCAGGGCATCGAACAGTCGGGTATCCTCGAAAAATATCCCGAAATTGATCTGGAAAAAAATAAGCTCGGTATTTTTGCGAAGCTGACCAAGCCTGATGCGGTGCTCCATGACCGCGACCGCATCGAAATTTACCGGCCGCTGATTGCGGATCCAAAAGAAGTCCGTAAGCAGCGCGCAGCGGAAAGTAAAGCCACGAAAAAAGGCGCCGGCGAGGCGGAGGGCGGAGAGAGTGTTGCCAAAGGAACGCACGGAAACTAGAAGGGAAACAGAAGGGCATGTGCCGATGGGCGCCTCCGGAGCCCGCGTAGATAGGGCATCTCCGGGCGTCACCTCGGAAACCCGCGTGGATAAAGGCGCTCCGGGCTGCTAGTTTTTGCCCCTCTCTCCAGGCGCTTAGCTACGGAGAAGGGTGGTTTGCCCGCCGGAAATGCCCGTGGATAAAGGGCTTCAGAGGGCTTCAGGGCACCCCTCTGGGATGCCCTGTTTACGCGGGTTTGCGGGCAGCGCCGCGTTACCGCATTCAACTACCTTGTTGCCGTCTTATTGGTCTTATTGGCATTCGGCTTCTTGCAAGGCTTGGCGCGTCTTGTCCAGTTCTGCCTTACGCTCCTTGTCTTCTAGGAAGTAGCGTTCCCCTTTATCGTTGACCTGCGCAATGCGCACGCCTGACTCAAGTACGCGGGCGTTACGCTGAATGTTGTCGCAACGCTGTTTTTTCTGGGCAAGCGCTTTCTGGTCTTGCGCTTCTTGGCTAGATTTTTCCTGCGCCTCTTGTTGGCGCTTGCGGAAAGCCATGTCCTTTTCGGCCAGCGTTGTCGTGGGGTTCGCAGCCGGTGCGGCAGGTGCCTTGGACGTAATTACGCGCTTTTGTGTAATGCCTCCGGGCGGCGGTTTGTCAGAATAAACGGTCTTGCCCTTGGCGTCTTTCCATTGGAAAATCTGGGCGTTAGCCGCAACAGCGAAGACGGTCGCTGCGCAAGCAATAAACACGTGTTTCATGGAGAAGTGTGTCATGGCGTTCGTCCTGATTCATAAGGCATATACGGTATAATACCGATTTGTGACCTAGGAGCAAAGCCCATGCGTTTATTGCAGAAAGCGCTGACGTTCGACGACGTACTGCTCATCCCCGCTCATTCTTCCGTTCTCCCGCGCGAAGTCAGCCTGAAAACACGCCTGACGCGCAATATTAGCTTGAATATGCCGCTCGTTTCGGCAGCCATGGACACCGTGACGGAAAGCCGTTTGGCGATTGCGCTGGCGCAGGAAGGCGGCATTGGCATTATCCACAAAAATCTTTCACCCCAGGCACAGGCAGCCGAGGTGGTACGGGTCAAGCGCTTTGAATCGGGCGTGCTGAAGAACCCGATTACCGTGTCTCCCTCAATGACCGTGCACGAAGTGCTGGATCTGTCGCGACAACACCGGATTTCCGGATTCCCCGTGCTGGAAGGGCGGCAGGTCGTCGGCATTGTCACCAACCGCGATTTGCGTTTCGAGACCCAGCTCGATCAGCCTATCCGCAACATCATGACGCCGCGCGAGCGCCTGGTGACGGTACACGAAGGCGCCAGTATTGATGAGGGTAAGGCACTGATCCACAAACATCGCATTGAACGTGTTCTGGTGGTCAATGATGCATTTGAGTTGTGCGGCCTGATTACGGTCAAGGACATCATCAAAACGACGGAGCATCCAAACTCCTGCAAAGATTTCACCGGCCGACTGCGCGTTGGTGCGGCCGTGGGTGTGGGCGAGGGAACCGAAGAGCGTGTGGCGCTGCTTGCCGAAGCGGGCGTCGATGTGATCGTTGTCGATACCGCGCACGGGCATTCACAAGGCGTGCTGGAGCGTGTGCACTGGGTTAAGCGGGAATTTCCGCACATTGATGTCATCGGCGGCAACATTGCCACGGGCGATGCGGCGCTGGCACTGGTGGATGCCGGCGCAGATGGCGTCAAGGTCGGTATTGGGCCGGGATCGATCTGTACAACACGCATCGTTGCCGGCGTCGGCGTGCCGCAGATCACGGCTATCCAGAATGTCTCTGACGCCCTGAAAAATACGGGCGTTCCGATGATCGCCGACGGCGGAATCCGCTATTCCGGCGATATCTGCAAGGCAATTGCCGCAGGTGCTAATTCCGTGATGCTCGGCGGCCTGTTTGCCGGTACAGAAGAAGCGCCGGGAGAGGTTGAGCTATACCAGGGGCGCTCCTATAAATCGTATCGTGGCATGGGGTCGCTGGGTGCCATGGCTGCGGGTGCGGCAGATCGTTATTTCCAGGAAGGCACGGGCAATATCGAGAAATTTGTGCCGGAAGGCATCGAAGGGCGCGTCCCCTACAAGGGGCCGGTTTTGGTCGTCATTCATCAATTGCTCGGCGGCTTGCGCTCATCGATGGGGTATCTGGGGTGCGCGCAGATTGCCGATATGCATGAAAAAGCGGTTTTCGTCGAAATTACCGCCGCGGGCGTGCGTGAATCGCATGTCCACGACGTGCAGATTGTTAAGGAAGCGCCCAATTACCGCGCGGAGTAGCAGGTCTTAGGTTCTTATCTTTTGCGGGTTGCTGACAGGCATGGGCATGGCGGCAGCCCGCATTTTTATTGAAGGCAGCAGGCATGTCTCATCACAAAATCCTCATCCTCGATTTCGGTTCTCAGGTCACGCAACTCATCGCCCGCCGCATCCGCGAAGCGCATGTGTATTGCGAGGTGCACCCTTGCGACGTGAGCAGCGACTGGGTGCGCCAGTTTGCGGCCGATGGCAATCTCAAGGGTGTCATCCTTTCCGGCAGTCACGCCAGCGTGTACGAGGTGGACGACCGCGCGCCCGATGCCGTGTTCGAACTGGGCATTCCCGTGCTGGGCATCTGTTACGGCATGCAGACCATGGCGCAGCAACTGGGTGGGCAAGTGCAGGGCAGCAATACCCGCGAATTCGGCTACGCCGAAGTGCGCGCCCACGGTCACACGGCGCTGCTCAAAGACATTCAAGACTTTCACGCCCCCGAAGGCCACGGCATGCTGAAAGTGTGGATGAGCCACGGCGACAAAGTGACCCATTTGCCTGAGGGCTTCAAAGTCATGGCCAGCACGCCAAGCTGCCCCATTGCTGGCATGGCCGACGAGGCGCGGCGCTTCTACGGCGTGCAGTTCCACCCGGAAGTCACGCACACCGTGCAGGGCCGTGCGATGCTGGAGCGCTTTGTGCTCGACATCTGCGCTGCCAAGCCCGACTGGATCATGCGCGACCACATCGAAGAGGCCGTAGAAAAAATCCGCGCGCAAGTGGGCGATGAAGAAGTCATCTTGGGCCTGTCGGGCGGTGTTGATTCATCCGTCGCCGCCGCCCTCATCCACCGAGCTATTGGCGATCAGCTCACCTGCGTGTTTGTTGATCACGGCCTGCTGCGCTTGAACGAAGGCGACATGGTCATGGACATGTTCGCTGGCGGTTCGTCGTACGGCCGCCCCGAAGACGAACCAGCCCCCTCGGTGGGCAGCGAACGCAGTGAGCGTGGGGGTAAAAAAATTCACGCCAAAGTGGTGCGCGTCGATGCCAGCCAGCTCTTCCTCGATGCCCTCAAGGGCGTGTCCGACCCCGAGCAAAAACGCAAAATCATCGGCAAGCTCTTTGTCGATGTCTTCAAGGCCGAAGCCGAGAAGCTCAAGGCCAGCGGCGCTGGCCATAAGGGCGCAACCTTCCTGGCCCAAGGCACCATCTACCCCGACGTGATCGAATCCGGCGGCGCCAAAAGCAAGAAAGCCGTCGTCATCAAAAGCCACCACAACGTCGGCGGCCTGCCCGAACAATTGGGCCTGAAACTGTTGGAGCCGCTGCGCGATTTGTTCAAAGACGAAGTGCGCGAACTGGGCGTGGCCCTTGGTCTGCCGCACGACATGGTCTACCGCCACCCCTTCCCCGGCCCGGGCCTGGGCGTGCGCATCCTGGGCGAAATCAAAAAAGAATACGCCGACCTGCTGCGCCAGGCCGACGCTATCTTCATCGAAGAACTGCGCTCCACCATCGAACCGAACAGCGGTAAAAGCTGGTACGACCTTACCAGCCAAGCATTCACCGTCTTCCTGCCAGTCAAATCCGTCGGCGTCATGGGCGATGGCCGCACCTACGACTACGTCGTGGCCCTGCGCGCCGTGCAAACCAGTGACTTCATGACCGCCGACTGGGCCGAACTGCCGTATGCGCTGCTGAAAAAGGTGTCGTCCCGAATCATCAACGAAGTGCGCGGGATTAATCGCGTGACCTATGACGTTTCCAGCAAACCCCCTGCGACGATTGAGTGGGAGTAAGCCATTATTTCTACGGCAGCGATAGATGTTATTCCATTAGGTTACGGATAAATATAAATTTTAATTGCTGCCTATTTATTGTATAGACTGGTAACCATAGAATCATCTTGGATAATTAATTTTATTAAAAGCGATGCGCTTCATTCTAGATACAAACATTCTAATTCCTCTTGAGGATTCGCAGCGCCCACTCGAGCCAAGCCTCGCTAACTTTGTTAGATTGGCCAATGAAAATGGACATGTTTTGCTTTATCACCCGGCTTCAGAAGAGGATATCAAGCAGGACAATAATGCAGATCGTCGTACTCAGACACTTTCTCGACTGAGTCAATATACTAGACTGGAGTCGTTGCCTACTTGCCCATGGAATACAGCCGATACAGATCGAAATGATGCCGCAGATAATGAAATTCTTCATGCGATTTTTCTTAATGCTGCCCATGGGTTGGTCACGGAAGATCGTGGCATCCATAAAAAAGCGAAAGAGCATGGACTATTGGAACGCGTCTATACCATTCAAACGGCAGAAGATTTGTTGCGTCGCCTGCACGGACGAGTTCCAGTGCAGTTGCCGAATATTGAAAATGTTCCACTTTTCAGTTTAAGTTCATACTTGGGAGGCCAATTTTTTAATAGCTTGAGAGAGGGATATGAAAATTTTGACAACTGGTTTAGAGAAAAAGCGAAAGAAGGGCGGAATGCTTGGGTAAACTGGGAGTCGAGTGGAGTTCTTGGAGGCATTTGCATTTATGCTCAGCAACATGATGAAAGAATTACAGACGAGGTAATGCTTGAAGGACCTGCACTAAAATTAGCAACCTTCAAAGTTGGAGAAAATAGCCGAGGCAAAAAAATAGGAGAACTTTTTTTAAAGGCCGCATTCCTTTATGCTACAAAAAATAGATTGGAAAATATCTTTATTCATGGCGATAGCGATCGACATCATTTTCTTTTTGAAATGCTTGAGGACTTTGGGTTTAAAAGGGTAGGCTTTGATCCTGGAAGTCAGGGGCGTGATGCTGTCTATCTTAAAAGGCATCCTGTAAATCCGCCACAAGAAGAACTCCCTTCTTTTGATTATTTGCGTTTTTATTTTCCACATTTTCGTCACGATGAAAACGTGGAGAAGTTCATTATTCCTATAAAACCCGGGTATCATCAGATGCTATTTATAGATTATCTAGGCCAGCAAATGAATATATTCTCTTCGCAGAGTTCTGCAGGGAATGCTATAAAAATGGCGTATTTATGCTACGCCCCAACTAAGAAAATTCGCCCTGGCGATATAGTGCTGTTCTATCGATCAGGAGACGAGCGGGCAATAACTAGCATTGGTATTGTTGAGAGTTATGAAACATTAAGTGTGGCAGAGGATATCGTTTCCAGAGTTAAGCGTCGTACTGTTTACTCGATGCCTGAGATTAAATTAATGGCTGAAAAGCCTACGCGTGTTATGCTGTTCAGGTTAGTTAAACATCTTTCGACTCCTTTGCCGCAAGAGTGGCTTGAGCAGCAAGGCGTGCTCAAGGGGGCACCACAAAGCATTACTAAAATTAGTCACCAAAGTTTCGAAAGAGTTTTATCTCATGAAAACTAACGTTGTGCTAATTTCAATTCGGCCAGAGTATGCCAAAAAAATACTAATTGGAGAAAAAAGGCTCGAATTTCGCAGACGATGGACTTCGAAACAGGTTAGTTGTTTGGTTATTTACGTAACGTCGCCTGTCCAAAGGATAGTGGCCGCTACTCATGTCGAAAAAGTTCACTGGGGGTCAAAAAATCATTTATGGGAACTCGCCAAAAAGAAAGGGGGGGGAATTAGTCGTCGAAAGCTATTCGCATATCTAGAGGGTAGAAGTGAAGGGGCTGCTATTGAGCTTGCAACGGTCTCTAACTTTAGCAAAGGGGCGCTGAAGCCATCTCAAGTGTTTGGAGAAAATTTTAGACCCCCACAATCTTTTCGTTATCTCAGTTTAGATGAGGTTGAAAAATTGAATTTCTATTTTGGAGTGGAATAGCTGATGCGTATCATATTTGTAGGCGGAGTTCATGGTGTAGGCAAAACCACTTTATGCCATCATGCTGCGAAATTGCTGGGACTCGATTATTTCAGCTCCAGTAAAGTGATAAGCTCTGAGAAGGCTGAGGCTGCTTTAGCCGCGGATAAATTGGTTTCCGATGTTATGGGAAACCAATCATTGCTAATTCAAGGGATTCGTAAACTTTGCAAAAATCATAATAAGACAATTCTTCTTGATGGACACTTTTGCTTATTGGAATCAAATCATGATTTCCGAAAGATTCCGGTTGATGTGTTTAGAGAATTAAATCTTCAAGGGATTGTGGTTCTTCATGATGCGCCACTGGCCATTTATCAAAGATGGATCGATAGAGATAATAATATATCCCAAGATCCAGTTATCATAGAAAAGTTTCAAGAACTGGAGTTAAGGCAAGCGCACCTAGTAGCGAACAACCTCAATATTCCTATTCGGGCATTGAAGGCGCTTGATAAATTTAAATTTACGGAGGCGATTTCCGAATGGATTGCCTTATCCGATTAATCTCAGTTTAATTTCCCAATACTGAACGCAATATACCTTTTATAAAGGGAATAAAATTTCGAAATAAATAAAACGTCAACAAGATCAATAATCTGCATAGATTAATAAGATCTATCGTATTTCTACTCGCCCTCATCATTAGCAAAGGTGCAACCTTTTCCGCTTTGTTATTAATGCTCGCATCAACGTTCTGCTCCGCGCCGCAGGCGCCAGTGGTGACGCTGGTGAGATAGACGCAAGTAGTGGAGTCTATGTCTTACAGGCGATCAAACGGTGCATATTGCGCCTTGGCGCTTTCGTAGCTGTAGGCGCCGTGGCGGATATTGCAACCAACTATGGAGATGCAAAGTGCGTAGAACAAAGAGCAACGTTGTCAAATTAAACGCCGCGCCGACGTTCGAGGAGTACGAGGTAATGAAAAGCCTCAGTGCTTTGATAATCAGCATTTCGGAGCAGCTTGGCACCGAGCGCTCACGCGCGCGCATCGCCAGAGTCAAGGCTAAGCTGGAGCGTACCCGTCAACAGCTCAACAGACTGCACGGTACGAACCTATGATGCCCTAGTCCCATACGTCGTTGTCCTGCTACACGACATGCCCTCGCCAGTATGAGGCGAAGTATGTAACCAAGGAAGCCAAGTTCGAGCCGGCGCCTTTATTTCTTACGTTTTGCCGGTTTGCTTGCCTGCGCGGCATTCTTGCGGGGTGTGGGTGCTTTCTTGGCGTTCTGTTTCTGTGAAGAGGCTGGGTGCCTGCTTTTCTTTGCAGAAACGGATGATTTGCCTTTTTGTGGAGCGGGCTTGCTGGCCTTTTGCTCCGTTGCCAGGACGACGAGCGTTGTTCCTGGCTTGATTTTCATGTTTTTCAGGTGGTTTCGGCGTTTCAGCTCGTCGGCGCTCATGCCGTGCCGCTTGGCGATGGAAAACAGGGTGTCACCTTTGCGTACCTTGTAGGTGCGCGTTGCCGGCTGCAAGTCGGCACTGGGGAAGCGTGGCTGGGCAACCATCGTGGCCGGGTCGATCTCTTTTGCGCCGCCGTTGCTGGGCACCAGTAGCGTAAGTCCTGGTTTGAGCCGAATGCGTCCGTGGATGCCGTTGATGGCTTTGAGGTTGGCGACGGTCATGCCGAAGCGCGGTGCGATTTTTTCCAGGCGGTCGCCGGGGCGCAGGGTATAGGACTGCCAGGAAGAAAGCGGTTTTTGCTTCTGCTCGTGTGCTTCCAGGTTGCTGACGAAATGGTCGTACTTTTCTGCGGGAATGACCATCGGCGAGTCGGAGACGATCACGGGGCGGTTGTGCGCCGGATTAAGCGCAAGGAATTCATGTACCGGAATACCAGCAAACTGTGCGGCCAGTTTGACATCAATGTTGACCGGCTTGGTGACGGTTGTGAAATAGGGGCGGTTGGGGATGCGCGGGATGCCAAGTTCCTTAAGCGTTTCCGGACTGCTGAAGATATTTTTCAGCGCCTGTAGCTTGGGCACGTAATTTTGCGTTTCATTCGGCATGCTCAGGTTCAGGTAATCGGTCGGCAGGTTGAGTGCTTTGTTTTTGGCAATGGCGCGGGCGACGGCGCCTTCCCCCCAGTTGTAAGAAGCCAGCGCCAGATGCCAGTCGCCGTGCATTTCATAGACTTCCTGCAAGTATTCGAGCGCGGCGGCCGTCGAGGCGATGATGTCGCGGCGCTCGTCCTTCCACCAATTCTGGTCGAGATTGTAGCGTTTGCCGGTTGTCGGGATAAATTGCCATAAACCGGACGCTTTGGCGGGCGAATGGGCCATCGGGTTGTAGGCACTTTCCACCATCGGTAGCAATGCCAGCTCCATGGGCATACTGCGCTGATCGATTTCTTCGACGATGTGATAGAGGTAAGGGGCGCCGCGTTCAACCATGCGGCGCAGGTAATCGGGCTGATTGAGGTAGCGCTGTTGGTGTTCCAGTACCAGGTCGTTGTTGATGTCCGGCATGGAAAAGCCCTTGCGGATGCGGGAAAAAATATTATCCGTTTCGCTGGTCAGATCGACAGTCGGCAGATTGATCGGTAATGCCGGAACCTCGTAGCTCTGCAAGGGCGTCAGGATGGGGGCCGGGTATAGATAGTCGGCTGTTGTTCCTTTGCGGGGAGGGCATTCTTCGCTGTTTTCCGATGTCGCATTGCAGGTTGTGCGGCCGAGGCTGGCGCAGCCGGCCAGCACAACGGTAAACAGGCAGAGAAAGATACGGGTACTGAGTCGATGGAAAAGTTTTCTATAAATCATCCGTATGACCTGAGTTTGACCGCCATACGGCGAAATGGAAAATCAATGCGCGTCGCATCCAGCAGTGAGAGTACGAGAGGCTCAGACACGCCATAAACTGCAGTCGCTTCGATGTGCCCGTCGGCGCCAAGGCAGGCGGATTATAGCGCACACAGGCCTCTTGGCCTTTCGACTGACAGACTTTTTCGTACCGAGAAAGCGTTGGCTGCGTTTCGCCGGCTTTCCGGTGAATGCCCGCAAACACATTACATCGTGGCTACATTGCGCCGTCGCACGGAGATAGTTTGTCCGGCTGCATTGCATGTTGCCTGGAAATTTGGATGTGGCCTGGAGATGGGGATGCCTGGAGGTTCTGGAGGATATTTGCGCCAGGTTGCTTGAGGCAATTGATGCGGGACGTGATGTATCTGCAACACACAGGAAAACGCGAAGCCGTGTGATCCCGGTTTTGCCGGATGCCTATCTGGTTTGGGTTTGTGTATCCTAGAGATATCCTGTTTTTTATGGGGATTGTCATGAAATTTAAAGCCACGATACTGACTATTGCCGGGCTGGGGCTTGCGGCGTGCAGTACGCCGCTCGTCAAGCGTGAAAACACGCAGCCTCTTGATTTTGCCGGTCAGAAATATGTAGATAAAACGATGCAGGTCGGCGGACAAACGATACGTTACCGAGCGTTTGAAAATATCGTTTATGTCAACAATCCTGTCGACGCGGCTCACGAAACCATCAACATCTACATTCCGGAAGCCTATTTCAACGGCGGCAGTATCAACGGCTACACCGCGCAAACCGCGCCCATCTTTCTGCCTAACCCAATCGGCGGCTATATGCCAGCCAAAGCCGGCGTGCCGGGACAGGGCGGTTTCGGCCCGCGCAAGGCCGGGCAGATTGATGCCATGCAGGCCGCCCTGGTCAGAGGCTATGTCGTGGCATCGCCCGGCGCGCGTGGCCGCACCGCCGCCACCGGCAAAGCGCCCGCCGCGATTGTCGATTTGAAAGCCGCCGTGCGCTACCTGCGCTTCAACGATGCAGTGATGGCCGGCGATGCCGAAAAAATCATCTCCAACGGCACCAGCGCCGGTGGGGCGTTGTCTGTGCTGCTCGGCGCCACCGGCAACCAGGCCGACTACGAACCCTATCTGCAACAGCTCGGCGCCGCGCCGGCCAAAGACGATATTTTCGCCGTTTCCGCCTATTGCCCGATTTCCATTCTGGATCACGCCGATGATGCCTACGAATGGCAGTTCAACGGCGTGAACAACTACCAAAAAATGGACGCCTCCATGCTCGATTACCATGCCGAGCGCAAACTGGTTAACGGCACGCTTACCAAGGCGCAAATTAAGGTTTCAGGCCGTCTCAAAGCCCGGTTCCCTGCCTATGTGAACAGCCTAAACCTGCGCGACCCGCAAGGCCGCCCGCTGCGCTTGAACGCGCAGGGCAACGGCAGTTTTAAAAACTATGTCGCTTCCTTCCTGCGCCAGTCCGCCCAGGGTCAGCTCGATGCCGGCAAAGACCTGAGCGATCGCAACTGGCTCACCCTCCACAACGGCAAAGTCCGCGCCGTGAATTTTGCCGCCTATGCCCGTGCTACCGGCCGCCAGAAAACTCCGCCCGCCTTCGACGCGCTGGACTTGAGCAGCGGCGAGAACCAACTGTTCGGCACCGCCACCATCGACAAACAGCACTTCACCGCTTTCTCCTACCAACACCGTACCGACCCACAGGCTACGCTGGCCGACCCGCATACCGTGCAGCTGATGAACCCGATGCCCTTCATTGGCTCGCACACACCGCCGCAGCATTGGCGCATCCGCGTCGGCACCGCCGATAGCGATACCTCGCTGGCCATCGCCGCCATCCTCACCGCCAAGCTGCAAAACAGCGGCAAGCGCGTCGATTTCGCCCTGCCGTGGGACGTGCCGCACAGCGGCGATTACGATCTGGACGAACTGTTCGACTGGATCGACCAGGCTGTCAAAAACCAAAATTTCACGAATCAGGAGATGTGATGAACCATTCCGTCATTACCGTCATCGGCAAAGACCGCATCGGTATTGTTTACGACGTATCCAAACTGCTGGCCGAAAACCAAATCAATATCCTCAATATCAGTCAGCAGTTGATGGGCGAATTCTTTACCATGATCATTCTGGTCGATACCGCGCAATGCCCGAAATCGCGGCAGGAAATGCTCGACATCTTCGCACAGGCCAGCCAGGCGCTCGCGCTGGACATCCGCATGCAGAATGAAGAGTTGTTCAACGCCATGCACCGGGTTTAATACCTATCTCAGAAAACAATCTGAGTGTATTGGCGCGCCTTGCTGTACTCATGTGCTGTCCGCGGCGCGCCGCCTTCCCGGCCCAATTCCTGGAATTGGTATCACCGTGCAGCATTCAATCCCATTCATCACAGAAACCCATGACGCAAATCCATTCCACCGAAATCCTCGAAACCATCCGCATGGTGTCCGAGCAGAACTTTGACGTGCGCACTATCACCATCGGCATTGACCTGCACGACTGCATCAGTCCTGACCTAGAACAGCTTAACCGCAACATCTACAACAAAATCACCCGCATCGGCAAAGACCTGGTCGCGACTGCCACAGCGCTTTCCGCCAAATACGGCGTGCCCATCGTCAATCAGCGCATTGCCGTCACGCCGATCGCGCAAATCGCCGCCGCGACCGGGGCGGACAGCTATGTGAGCGTGGCAGAGACGCTGGACAAAGCCGCCAAAGCCATCGGCGTTTCCTTCATCGGCGGCTTCTCCGCTCTGGTGCACAAAGGCCTTTCGCCTGCCGACCGCGTCCTGATCGCCAGCATCCCGGAAGCGATGCGCACGACCGACATCGTCTGTGCCTCCATCAACATCGGCAGCACCCGCGCCGGCATCAATATGGACGCGGTCAAGCTCGCAGCGGACACCATCAAGCACACTGCCGCCATCACCCCGGAAGGCTTCGGCTGCGCCAAAATTGTCGTCTTCTGCAACGCCGTCGAAGACAACCCCTTCATGGCGGGCGCCTTCCACGGCGCGGGCGAAGCGGACGCCGTCATCAACGTCGGCGTCTCCGGACCAGGCGTGGTGCAGGCGGCACTGCAACACTGCGACGGCAAGAACCTCACCGAAATCACCGAAGTCGTCAAAAAAACCGCCTTCAAAATCACTCGCGTCGGCGAACTTATCGGCCAGGAAGCGGCGCGACGCCTCGGCATCCCCTTCGGCATCCTCGACCTCTCGCTCGCGCCCACCCCCGCCGTCGGCGACAGCGTTGCCCGCATTCTCGAAGCAATGGGCCTCAGTGTCTGCGGCACGCACGGCACCACTGCCGCCCTTGCCCTGCTGAATGACGCGGTGAAAAAAGGCGGAATGATGGCCTCATCCGCCGTCGGCGGCCTGAGCGGCGCCTTCATCCCCGTCTCCGAAGACGAAGGCATGATTGCCGCCGCTGCCAGCGGCATCCTCACCCTGGACAAACTCGAAGCGATGACGGCAGTGTGCTCTGTCGGCCTCGACATGGTTGCCGTGCCGGGCGACACCCCAGCGGCGACCATTGCGGGCATCATCGCCGACGAAGCCGCCATCGGCATGATCAACAGCAAAACCACCGCCGTGCGCATCATCCCCGTACCGGGCAAAGGCGTGGGTGAACGCGTCGAATTCGGCGGCCTACTCGGCTACGCGCCGATTATGCCGGTCAAGACGGGCTCGTGTGCGGACTTCATCGCGCGCGGCGGCCGCATCCCCGCGCCGGTGCAGTCGATGAAAAACTAAGCGGCAAAGCCGTTCGCTGGGGCCGCGGCATCTTCGCCAGCACGGATTACTCAGCCGGGCGGGATTGATCAACGCGCCGAGTCGTATAGCCAGCCGTACAATCGGGCGCTGATAGGGAAGGACTTGGCCGGAACCGGCACGGTGCGTGCAGATGAATCAAGGATTTATACTCTCCTTGAGAACGGCCTGAATGCTGAATCTTCCGCGCCCAGAATCTTCCATGAAACGAGGAGAGAAAAGGATGAAAACCGATACAAGAAACCGCTACGGCAGCATTTCGCGCAGCTTTCACTGGATCATGGCCGCGGGCTATCTTTTTATGTTCGGAACGGCCATCGCCTGGAATATCGATAAACAGTTCAGATCCTCGCTTATGGGAATGCACAAAACGGTCGGTTTTGTGCTGGCCGCTTTGATCGTCCTGCGTGTTTTATGGGCTGTGACGCAAATGTCGCATCGTCCCAAGAATAATCTGGCGGCCAGAGCCGGGCATCTGGCACTGTATGCCCTCATGATTGCCGTTCCGGCATTGGCTATTGCCCGCCAGATCGGCAGGGCGCAGGGGAACAAGTTCCTGGTCGAACTCGGGAACCAGTGGCACGGCGAACTGGGGTGGGTGTTGCTTGTGCTGGTTGCCGGCCATGTCGTGATGACGATCATTCACCAAGGCCGGGGAGCGCCGGTGCTTTCGCGTATGTGGGGATAGGTTAGGAAAGAGGCTGAAACCAGGGTTGGGATAGAGCCGGGAATCAGCATCCGGCAAGCTTGACCGATGCGCTGGCGCCAGGGCGGCGCAACATCGTGCTGCTTTGCTGGTGTTTTGTCTGCGGGATTTCCATAGAGTAAAAATCGGCGGATGTCGTTTTGGCCATTGATATGCCGAAAACACACACCAGAAACCTTCCCCGGCTATGTACAAGATCCGGAAAGTTCCGGAAAATAGCCGACCTCATCACTCTCGACGAGATCAAGGAGTCTATTTATGGCACTGGCACATTTCAAAACCCTGGCTTCGGCGCTGATCGCCGCCTCCTGCGTGGCTCTGGCGCACGCTGCCGAGCCGCTGAAGGCCGGCTTTGTTTACATCGGCCCGACAGGCGATCATGGCTGGACGTATTCGCATGACGAAGGACGCAAACAGCTCGAAGCGCATTCTGGCGGCAGGGTCAAGACAACTTTCGTTGAAAATGTGCCGGAAACCGCTGATTCCGAGCGTGTTTTCCGCGATCTGGCGCAAAAGGGCTACAAAGTCATTTTTGGCACATCGTTCGGGTATATGAACCAGATGGTCAAAGTGGCCAAAGCCTTCCCAAACACCATCTTCATGCACGCCACCGGCTATAAAACGGCGCCTAACCTTGGCGTTTTTGATGTGCGCACGTATGAAGGTTCTTACATGCTCGGGGTCATCGCCGGCAAAATGACCAAGCACAACAAGCTCGGCATTGTTGCCTCGATTCCCATTCCTGAGGTAATCCGCAACATCAATGCGTTCACGATCGGCGCGCGCAGCGTTAATCCGAAGGTAACGACGCGCGTCATCTGGGTGAATTCCTGGTTCGACCCCGGCAAAGAGCGTGAAGCGGCGCTGGCGCTGATTGCCCAGGGCAGTGACGTGCTGATGCAGAACACCGACTCGCCGGCCGTCGTCCAGACAGCGCAGGAAAAAGGCATCCTCGGTTTTGGCTGGAACTCGGATATGACCAAATTTGGCGGCAAGGCGCAATTGGCCGCCTCCGTCCTCAACTGGGAGGTGATCTACAAAAAAGTCATTGCCGACGTTGAGGCCGGCGCCTGGAAAACATCGAATATCTGGTGGGGCGTCAAAGAGGGCGCGGTCAATGTTGGTTATTTCGGCCCTCAATTGCCGGAAGATGTGAAAAAGCTGGTAGAAGCGCGGCGCGATGCACTTAAAACCGGCAGCCTGCATCCCTTTGCCGGCCCGCTCAAGGATCAGTCCGGCAAGGAAGTGCTGCCCGCTGGCAAAACCTATACGGACGCCGAGTTAAAGCAGATCAATTTTTACGTCGAGGGCATCGAAGGCAATCTGCCCAAGTAAGGCCGGATGACCATCGCGCGCGGAGAACGTTTTTCGGCTCCGCGCAGCCGGCCTACCGCACGCCATGGGCCTTGCCATATGCCCGTTCATCAGTTCATGTGCGGCCGCTGCTGATTTTTCATTCAAGTTCTGACTCAAGGATCCATGCATGGAAAATGCATTCATCAGCCCCTATCGGGACGATATCGTCATTTCATGGCCGGAGCTGCACCGTGATACGCGCTTGCTGTGCCGCGCCTTGATGGATCGGGGGCCGTTCAAAGGCATCATTGCCATTGCGCGCGGCGGCCTGATTCCGGCGGCGCTGGTTGCGCGCGAACTGGAAATCCGCTTGCTCGATACGATCTGTGCTTCCAGCTACGAGGCCGCGTCCGACGACGGACAGGGCGCGCAGATCATGCGCACCGAGGTCAAGATTCTCAAGGGGGTCGAGCACGACGGCGAAGGCTATCTGCTGATCGACGATCTGGTCGATACGGGGGCGACGGCGCGCATGATTCGCAAGCTGTTACCCAAGGCCTTCTTCGCCACGCTTTATGCCAAGCCGATGGGGCGGGAAGTCGTCGATCTCTGCGTCAAGGAGTTCCGCCAGGATAAATGGGTGTACTTCCCTTGGGATATCGACTACACCTTTGTGCCGCCGCTAAAGAAAAATTGCCAAGTAGATGCCGGATGAGCGGAATTTCGTATGGTTTTTACGAGCGGAGATCACCAAAAAAGTAAAGCCCGTGAAATATGGGGCTGACACGATGTTTGATGCCCTCTGCTTGTCGCGGCGTGGGTTGGCCTCAGAGAATCTGAGGGCATAAAAAAGGAAATATAAAAATGACACAGCCAATGACCCAAACAACGGTTTTTGAAGTCTGCCTGCTTTCCATCAAACCGGGCATGGAAGCGGAATTTGAAGCGGGCGTGCGCCAGGCTGCGCCATTGTTCCGGCGCGCCAAAGGGTGCCTGAGTATGGAATTGCGGCGCTTTGTCGAAAACCCCTGCATGTATCACCTGCTCGTCCAGTGGAACTCGCTGGAAGCCCATACCGTCGACTTCCGGGCGTCAGAGGATTTCCAGAAATGGCGGAGCTGCGTTAGCCACTGCTTCGCCGCGCCGCCGGAAGTCATTCACACGGTCGAAACCCTGCAAGGCTTTTGAGCCGAACCCCCGCAATCTTTGAATCTTTGGCAAAACGCATTGAAATTCAGCGCTGCGCACCGGCATTCGTGAGGCTTTGAAGCAAACGGTCGAATAGACCTCGTATCCTTATATCGGCTTCGCCCAGGATGGGCGTCCCGTTTGAACCGCTTGTCGACGATGGGCGCAAGAGTCTCTTCGGCGGCTTCAGGCTGAGATAAGGGCGCCGGCTGTTTTTAGGGGTAATGGCCAAATTTCATGCTCAAGGCCTCATTCTTGAGCGAAATAATTCTTTATAGACCGTCCCTATTCTCCTTTTCAGCCCGTAATGTCACTGCAAAAGACTTTTCATGCCGCCAAATCTCCTTTCCGGACCCTGCGTCTTTGGGGCGTTTCAGCCCGGTCGGTTGCTTCTGCGGTCCTTGTCAATCGGGCGTTTGCAGGCAGGTAGGCCGGAAGCCCCCGTAAACATTGGGCTGGCGGATAGGCAGGCCGGAAACCCGCGTAAACACTGGGCTGGCGGGCAGCCCCTCCGGAAACGCCCATTTTACGCGGGGTTCAGGGCAGGTGTTGTGGCGGATATTGTGGGGGGGTGGGTCTGCGGCAGTTGGCGGTGATTCAACTGGCGATGCTTCTTTCCCGCGCAGCCGGTAGTGCAACGCAAGGCACTGTCGCAGCGCCGACAGCCGAAGTGATGCTTCGCTCCTGTGCGTCCGGTGGTGTGTCAGTGGTGCGCGGGCGGCTACGGAACGTTCAAGACAGCAAACCAAGATTGCTGCCTGCCTGTCCTGGATGTGACGCTCGGTTATCTAAATCGATTGGCCGCAAGCCCACGTCAATCGGGCATTTGCGGGCAGGCAGGCCGGACGTCCCCGTAAACATTGGGCTGGCGGATAGGCAGGCCGGGAACCCGCGTAAACACTGGGCTGGCGGGCAGCCCCTCCGGAAACGCCCATTTTACGCGGGGTTCAGGGCAGGTGTTGTGGCGGATATTGTGGGGGGGTGGGTCTGCGGCAGTTGGCGGTGATTCAACTGGCGATGCTTCTTTCCCGCGCAGCCGGTAGTGCAACGCAAGGCACTGTCGCAGCGCCGACAGCCGAAGTGATGCTTCGCTCCTGTGCGTCCGGTGGTGTGTCAGTGGTGCGCGGGCGGCTACGGAACGTTCAAGACAGCAAACCAAGATTGCTGCCTGCCTGTCCTGGATGTGACGCTCGGTTATCTAAATCGATTGGCCGCAAGCCCACGTCAATCGGGCATTTGCGGGCAGGCAGGCCGGACGTCCCCGTAAACATTGGGCTGGCGGATAGGCAGGCCGGGAACCCGCGTAAACACTGGGCTGGCGGGCAGCCCCTCCGGAAACGCCCGTTTTACG
>CALAIL010000017.1 GCA_937923255.1 uncultured Propionivibrio sp. | reverse complement strand
ACTCAACTTCAACCCCTCCTCAATATATATTTAACCTCACTTGGTATCTTCGTAACACCCAAAAAAAGTTGAATAGACAGTTATGAGCGCATATCTTCAGTATGAGTCAGGTATAACACAGATTGATGCACGCTATATCCGTCCCGGACTTGCGGCCATTTTTTTGCTTGTCGAAAACGGTCGGGCCGCTTTGATTGAGACGGGATGTAATGCTTCCTTGCCATTCGTATTGAATGTACTTGCGCAACAAAATATTTCACCTGAGTGCATCGATTATGTAATTCCAACACACGTACATCTTGACCATGCTGGTGGTGTAGGAAGCATGATGCGTGCATTTCCTAATGCCAGGCTCGTCGTCCACCCGCGCGGGGCGCGCCATATGATCGACCCCTCAAAACTGGTCGAAGGGGCAACTGCCGTTTATGGGGAAGAGCAAATGGGGCTGTTGTATGGTGAAATACTACCTGTCGATGCAAATCGCGTCATCGAGGCGACGGATAATTTGGTATTGCATTTGTCTGACAGGCCATTGCTTTTTCTGGACGTGCCTGGTCATGCTAGGCATCATGTGGCGATTGTAGATGAAAAGTCTGATCATATTTTTACGGGCGACTCTTTTGGTCTGACATTTTCTGAATTGGATGGAGAACGAGGGCGTTTTGTTTATCTGACAACGACGCCGGTTCAGTTTGAACCTGATGCCATGCACACATCAATAGATCGGCTACTCAGTTACCAACCCTCAGGGATGTTTGTGACCCACTTTGGTGAATTGCGTGACGTTGAACGATACGGGGATGTTCTACATCATCAGATTGACGTCTTTGTTGATATTGCGCGTCAACATCGTGATCAGCAAAGCCGCACTGAGCGACACCACGCGATTCGTAATGCTCTAGGTCAATTTGCTGTTGCGCAAGCACGCGCTGTGGGATGCACGTTAGCCAAAGAGAAAATTCTCGAGATCTTGGCGCACGATCTTGAACTAAATGCTCAAGGGCTCGGTGTATGGCTTGATACTCGGGATGTGGTAGCAAGCTGACGTAAGGCTTCTGCCGCGGCAAAAAAACCAAAAGATGCTGTAACGCAGACAGATGAACCATATCCTGCGCAATGCAGGCCGCTCAGCGTCGGCGTATTTTCACACGCCATGCTATTTTCTGGATGTCTTACTGGTTCTGTTGAAAAAATGGCTCGTACGCCAAATTTTTTCTTGACTCCGCGTGGGAAACCGTATTCTTTGCGCAATCTTGCACGTACTTTTGATAGCAGCGGATCCTGAATCGTGCGTGACAGATCGGCGATCTGGATGCGTGTCGGGTCTGTTTGTCCGCCTGCTCCGCCTGCAGTTATGATGGATATTCCCCGATTCAGGCACGAGGCGATCATCGCGGCTTTCATGCGTACTTGGTCAATGGCATCGATAACACAATCGAAACCTTTGTCTAGAACAGTGTTGAGATTGTCCTGTGTAATGAAATCCTCAATTTCATGGATTTGGCACGCGGGATTGATGGCGCGAATGCGTTTGGCCATGGCCGAAGTTTTTGCCTGACCGAATATGCCGGTGAGTGCGTGGATTTGCCGGTTAACGTTTGATTCGGCCACCATATCGAGATCAATTAAGGTGATTTTTCCAACTGCCGAACGCGCCAAGGCTTCGGCTGCCCAAGAGCCAACACCGCCGATGCCGATGATGCAAACATGCGCATTTTTCAGGTGTTTGAACGCCGTGTCGCCATAAAGCCGCCGAATGCCGCCAAAACGGCGTGAACGATCTATATCTTCCGCATCGTTCAAAGAATCATTGCTCATTGCTGTTGGGTGTTTCCAGATTAATTGCCGCTTATCTTCAAATACCGCTTTAGGGAGTCAGGCATGGAGCCTTGGTTAAGGGTTTGATACAATAAAAAATTATCCGCAAGCCTGTTGGCGGGTGAATTTTGCCCGGACATTTTATCCGGATTACGATTCAAAACCGAATGGTTCTATAAGGAGATTATGACATGGCTGTTGAGCGTACCTTATCTATCATCAAACCGGATGCTGTCGCTAAAAATGTGATTGGCCAAATTTATGCTCGCTTTGAAAATGCCGGCCTCAAAATCGTTGCTGCCAAAATGGCCTGGCTGTCGGCACAGGAAGCCGGAGAGTTCTACGCGGTGCACAAAGAACGCCCTTTCTATGCCGAGCTTGTCAAATTCATGACATCTGGTCCGGTAATGATTCAGGTGTTGGAAGGTGAAAACGCAATCGCCAAAAACCGCGACCTGATGGGCGCGACGGATCCTAAGAAAGCAGCGCCGGGGACGATTCGCGCTGACTTTGCCGAATCGATCGATGCTAACGCCGTGCATGGCTCGGATGGCCAGGACACCGCTAAAGCCGAGGTAGCTTTTTTCTTTCCGGCAATGACTGTTTACGCGGGGCGTTGATAGGCATCATACGTCTCCTACACATCAGATGATGACTGCTCAGGTCAATCTGCTTGATTACGACGCGGCCGCACTGACGGTGTTTTTTGCCGATCTTGGTGAAAAACCGTTTCGCGCCAGGCAATTATTGCGTTGGATACATCGTTTCGGGCAGAACGATTTTGCCGCCATGACGGATATCGCCAGGAGTTTGCGTGAAAAACTGGCCGGCATCGCCAAAGTTGCACCGCCGGAAATTATTTCCGACAAACTTTCGGATGATGGCACACGCAAATTTCTCTTTGACGTCGGCGGCGGTAATGCTATCGAGACGGTATTTATTCCTGAAGACGATCGCGGCACACTCTGCGTGTCGACCCAGGTCGGGTGTGCGCTTGATTGCGCATTTTGTTCGACGGGAAAACAAGGGTTCAGCCGCAATTTGACGGCAGGAGAAATCATTGGTCAGCTTTGGCAGGCCAATTGTGTACTTGGTGCAGACCCCAGGGGCGAGCGCATCATCAGTAATGTGGTGCTGATGGGGATGGGCGAACCATTGGCCAACTTTGACAATACAGTGGTAGCGCTGCGACTGATGTTGGATGATCACGCCTATGGGCTGTCACGGCGGCGCGTAACCGTTTCGACATCCGGGCTGACACCGATGATGGACCGCCTGGCGGACGAATGCGCCGTTGCCTTGGCCGTTTCGCTACATGCCGCTGATGACGCCCTGCGCGACAAACTCGTGCCGATTAACCAAAAGTATCCGCTAGGGGCGTTGATGGCGGCTTGCCGCCGTTATCTGAATAAGGCGCCGCGTGACTTCATTACTTTTGAATATGTGATGCTTGATGGCGTTAACGATAGCGAGGCGGATGCGTACCGTCTGCTTACATTGGTGCGTGATGTTCCGTGTAAATTCAACTTGATTCCATTCAACTATTTTCCCGGATCCCCTTATCATTGCTCTCCGACGCATCGTATCCGGCGTTTTGCCGATATTCTGATGCGTGCTGGTGTGGTCACGACAACACGCAAAACACGCGGTGATGACATTGATGCCGCCTGCGGTCAGCTTGCCGGACAGGTCAGGGATAAAACACGGCGTAGTCAGCGCCGTATCATTCAATTTCGTGAGGCCAGATTATGATGATTTCCATGAGTCGGCGTATCGTAGCTCGCTTACTGACAGCGCTTTGCCTGACGTTGCTGGGTACCGTTTCACCGGTGATAGCGCAGGAGAATGACTCTTCTCAGTCGTCTGGCGGATTTGGTACGCCGGCCAGGCCCAAAGACGCCTTGACGCGAGCTAAGGCGCATACTGAACTGGCCTCGCTCTATTTCCAGAGCGGAAACCTGATTGTTGCGCTTGAAGAGCTGACGCTGGCGACCTCGATCGACCCCGAATATGCGCCCGCTTTTGGCATGCGCGGCTTGGTGCTGTTTTACATCAAAGAATACGATTCTGCGGAAAAAGACTTTAACCGTGCACTGAGCCTGAATGACCGGGATCCGGAACTGAACAACAACTATGGCTGGTATTTGTGTCAGACGGGGAAAGTGAGCGAATCGATCGCCTATTTCCAGAAAGCGATCAACAATCCTCTGTATCAGACGCCTGAAATCGCCCACCTCAATGCGGGGGCATGTTATGCAAAACTTGGCGAACTTGATCTGGCCCAGGAATATATTCAGCGTGTGTTGCGATTTGACCCAGACAATCTCCAGGCCAAATTCCAGATGGCTGAAATTAATTATCGGCGTGGGAACTACGATGCCGTGCGTACACAAATGAGCAATCTGATACGTCAGACGGAACCAACTGCTGAAATGCTATGGTTACTGTTGCGTACCGAGCGACGCCTGGGTAATCGTTCAGAGGAAGAAAGCCTGACTGCGCAGCTGCGCCGCCAATATCCAGACTCTCCGGAATATCAGGCTTTGCGGAAAGGAAACTACGAATGAGCCCATCCTCAGAGATTCAATCAGTCGCTTCGGATCGGGCGAATGACTCCGACCAGGCCATGGAGGAATCAGATGGAATGCAGGACACCGGGCCCAGTGCCGGTCAGCGTTTGCGGGAAGCGCGCGAGGCCAGAGGGCTGACGATTGGTGATGTTGCCAGCCGGCTCAAGCTGAGTCCGGGTCAGGTTACCGCTCTGGAGAATGATGAGCTTTCCCGCATGCACTGCAATACCATTGCCCGCGGTTTCATTCGCAACTATGCACGCCTGCTTGGGCTGGATGCAGCAGAACTGATGGGTGCGCTTGGTCAAAATGTGACTTTGCGGCAAAACGTTCTTACCGTACCTGGCAGTACCAATATTCCGATTCTCGTAGGTGACCAGCTCGTCAGTCACCGCAATCACATATGGATTGCCGCCGGCTTCGGCTTGCTCTTTGCGATGTTGCTCATCTATCTGTTTTTACCTGCGGATTTTGTTCAGACGATGACCTCATCGCTCAAAGGCGTTTTTGGCGCTACGGCTGTTCAGACGGAAACCGCACAGACGCTTACCATACCAGAGTCGTCGTCCTCGTCTTCACCTACACCGGCAACGTCCGCCGTTGCGGCGAATGGGGCGGTTATCAGTCCGCCCGTGATCATTGCGCCCGGCGTCGCGCCGTCTGCTCCCGCTGCACCTGTGGATGGCGGTGAAGCAACGCCGGCTGCCCCGGCTGCCAATGTTGCCGCCAATGTGGAAGACAATGTGCTCAGGTTTTCGTTTTCCCAATCATCCTGGGTGGAGGTCAAGGATCGTAGCGGAAAAGTCATTTTTTCTCAGCTCAATCCCCCGAACAGCCAGCGCGAAGTCAGCGGTCAACCGCCGTTTTCATTATTGATCGGTAACGCCGGCAGTGTCAGCCTGAGTTACCGGGGCAAGCCAGTCGATCTTTCCAAACGCAGCAAGGATGATGTGGCCAGGATAACGCTGGAATGAGTTCAGCGCGCGTAATTCGCCTCATCCGCCGCCGGTTGACACGCGCGGTCGACGTCGGCGGTATTGTCGTCGGCGGCGATGCGCCCATTGTCGTACAGTCAATGACCAACACCGATACGGCTGACGTGTCGCGCACTGCGGCGCAGTGCGCCGAATTGGCGCGTGCCGGGTCGGAGCTTGTCCGTATTACCGTCAATACGCCGGAAGCCGCGGCTGCCGTGCCGGCAATTCGCGCGCGGCTCGATGAACTAGGCGTCAGCGTCCCCTTGATTGGCGACTTTCATTTTAACGGTCACCGCCTGTTGTCCGAATTTCCCGACTGCGCGGCCGCTCTGGCCAAGTACCGTATCAATCCAGGCAATGTTGGCCGCGGCAAAAAGCACGACGAGCAGTTTGCACAGATGATCGAGGTTGCCTGCAAATATGAAAAACCGATTCGTATCGGGGTCAATTGGGGCAGTCTCGATCCGGACATCATGACACGCCTGATGGATGAGAACGCCCGTCGCCTGCAACCGCGCGATACGGCAATCATCATGCGCGAGGCAATGGTTGCCTCGGCGCTTGAATCGGCCGTCAAGGCCGAAGCGTACGGCCTGCCGGGCGATCGCATCATCCTTTCCTGCAAGGTTTCCGGCGTACAGGATCTGATTGCCGTCTATCGTGAATTGTCGCGCCGCGCCGACTATCCACTGCATCTCGGGCTGACTGAGGCAGGTATCGGATCAAAAGGCATCGTCGCTTCAACGGCCGCGATGGCCGTCCTGCTTCAGGAAGGTATCGGCGACACCATTCGTGTATCGCTGACACCGGAGCCTGGCGGCGCGCGTACGCAGGAAGTCGTCGTTGCTCAGGAAATGCTGCAAACCATGGGGCTGCGCGCTTTTACCCCCATGGTAACGGCATGTCCGGGCTGCGGACGCACAACCAGTACTTTCTTCCAGGATCTGGCGCTCACCGTCCAGAACCATGTGCGCGAGTGCATGCCGCGCTGGCGTGAGATGTTTGAAGGGGTCGAAAACATGACGCTGGCGGTCATGGGCTGTGTCGTCAATGGCCCTGGCGAAAGCAAGCATGCCAACATCGGCATCAGCCTGCCGGGCAACGGTGAGGCGCCTGCCGCTCCTGTATTCGAGGACGGTGTGAAGACTGTCACCCTGCGCGGCGAAAACATTGCCGCAGAATTCGTTGCTATCGTCGATCGTTACGTAGCGCGCACTTATCCTAAAAAGCACCAGGCAACTTCATAGGCAAGCTCATGAGCAAAACTATCCAGTCCGTTCGCGGGATGAACGACATCCTGCCCGGCGAATCTGAATTGTGGGAACTGTTCGAGGAAACGATCCGTTCCTGGCTGAAAAGCTACGGCTACCGGCCGATCCGTATGCCCATCGTCGAGCCGACTTCCTTGTTTCGGCGCGCCATCGGCGAAGTGACCGACATCGTCGAGAAGGAAATGTATTCCTTTGAAGACACGCTTAACGGTGAGAACCTGACACTGCGTCCGGAAGGTACGGCCGGTTGCGTGCGTGCCCTGATTCAGCACAACCTTGCGGCACAACGTCCCCAGCGCCTTTACTACATGGGGCCAATGTTTCGCCATGAACGCCCGCAAAAAGGGCGTTACCGCCAGTTTAACCAGGTCGGCGTCGAAGCCTTTGGTTTCCCTGGGCCGGATATCGATGCCGAACTCATCCTCATGGGCGCGCGCCTGTGGGACGACCTTGGGCTGGACGGCATCCGCCTCGAAATCAATTCGCTCGGCCAAAGCGAAGAGCGCGCCCAGTATCGCGCCAACCTGATCGCCTATTTCGAGAAATACCGCGATGCGCTGGATGAGGATGCGAGGCGCAGACTCTACACCAACCCTTTACGCATACTCGATAGCAAAAATCCATACATGCAAGCGCTGATCGCCGAAGCGCCAAAACTTATGGCGCATCTGGGGGCAGAATCCATGGCGCATTTTGAAGGCGTGCAGCAGACGCTGCGCGACGTCGGCGTACCTTATACGATCAATTCCCGGCTGGTGCGCGGCCTGGATTACTACAATCTGACCGTATTCGAGTGGGTGACTGACAGGCTGGGTGCGCAAGGTACGGTCTGTGCCGGCGGACGTTACGATGGTCTGGTCGAACAACTAGGCGGTAAGCCGACGCCGGGTTGTGGCTATGCTATGGGCGTCGAGCGGCTGATTGCGCTGATTCGCGATATGGGCGGCGATCCCGCACCGGCGGGCATCGACGTGTATTTTGTTTACCAGGGTGAGGCTGCTTCGCGGTTGGCGCCGCGCGTGGCCGAGCGTCTGCGTGACCAAAGCATCGACGTACTTTTTCACTGCGGTGGCGGCAGTTTCAAGGCGCAGATGAAAAAGGCCGATGCGTCCGGTGCGTATTTTGCAGTCATCATCGGTGATGACGAAGCCGCAGCCGGTGAAGTGACATTGAAATACTTACGCGAAACCTCGGCAGACGGTGAAACAGGGCGGCAGCAGCGCGTTGCTGTCGACCGTTTGGGCGAAGAAATTATGAATGCACTTTTTGAAGGAGAGGAAACGGATGGCAGCTTATGATCTTGAAGAACAGGAACAGATTGCCGAATTTAAAGCCTGGTGGAAACAGTACGGCTCGCTGCTGACTTTTGTGGTCATGGCTGCGGCGGTTGTCGTGCTCGCTTGGCGGGGCTGGAACGGGTACCAGCGTAGCCAAGCCGAGCAGGCCTCGGATATCTATCAGGCGCTCCAGCAGGCAGTGCAGATCGGAGATACGCAGCGCGTCAAGGCAGCCAGCGGCGAGCTGACCGAGAAATTCAGCGGTACTCGCTACGCAGCGCTTGGCGCGCTGGTGGCGGCCAAAGCTACGAAGGATGCGGGAGATACCAAAACAGCTAAGGCTCAATTGCAATGGGCCGTCAATAACGGTGAGGACGAAATCCGTGATCTGGCGCGTTTGCATCTGGTGACGCTGTTGATCGACGAGAAGGCTTACGACGAAGCGCTCAAGCTGCTTGAGGGCAGCGTGACGCCGGCGTTCTCGGCACGTTTTATCGATAGCCGCGGCGATGTTCTCAGCGCACAGGGCAAGAAGGATGAAGCGCGCAAAGCCTATCAGTTGGCACTGGATACGCTGTCGGGGGCGCAAAATGGTGGTGCCAACTCGCAAAACTGGCAGCTAGAGTCCAGCGCCGTATATCGTGAAATCATCCAGCAGAAACTTGATGCACTGGGCACAAAGGGATAAACATGAAGATGCGTGTACTGGCTATTGCGCTTGCGCTTACCGTGTTGTCAGGGTGTTCGTCGCTGAGTGCGCTCAATCCGTTCTCGTCGGACGACAAACCGCCCAAATTGCAGCCGATTACGGCGTCGGCCACCGCCCGTGTTCTCTGGCAGGGAAGTGTTGGCAAGGCCGGACTGTATGTCTTTACTCCGGCAGTCGTAGGCTCGACGGTTTATGCCGCCGCCGGCAATGGCAGCATCATGCGTATCGACGCTGGCAGAGTGGCATGGAAAATCAATGCCGGCCAGCCCTTATCCGGCGGCGTTGGCGCCGATGACAATCTGGTTGTCGTCGGCACGCCCAAGGGCGAGATTTTGGCTTTTGCCGCCACCGATGGAGCATTGCGCTGGAAGGCGAACGCTACGAGCGCGGTTCTGGCGCCGCCGGCTTTGGGCGATGGTCTCGTGGTCGTGCGCAGTGCCGACAATCGCCTGACGGCT
The DNA here is from genome assembly GCA_937923255.1 of uncultured Propionivibrio sp. GTDB lineage: Bacteria > Pseudomonadota > Gammaproteobacteria > Burkholderiales > Rhodocyclaceae > Propionivibrio > Propionivibrio hellwigii. Next base: position 62,342 of record CALAIL010000017.1, on the reverse strand, counting down.
TACGATGCCGCCGACGGCAAGCGCAAATGGATTTACCAGCGCCCGATGCCCGCTCTGGCGCTGCGTTCGACGGCTGGGGTGTTGATCGACGGGTCGTATGTCTTTGCCGGCTTTCCCGGCGGCAAACTGGTGGCCGTCAGCACCAGCAATGGTGCTGCTGTCTGGGAAGGTACGGTGGCGGTACCCAAGGGCGTGACCGAGCTGGATCGTATCGCTGATATCACCAGCCTGCCCGTGATCTCCAACGGTACGGTGTGCGCCGTTGCTTTCCAGGGACGTGTCGCCTGTTTTGAACTCGGCAATGGCTCGCAGATGTGGACGCGCGATGTCTCCAGTGCGGTAGGACTGACGATCGACGACCGCCAGCTTTACGTTACCGACGATAAAGATGCCGTGCATGCCTTCGACTTAAGCAGCGGCACCAGCCTCTGGAAACAGAGTCGACTGGCCAAGCGTCGACTTTCGGCGCCTATTGCGCGCGGCGACAAGGTAGCCGTGGCCGATGCGGAAGGCGTCGTGCATTTTCTCTCGCGGGCGGATGGCGCGTTTGCGGCGCGCCTGGCGACGGATGGCAGTGCGGTCATTGCTGCGCCGCAGGCGCTGGGCGCGAATATGGTGCTGCAAACCCGCGGCGGCGGTGTGTTTGCCGTTGAGGTCGAATGAAGCCGACGCTCGTACTCGTCGGCCGTCCCAATGTCGGCAAGTCGACGCTGTTCAACCGTCTGACGCGGACGCGTGATGCTCTCGTCGCCGATATGCCGGGGCTGACGCGGGATCGCCACTATGGTCACGGCAAGCTTGGCGATCGCCCGTATCTCGTCGTCGATACCGGCGGCTTCGAACCGCTCGCCAAGGACGGCATCCTGCATGAAATGGCGCGCCAGACCGAGCAGGCTGTCGCCGAAGCGGATGCAATCGTTTTCATGGTCGACGGACGTGCCGGCATTACGCCGCAGGACAAGGAAATCGCCAAAAAACTACGCAGAAACCCGCGACCGGTCGTCGTGGCTGTCAACAAGGCCGAGGGCATGGAGCGTGGTGTGGCTGCTGCCGAATTCCATGCGCTGGGGTTGGGGGAACCGCTGGCGATTTCCGCTGCGCATGGCGACGGTGTGCGCGCGCTGCTTGAACGGGCGCTGGCGTATTTCCCTGAAGAGGAGGCCGTAGAGGCGGAAGATGAACGGGCGGCCTCACTCAAAGTAGCGATCGTCGGCCGACCGAATGTTGGTAAAAGCACGATGATCAATGCCCTGCTGGGCGAAGAGCGCATGATTGCCTTCGATCAGCCAGGGACGACGCGCGATGCTGTCGGCGTCGATTTCGAACGCGGTGGCCGGCGCTATACGCTGATCGATACCGCTGGTTTGCGGCGCAAGGGGCGTGTGTTCGAAGCCGTCGAAAAATTTTCCGTCATCAAGACGCTACAGTCGATCGAAGGTGCTAACGTCGTCGTGCTCGTACTGGATGCCCGTCAGGATATTTCCGATCAGGATGCGCATATTGCGGGTTTCGTCATTGAATCGGGACGCGCGCTCGTCGTCGCCGTAAATAAATGGGACGGGCTGGATGCCTACCGGCGCAGCCAGATCAAATCGGCGCTCGAAGCCCGGCTGCGTTTTCTGGACTTTGCCAATTTCCATTATGTTTCAGCGCTCAAAGGGCAGGGGCTGAACCTGGTCTTCCGCTCAGTCGATGCCGCCTATCGGGCAGCAACGGCCGATCTGTCGACACCGCGTCTGACACGGGTGTTGATTGATGCGGCAGCGCGCCAAACACCGCCGCGCAACGGCATCTTCCGCCCCAAACTGCGCTATGCCCATCAGGGCGGGCGCAATCCGCCGGTGATCGTCATTCACGGCAATGCGCTCGATAAACTCTCTGATGCGTATTCGCGCTATCTGGAACGCGCTTTCCGTGATGCATTCCGGCTTAAAGGAACACCTTTGCGCATCCAGTACAACACGTCTGATAACCCGTTTGCTGAGCGCAAACCGGCGGAGCGCTCGCGCCGCCGCCCACGGGGCGAAGCGGCGCGTGGAGCGGTCGGGCGGCAGGGAGCGCCAAAGACGGACAGCGCGAAGGCAGGAAAAGTGGTAAAAGTGGCGGCAAAAGCGGTCACTGACGAATCCGGAAAATTTGCAAAATCCCCGGAGTCCGGTATCGGCAAGCCGCGGCGGGCGCATAGATAGCGTGTCTGTGATGGCCAGAATACAAGGCTGTATTTAGAAGGTTTGCAGGCGGTTTGCCAGAAAGTCGTTCGGAATAGTTTTTCGTTTTCTGGCAAATCACTGAGAAATCTATTAAGCTAAGGCATCCCAAAACCAACAACGAGATGTGGAGTTAGACCATGAGCACCAATAAAGGGCAACAGTTACAAGACCCGTTCCTCAACGTTCTGCGCCGAGAACACGTACCCGTGTCGATCTATCTGGTCAATGGCATCAAGCTGCAAGGTCAGATTGAATCATTTGATCAGTACGTTGTTCTGTTGCGCAATACCGTGACTCAGATGGTCTATAAACATGCGATCTCGACAGTTGTACCGTCGCGTCCGGTCAATTTCCATTTTCATTCGGAAGGCGACAACGGTTTCTGATCCATTGCATATCCGTTCGTACAAAACCCGTTCCTAGTTGCGGTTTATCTTTTGACCGCAGTGTTCTTTCTGCCCATGCTTTCTATCTGCTTCTACCTGCGGCATACCGATGTTTGAGCGTCCTGAGGCCGGGGGTGAGCGCACTGTCATCGTCCAACTCGATTTCGGTTCCGGTGATTTTGCCGATAGGCTGGAAGAGATCCGTCTGCTGGCCGAGTCGGCGGGCGCGCGTCTATGCGCCAAAGTACAGGGCAAACGCCATAGTCCGGATGCCGCCACCTTTGCGGGTAAGGGCAAGGTACAGGAGATTGCTGCGGAAGTGGCCGCGCATCAGGCCGATCTGGTCATTTTCAACCACGATCTTTCACCGGCGCAGGAGCGTAACCTTGAACGCCTGTTGCAATGCCGCGTTATTGATCGCACTAGCCTGATTCTTGATATTTTTGCCCTGCGCGCACAAAGTTCAGAAGGCAAGTTACAGGTCGAATTAGCACAGCTCGACCATCTGGCGACGCGGCTGGTGCGCGGTTGGACGCACCTTGAGCGGCAAAAAGGTGGGATCGGCCTGCGTGGCCCGGGCGAAACCCAGCTGGAAACCGACCGACGTCTGCTGGGCAAGCGGGTGCGACTGTTGCGCGAGCGGCTCGGACGCCTTGAGCGGCAGCGGGGTGTCCAGCGGCGGGCGCGGATGCGCGGCGACGTATTCAATATTTCACTCGTCGGTTATACGAATGCTGGAAAATCGACGCTGTTCAATGCGCTGACGCATGCCAGTTCGTATGCTGCCGACCAGCTTTTCGCAACGCTCGACACCACTTCGCGCAAACTTTGGCTGCCAGAGGCCGGTAACATCGTTTTATCGGATACGGTTGGCTTCATCAGCGACCTGCCGCATGCGCTGGTTGCTGCTTTTCATGCGACGCTAGAAGCGACGGCGCAGGCCGACCTGCTGCTGCATGTCGTCGATTCCGCCAGCCCGGCGCGTGACCGGCAAATCGCCGAAGTCGATAAGGTGCTGGATGAAATCGGTGCCGGTCAGGTCCGTCGGCTGGTTATCCTGAACAAGCTGGATCTGACGGGGTTGCCGCCGTCTGTCGAGCGGGATGAGTATGATAGAATCGACCGCGTTCGGGTCAGCGCAAAATGTGGCGCTGGCCTGGATTTATTGCGCTGCGCACTGGCTGAAATTGCGCTTGAGAAACCCCGAACGCCGATGCGGATCGGAGCGCAGGCAGAGGGGGGCTCGCTACGGGTTTGCATACGGGGCGATCATAAAAATGACTGCGGCGCCATTCCTGCGGTCCATGCTCCAATGACAACGGATATAAACGATACCAACACGGATGCTTCCGCATGATTTCATCCACAATCGGACTTCTCATGTCGCTGAATGACCCGCAATGGGGTAAGCGTGGTAATAATGATCAGGGTGACGAAGGGCATCAGAACCCGCACCAAAACTCAGGCCCCCCTGATCTCGAAGACTTGTGGCGCGATTTCAATCGCCGCCTGAACAATGCGCTGGGTAAACGAAATTCGCGCAGTAATAATGATCAGGGCGGTGGCAATGGTGGCGGCCGTCCTCCTGTTGAAATCAGTCCGCGCTTTCTCGGCGGTGGTATTACGCTGTTGCTGGCGCTTGGCGTACTGGTCTGGCTGGCCAGCGGGTTTTATATCGTCGATGCTTCGCAGCGCGGCATCCTGCTCCAGTTCGGTCGTTACAAGGAAAGTACAGAACCGGGGCTGCGCTGGCGTTTGCCCTACCCAATTCAGTCGCACGAACTGGTCAACGTCTCCGGCGTGCGCACAGTAGAAGTTGGCTATCGCGGCAGCGAACGCAACAAAGAACTGCGCGAGGCACTGATGCTGACCGACGATGAGAACATCATCAACATCCAGTTTGCCGTGCAATATATTCTTAAAAATCCAGCCGATTATGTGTTTAACAACCGTAATCCCGACGAAACGGTGAAGCAGGCGGCGGAAACGGCGATTCGCGAGATCGTCGGCAAGAGTCGCATGGATTTTGTCCTGTATGAAGGGCGTGAGCAGATTGCCGTTAACGCGTCGAATCTGATGCAGAGTATTCTCGATCGTTATAAGACCGGCATCCTGATTTCCAAGGTGACAATGCAGAATGCGCAGCCACCGGAGCAGGTGCAGGCGGCGTTTGACGATGCCGTGAAGGCCAGCCAGGATCGGGAACGCCAGAAAAATGAAGGCCAGGCCTACGCCAACGATGTCATTCCACGTGCACGCGGCACGGCGGCGCGGCTGGCGCAGGAGGCGGAAGGTTACCGGCAGCGCCTGATTGCCACGGCAGAAGGCGACGCCAGCCGTTTCCAGCAGATCCTCAGCGAATATGCCAAGGCGCCGGTAGTGACGCGCCAGCGTATTTATCTGGAAACCATGCAGCAGGTTTATGCCAATACTGGGAAAGTGCTGCTGGACGCCAAGGGGCAGGGCAATTTGCTCTATCTGCCGCTCGACAAGCTGATGCAGGCCGCGGGTGCAGCACCCGGCGGGCAGACGGATGAGACGATGAGTGCCGCCGCATTGCCGGTTGAACACGCTTCCCAGCCCGCACCGTTACCGCGCCTTACGCGTGGCACCAATAGCGGGAATAGTGCTGGAAATTATTCTGCGTCGCGTGACCGCGATGCCTTGCGCCTGCGCGATCGGGAGGGCAGATAATGCGTCAGGGAATCAATGCCGTTGCCAGTATTCTGGTTGTTGTGCTGGTGGTTGCCGCGTCGATGATTTTTACGGTCGATCAGCGCCAATACGCTATCGTTTTCCAGCTTGGTGAAGTCAAGAAAGTAATCGCCGATCCGGGGCTGTATTTCAAGTGGCCGCTGATCCAGAATGTACGCTTTTTCGATAAACGCATTCTGACGCTCGATTCGCCCGAGCCTGAGCGTTTTATTACGTCGGAGAAAAAGAACGTTCTCGTCGATTCCTTCGTCAAATGGAAAATTGTCGATCCCAAGCTGTACTACGTGTCTGTGGGCGATGAGGCGGGTGCCAGGACGCGGTTGTCGCAGACGGTCAACGCCAGTCTGCGTGAGGAATTCGGTAAACGCACGGTGCATGAGGTCGTTTCCGGCGAGCGCGACAAGATCATGGAAGAAATGCGCGACAAGGCGGATCTCGATGCCCGCAAGATCGGCGTTCAAATTATCGATGTCCGCCTCAAGCGCGTCGACTTGCCAACCGAAGTCAGCGAGTCTGTTTATCGTCGCATGGAAGCGGAGCGCAAGCGTGTTGCCAATGAATTGCGTTCGGAAGGTGCGGCCGAGGCCGAAAAGATTCGTGCGGATGCTGACAGGCAACGTGAGGTGATTGTCGCTGAAGCTTATCGCGATGCTCAGAAGGTCAAGGGTGAAGGCGATGCCAAGGCGGCGGCGATTTATGCGCAGGCATTTAGCCAGTCGCCGGAGTTTTATGCCTTTTACCGGAGCATGGAGGCGTACCGCGGTAGCTTTGGAAACAAGAGTGACGTGATCGTCGTCGAGCCGAATTCCGAGTTCTTCAAATACATGAAGAATGCCGGAGGTGCGGTGAAAAATCCTGCCAATGACCGATAGTCTGCTTACTGCCTGTGCCCTGATGTTGGTGCTCGAAGGCATCCTGCCGTTTCTTGCGCCGACAATCTGGCGCGAGATGTTCCGCCAGCTGACCCAGATGCGCGACGGACAGATTCGTTTTATTGGCCTGACTTCAATGTTGATTGGCATTGTTTTGCTGATGGTGTTGCAATGAACTGGCTGCTTCCCGATTACATTGCCGATGTGCTGCCCAATGAAGCAGCTGCGATTGAACGGCTGCGCCGAGCGCTTTTTGATCTATTTCGCGGGCTTGGTTATGAGCTGGTGCAACCCCCTTTGCTCGAATACCTTGATTCACTGTTGACCGGTACGGGATCCGATCTCCGTCTGCGCACTTTTAAGCTCGTCGATCAGCTTTCTGGACGTACTCTGGGACTGCGTGCCGATATGACACCACAAATGGCGCGTATCGATGCGCATTTGCTTAACCGACAGGGCGTTACCCGGCTGTGTTATTGCGGCAGTGTCTTGCATACCTTGCCGGCATCGCAGGCAGCCAGTCGTGAGGTTATCCAGCTCGGCGCCGAGTTGTTCGGTTACGCCGGCATTGAGGCTGATCTGGAAATCATTCGTCTGCTTGACGCGGCACTGGCCGCTGCCAGCATTGCCGGGTCGCATATTGATATTGGCCACGTCGGTGTTTTCCAGGCGCTGGCGGAGGCAGCGCGCCTGGATCATGTTGCCGAGCATACATTGCTGCATCTGCTGCAAGCCAAGGATGTCCCGGGTCTGCACGATTATTGCGCACAGTTTGCTGAACCCTGGCGGTCGGCATTGATTCGCCTGCCCGAGCTTTACGGCGGCGATGAATTACTCGACCAGGCAGCCGGGCAGCTGCCGCCACTGCCTGCGATCGGCGAAGCGCTAGCAACGTTAAAGCGGCTTCGCGCCGCATTGCCGTCGTTGGCGCTTTCGTTCGATCTCGCTGAGCTGCACGGCTACTATTATCACAACGGAGTTGTGTTTACCGTGTATGCCCCTGCTCACGCCGAAGTCATTGCGCGCGGCGGCCGGTACGACGGTGTTGGTGCGAGTTTCGGGCGCGCCCGACCGGCGACCGGATTTTCGCTCGATCTGCGCCGGATTGCCCAGCTTTCCGATGTGCCGCGGCAGGCCGAACCGGCGATCCTCGCGCCCTGGAGGCCGATGGATGCGGTGCTGGCGGCCAGCATTGCCGCCTTACGGGCGCAGGGCGAGGTCGTCATCGAATTGTTGCCGGGCGAGCATGCTGATGAAGGCCGCCCGTGCGATCGCCGGCTGGTCGAAGATGCCGGCGAGTGGAAGGTAGTAGGGCTGTAGTAAAGTGTTAGTGGAAAAGTCGTGGACTGCATGGTTCGGACGGTGGGTGGCCGCACTGGGCAAATGACTCACCAGGCACAACGTAAGGCTTACGAATGGCGAGGAATGACATGGCAAAAAATGTAGTGGTCATCGGTACTCAGTGGGGCGATGAAGGCAAGGGAAAAATTGTCGACTGGTTGACTGATCATGCCAGTGGCGTTGTGCGCTTCCAAGGGGGACATAACGCGGGTCATACCCTGGTCGTCGGCGACAAGGTGTATAAGCTCAATCTCGTACCTTCCGGCATTGCCCGCGCAGGCATCACCTGTTATATCGGCAATGGCGTCGTTCTCGATATTCATCATCTGCTGAGTGAAATTGCCCAGTTGGAAGCGGGTGGCATCGAAGTGCGCTCGCGCCTGAAAATCAGCCCCGGATGCCCGCTGGTATTGCCATATCACATCGCACTCGACCGGGCGCGCGAGGCCGCCAAAAGTGCTGACAAAAAAATCGGCACGACTGGCAAAGGTATTGGCCCCACGTTTGAGGACAAGGTTGCACGGCGTGCATTGCGCGTATACGACCTTTTCCATCCTGAACGCTTTGCCGAAAAACTCAAAGAAAATCTCGAGTATTACAACTTCGTTCTGACGCACTATCTGCATGCAGAAGCCGTTGATGGCGAAGCCGTTCTTAAACAGACCTTGCTTGACGCCGAACAGATTCGCCCCCTGGTCACTGACGTATCGGCTGCACTGAATACTGCTTACAAGGCGGGGCATAACATGCTGTTCGAAGGAGCGCAGGGTTCTCTGCTCGATATCGACCATGGCACCTATCCTTTCGTCACCTCATCCAACTGTGTTGCCGGCCAGGCGGCGGCGGGCGCAGGCATTGGACCGGGCATGCTCAACTACATTCTCGGCATCACCAAAGCCTACTGTACGCGCGTTGGCGGCGGTCCTTTTCCAAGCGAGCTTGATATTGACACGGAAGGTACGCCGGGCTGGCAGATGTCGACCAAAGGAATGGAATTCGGTACCGTGACCGGGCGCAAGCGCCGCTGCGGCTGGTTTGACGTGCCGGCTCTGCGGCGTTCGGCCCAGATCAACGGTGTGACGGGGCTGTGCATCACCAAACTCGATGTGCTCGATGGCCTGACGGAACTGAAGATCTGCACCGGCTACCGGAAGGATGGCAAGATGCTCACTATGCTGCCGATAGGTTCCGATGAAGTGGCAGGGTGTGAGCCGATATTCGAAACACTGCCCGGCTGGTGCGAATCGACCTTCGGCGCTACCTCTTACACGGCGCTGCCGAAGGCCGCCCAGGCGTATCTGGCGCGTATCGAAACTCTGTGCGACATCCCGATTGACATCATCTCGACGGGGCCGGAGCGCAGCGAAACCATTCTGCGTCGTCACCCATTCGACTGAGCAATAGAATAGGCGGTATAGCGCAGGCGGTTGTATGGCGCAGAGCCGGCTAGATTCTGGCGCACGACAACAAGATTTCGTCGAAAACCAGGGGCGTTCAAATGGCGCGGGAGCGTGGGTGGTGTGGACGTTTTTTCACTTTAAACCGCTGGCAGATGCTCAGACTCGTCGTGTATGCCCTGCTTTTCCCTCTTTCGCAGAAACTTGGCGGACGTTTCGCCGATATTGGCCTTTTTGTTACGTTTCCGTTTGTACCTGTCGGCTATGTGATTGGCGACATCCAAAGCCTTTCTGCCTGGAATGGCTGCCGGTATATTTTTTCAAGCCTGGCTGTTGCTGATTCATGTGCTTGGCAGTCAGCGGTGTGAAAAAGCTGAAGACCCGCCGCTGATCGACCGGCGCTGAATAGGGTGGTACTCCGTATATACGGGGGGTGTCTGAACGAGCTTCGCGTTTTCTGCGCATCGTGTGGGCAGCGTGACAAAAATCTGTTTTTATTACCGGCATCCGTATTGGTGAGTTGTAATGGGTACTTTTAGCTGGCTCAAGGGGCTTTGGGGGCATCCGACAGATTCCCGTACTGGCCCCTCGTTTGATGAACGCTTGGCGCGCAATGTTGCAAAAACAGTAGATTTTGCTATTGCGCAGACCAATCCTCGCCTGAAATCAGTGGAAGCCTGTCGTGACCGACTGGATGCGCCAGTGCGGCAGGCCGTCGATTATCTGGATGCGCAGATGCGTTTTCTCCCTGCTTGTATTGACGTGGTCACAGCCGATTGGGCGGAAACGCCGCTATTGCGTGCATTTTTTGCGACGGCCGAGGATATGCCGCGCACGCTGGGTGCTTCGGGCAGCCTGCGTACCCTGTTCGACAAACACCCGGATCTGGATACGGCCTGTTTTGCGCTCGGCGTGACCTATCGGGAGCGCAGCGCTGAAGGCATGTCGCCGCATGGCATGGAAACGCAGACCGATCTTTCCCGCCGGATTGCCTGTTTCGATTCACCCTGGGTGATGTCTTGCGGAGCCGACGAACATGAGGTGCGGCAGCAGGTATACGACGAGTGGCTGAATTATCTGATTGCACAGTCGGTGACGGGAATTAACGAACTGCGAAAAACGCGACAGATACTGGAAGACCAGCACGCCTTGCTGCGCGAGCATCTGAGGCGCCGGCACAGCCAGCAGACAGACGATACTGATTCTGCGGCGGAGAACGTGTCAGACACTGCGCTAACGGCGCAATTTCAGGAGAGCGAGCGGCAGCTTGCAGATTTGGGTGATACGCAAGCACAACTGAAAGCAGAGCTGACCTGTTTGTGTGAGGTATTTTCTTCGGTACAAAGCTACCTGGATTTTGAGCACAAACGCCTGCGTTTGAGTCATCTCAATGAAATTCTGGCTGAAGACAGCTTAACGGTCGGCCACGAAGTCGCTTTCACGCAGGTGACTTTTAACGGCGTACCCAATGCTTCGCGCGCTTTCTTCATCGGCCGCGTCGCACGTTCAGAACTGCCCACAACGAGAATTAATTTTTCAGGCGCAGAACGCCTGCTGTAAATCTACCGCGCCGCTTGGGAGGGCCTTATTGCCGGCGGATTTGTGGTTTAATTGATCTCATGAATGCCAGCGCTATTTTTCCTCCAAACGGTGTGCGGACGATCGCCCTGATCGGCAAATACAACAGCCGGGATATCAGCGATTCCCTGTGTCTACTCGCCAACGATCTGCAACGGCGAGGCATGACCGTGCTGGTTGAAAAAGCAACCGCGGAAAATTCCGGCAGCCCGCAGATTTCGGCCTGGGCCTGTGGCGATTTTGTCGCCATTGGCGAGCGTGCCGATCTGGCCATCGTACTGGGCGGTGATGGTACGATGCTCAATGCGGCTCGCCAGTTGGCGCGCTTTGGTGTGCCGCTGGTCGGCGTCAACCAGGGACGGCTCGGTTTCATGACCGATATTGCGCGCAGCGATATGCTGGTAGCGCTCGATGATCTGCTGGCGGGTCATTTTGTCCCGGAAAGCCGCCAGCTGCTCGCCGCCGGAATTTTCCGGAATGGGGAGAAACTCAGCGAGCATCTGGCGCTCAACGAAGTCGTCATCGATAAAGGCGCATTTGGCCGTCTGATCGAACTGCAGCTTTTCATCGACGGTGAATTTGTCTTTAACCTGCGTGCAGATGGATTGATCGTATCCACGCCGACCGGCTCGACCGCCTATTCACTCTCGGCCAACGGGCCGATTCAACATCCGCAGGTTTCCAGCATTGCATTGGTACCGCTGTGCCCGCATGCACTGTCTAACCGCCCCATCGTGGTGAGCGATGCCTGCCAGATCGAAGTTCGTATCCTGCGCGCCATTGACTCGCGGGTGCATTGCGATGGACAGATGGCCGTTGACCTACGCGTTGGCGATATCATACGCATCCGCCGGGCGGAGTTTTCTGCCTGTCTGCTACACCCGCCCGGCTATAGCTATTTCACCATGTTGCGCGAAAAACTGCACTGGAGCGCGCAGCCCGACGTGCTGCCGCTGATGCCGGTTGAGGATCAGGATGATCTGATGGGCGGGGCGGACTGTTCCGGCTGATCATGCTGAATCGTTTGAGTATCCGGAATTTCGTCCTGGTCGATTGCCTCGAACTGGATTTTCAGCCTGGTTTCAGCGTGCTGACAGGGGAAACGGGTGCCGGTAAGTCGATTCTCGTTGATGCGCTGGCCTGCGTGCTGGGCGAACGCGCAGACAGCGGACTGGTGCGTGTTGGCTGCGATCGCGCCGAAGTCAGCGCCGAATTTTCCATGCCGCAAGCCGGACTTCTCGACTGGCTGCGCGAACATGATATTGCCGTTGAGGCAGAGGAGGCGCTGCTGCTGCGGCGCGTCGTCGAAGCTGGCGGCCGTTCACGCGCCTACCTCAACGGTTCGCCGGTAACGCTCCAGCAATTGCGCCGGGCGGCGGAATTTCTTGTTGACATTCATGGTCAGCATGCCCACCAGTCATTGCTGCGCGGCGATGCACAGCGCGATCTGCTCGATACGCATGCGCGCCTGCGACCATTGGCCGATGAAGTGGCCGCCTGCTGGCGAAGCTGGCGTACAGCACAGGAGCGCCTGGAAGCTGCGCAGCATGGCGCGGAAACGGCGGCGCAGGAGCGCGATCTGCTCGCCCTGCAAATCCACGAACTCGATATGCTGGGCTTTTCCGCAGGTGAATGGGAGGCGCTTAATCACGAGCATCAACGCTTGACGCACGCAGCTCGCCTGATCGAAGGTGCGCGCCAGATTGTCGACCTGCTGGCTGAGGGCGATTCGGCTTGTTCGGCGCAGCTCGGCGCGGCGGCGCATACGCTCGACGAACTGACCGGTTATGACCCTGCGCTGACCGAAACGGCGGCGCTCATTGCTTCGGCACAAGCTGATCTGGACGAAGCGGCATCCGTGCTGCGCCGCTATGCTGAGCGGATCGACCTTGACCCACAGCGTTTATCCGAAGCGGAAAAGCGGCTCGAGGCTATTTTCAGTTGCGCCCGCAAGCTTCGGGTTTCGCCGGAAGCATTGCCCGGACTGCTTGCCGATTGGCGGCGACGCTTCGATGAAATTGCCGCCGACGCCGATATCGACGCGCTACGCATACAAACCGAGGCTGCCAGGGCGGCCTATCTGAAAACGGCCAAACGCCTGTCGTCGGAGCGCGCCAAGGCAGCCAAGACACTGGCCGGTGAAGTGAGCCGGCTTATGGGGCAGTTGGCGCTTGGCAGTGGGCGTTTTGAGATCGGCCTGATACCGCTTGACATCGATACGACGCATGGTCTGCACGGCCTTGAGCAGGTCGAATTTCGCGTTTCCGGCTTGGCAGGCAACGAAATACGGCCGCTTGCCAAGGTCGTTTCCGGCGGTGAGCTTTCGCGTATCAGTCTGGCTATCCAGGTCGTAACCAGCCAGGCGGCAAGCATACCGACGCTGATTTTCGATGAGGTGGATGTTGGCATCGGCGGTGGTGTTGCCGAAGTCGTCGGGCGCCTGCTGCATGGACTCGGGCGTGAGCGACAGGTATTGTGTGTGACCCATTTGCCGCAGGTAGCGGCCTGCGCCGAATGGCAATGGCAGGTGACCAAGCATCTTGAGGGCGATAGCGTCCGCAGCAGTGTTGATGCGCTTGATGAAAACGCGCGTATCGAGGAAATCGCCCGTATGCTTGGTGGTGTGGAGATTACCGATATCACGCGCCGGCACGCCAGAGAGATGCTCACTGGCTCCTGAAAAAGACAGAATGCGCGACATCGGCAATGCATTCTCATTGCCGCCTTACTGCCAGGGCGAGGGCGGCGCGTTCGAGCGGCGGAAAGCTGAAATCAAAAAGAAAAAGGCGTTGGCCTCCTCGACAGGAATCGAACCTGTATCGCACGCTTAGGAGGCGTGTGCACTATCCGTTATGCTACGAGGAGATGTCAGGCTGGCCAGAATACGCCGTACTGCGGGCGCTATTCTAGCGTGATTGCGCGTACTGCGCGTAGTTTGTGTGGCGCGACAATCGTTCGATCCGTGCAGCGTTCAGTGTTTCGATGGACGTGGATGCAGGTGGATTGTCGAGTGGTTACATTTATGATTTATGCAGTCTGGTTTTTATCGTTCTCGATCATGGCGTAGGCCGAGTGGTTGTGGATCGATTCGAAATTTTCCGATTCGACGGTATAAGCGTAGATGCGCGGCTCGGCGTTGAGGCGGGCGGCAACGTCGCGCACCATGTCCTCGACGAATTTCGGGTTGTCGTAGGCATGTTCAGTCACATATTTTTCATCCGGCCGCTTGAGCAGGCTGTACAGTTCGCAGGAAGCGACTTCCTCGACGAGGCGGACGATTTCCTCGATCCAGACAAGCTGGTTGATGCTGGCGGTGACGGTGACGTGCGATCGCTGGTTATGCGCACCGCGCTCCGAGATTTTTTTGGAGCAGGGGCACAGGCTGGTGACGGGAACGACGACCTTGACCTGCGAGACGATCTTGCTCTGACTGATCTCGCCGATCAGCGTGACATCGTAATCCATCAGGCTCTGAACGCCGGAAACCGGCGCCGCTTTGCGGATGAAATACGGAAAATTCATTTCGATGTGGCCGGTTTCGGCTTCGAGCTTTTCAGCCATTTGATGCAGCATTGCCGGAAAATTCTCAATGGAAATTTCGCGTTCGTTGGTGTTCAGAATCTCGACGAAGCGCGACATGTGCGTGCCCTTGAAATTGTGCGGCAGATTGACGTACATGTTGAACACCGCCACCGTGTGCTGCACGCCGCCCGAACGGTCGCGTACGCGCACGGGATGGCGGATGGATTTGATGCCGACGCGGTTGATGGCGATATGCCGCGTATCGGCGAGATTCTGCACATCGGCGATCTTGTCTTTGTTTTGTGCTGCGTTCATTGCGTGTCCTGTTGTTGGGAAGGTTGGAGATGCGCATTAACCGTGCGGATGATGCCGTCTGCGTCGAGACCGGCGTCGGCCAGCAGCTGCGCCTGGTCGCCGTGTTCAATGAAGCGGTCGGGCAGGCCGAGACGGAAGAAGCGGACTGCACATTCCGCATGTTCAAGCGTGCGGGCGACTTCAGCGCCGGCGCCGCCGATCAGCGCGTTCTCTTCGATGCTGACAAGCAGAGAATGTTCCCGCGCCAGTTCGATAATCAGCGCCTGATCGATGGGTTTGACGAAGCGCATGTCGGCAACGGTGGCATCGAGCGTTTCTGCGGCCGTGAGCGCCGATGTCAGTACGCTGCCGAAAGCCAGCAGGGCGACCTTGTGCCCCTTACGGCGGATGAGTCCCTTGCCGAGCGGCAGTTCTCCGAGCGATTGGTCAATCGGCGCGCCGGTGCCGGCACCGCGCGGATAGCGCACGGCGCAGGGCGCATCGTGCCGATAGGCGGTGGTCAGCATGCGGCGGCATTCGTTTCCATCGGACGGCGTCATGATGACCATATTTGGGATGCAGGTCAGATAGGAGAGGTCGAATGCGCCATGATGCGTTGGTCCGTCGGCGCCGACGAGACCGCCGCGATCGATGGCGAAGACGACAGGCAGGTTTTGCAGGGCAACGTCGTGCAGCAGTTGGTCGTAGCCGCGCTGGAGAAAAGTCGAATAAATAGCGACGACCGGTTTTAGTCCTTCACAGGCCAGGCCGGCGGCAAAAGTCACGGCATGCTGCTCGGCGATACCGACATCGTAGAAGCGTTCAGGATAACGATCTGCGAAAGCTGTCATACCCGAGCCTTCGCACATGGCCGGCGTGATGGCGACGAGTCTCGAATCGGCTTCAGCCATGTCGCACAACCAGTCGCCAAAAATCCGGGCGAAACTTGGTTTAGCCTCTGCGGCGTTGTCGACGATGCCGACCTCGGGCTGGAAGCGGGAAACGCCGTGATACAGAATCGGGTCGGATTCGGCCAACTTGTAGCCTTGTCCCTTGCGCGTGAGCACATGCAGAAACTGCCGTCCTTTAAGCTTTTGCAAGTTTTGCAGCGTGGGAATGAGGGAGTCGAGATCATGCCCGTCAATCGGGCCGATGTAGTTGAATCCGAGTTCCTCAAACAGCGTGCCCGGCGTCAGCAGGCCTTTGACGTGGCCTTCGACGCGATTGGCAAATTCGAGTAGCGAGGGTGAAACAGACAGGACCTTTTCGCCGGCGCGGCGGGCGGCGTTGAAGGCGTTGCCCGACAGGATGCGTGCCAGATACTTGTTGAGCGCACCGACCGGGCGGGAGATCGACATATCGTTGTCGTTGAGGACGACGAGCATGTCCACGTTGGCAATGCCAGCGTTATTGAGCGCCTCGAAAGCTTGTCCGGCGGACATGGCGCCGTCGCCGATAACGGCGATGGTGTGCCGTTCCTCACCTTTGAGCCTGGCGGCGATCGCCATGCCGAGCGCCGCTGAAATCGACGTGGAAGAATGGCCGACACCAAAGGCATCGAACTCGCTTTCGCTGCGCTTGGGAAATCCCGATACGCCGCCGTACATGCGCAGTCTGGCCATGCCTTCACGGCGGCCGGTCAGCACCTTGTGCGCGTAAGTCTGGTGGCCGACATCCCAGACTAAGCGATCTTCCGGCGTGTTGAAGACGTAATGCAGCGCGATCGTCAGCTCGACAGTGCCGAGATTCGACGACAGATGCCCGCCGGTGCGAGAGACCGAGTCGACGAGAAAATTACGCAGCTCTTCAGCCAGCTGCGGTAGCTGCTTGCGATCGAGCGCACGCAGTTGCGCGGGGTGCTGGATGGTGTCGAGCAATGGATAGGCAGTCATGGAATCGATATCGGGCTGAAGGTAGGTCGTTAGTCAATCGGGTAATAGGGCAATGACGACTCGGTTTTGACGTAGGAAAGATGTTGGTCTGCCAGAAATTTAGAATTCTAGAATTCCCGGTGGACAAAAAAATCGGTCAGTTCGGTCAGCCTGCGTGCCTTTTCGCCAAAGGGCTTCAGCGCCGACACCGCTTGCGTTTGGAGTCGTTCCGCCAGATCGCGCGCGCCTGCCAGACCGAGCAGGCTGACGTAGGTCGGTTTGTCGGCGGCGGCATCCTTGCCGGCGGTTTTGCCCAGAGTCGTCGTATTGGCCGTACAGTCGAGCATGTCATCAATTACCTGGAACAGCAGGCCGGCCGAGGCGGCAAAACGATCGAGCCTTGCCAGCGCCGTTTCATCGGGCGGATCACCGCACAGTGCCCCCAGCAGGACGGCGGCGCGTATCAAAGCGCCCGTTTTGAGCGTATGCATCTGTTCCAGTTCCTGCGGGTTCAACGCCTTGCCTACTGCGTCCAGATCGATGGCCTGTCCGCCGGCCATGCCGCGCGAACCGCTGGCCTGCGCCAGAAGAAGCGTCTGACGAAGCTGGATTTGCGGATCGTCGGACAGGGGGTGTGCCAGCAGTTCAAAAGCCAATGATTGCAGGCTGTCGCCGACAAGCAGTGCCGTTGCCTCACCGAATTTGACATGGCAGGTCGGCCGACCGCGGCGCAGTACGTCATCGTCCATGCAGGGCAGGTCGTCGTGTACGAGCGAGTAAGCGTGAATGCATTCGACAGCGCAGGCAACGGTTTCCAGCCGCGTTACCGGCGCGGCGGACAATTCGCCAGCGGCAAAGGCGAGCAACGGGCGAATCCGTTTGCCGCCGCCCAGGCAGGCGTAGCGCATGGCCTGATGAAGATGTGCGGGCGTTGTATCGGCCGTGGGCAGCAGGCGGTCGAGCGCGGCCTCTGTCTGCGCCTGCACATGCCGCATCCAGTCAGGAAAAGAAAGGTCGGAGAAAGGGAGATGGCCGGACGTGTTCACGGACGTATTCATTGTGCCTCTCCGCGCGCATCGAAGTCGCGCAGCGCTCCGTTTTCAAGCACCTGGATTTTGTGTTCAGCATCCTGCAGAAGATGCTGGCAGTGATTGAGCAGTGCGCTGCCGCGCCGGTAGGCGGTGATGGATTCTTCGAGCGGCAGGCGGCCGTCTTCCATGCTGCGCACCAGTTGTTCCAGTTCGGCAAGCGCTGGCTCGAATTTCAGCCCGGTGATGTCCGGTAAATCGTTGGCATTGTGCGTAGCCTGGGGTTCTCTGGCGGATGCCGAAGTATTTTTTGCCATAAGCACACTCGAATGAATCAACACAAGGTCGTAGAAAAGCAGTGTTTAGTGGCGCTGCCGCCCCTTTGTAAAATTGTATGGATATGCCGGTAAAACCAGCGGAAAACAGGCGAAGTTTACACGCTTTGCGCGCTTTTTCCTCTCGCATGTCTCATGATTCCGCGCGCTATTTCCCCAAGTGCACCGTTTGCGCACTGTACGGCGATGCACACTGTACGGCGATGCAATATGGCGCAAAGTGAGCAATCGGGAGGGTGCTAAACTTGATTCTGGATACGCAAGAAAATATGCGATGAAGGAGATCGCCATGATTGTGGTTCAGCATTCGCCAAGGTTGGTGCAAGTCAACATTTATGGAGAATTCACGCTGGCTGACTATCAGGAGTTCGAGGCGGCGGCACTGGCGGCCGTTCACGCCGAAGGGCCGCCCGATCTGCTTTTCGATCTGCGTGAAATGACCAGCGTGACGCTCGATGTGGCGTGGGAAGACATCGTTTTTGCGCGCGCCCACTCTGGTGATTTTCGGCGGATTGCTGTCGTGACGGACAGCCAGTGGGTTGCCTGGAGCGCCTGGCTGATAGATGTTTTTGTAGGTGCCGAAATGCGCGTTTGCAACGATGATGCAGAGGCTTCGGCCTGGTTGCAGGGGCTCTGAGATGACCGATTTCAAGAATGGTTTCCGCGAGGTCTCCGGTGCACATGGACAATGCCGGCCGGCGCCGACCTCGCTGTTGGTCGACTGCGCGACGCTGGCCGCGCATCTGAACGATACCGGCTGGCGCATCATTGACTGCCGCCATCAGCTTTCCGATCCCGACTATGGTGAGCGGGCGTATGCCGAGGGGCATCTGCCGGGTGCGTTTTTCATGCATCTTGACCGTGATCTGTCCGGCGCGAAAAATGGCCGCAATGGCCGCCATCCTCTGCCGGAACCGCAAACACTGGCAGCGAAGCTTGGTGCTATTGGGATTGCGCGGCAGACGCAGGTTGTCGTCTATGATGATGCGGAGGGCATGGTCGCCGGCCGCTTGTGGTGGATGCTGCGCTGGCTTGGGCACGAGAGGGTCGTGCTGCTCGACGGCGGGTTCAAGGCCTGGATGGGCGAAGGGCGGCCGCTGACACGCACGCTTCCCGAGGCCGAATCTGTGCGGTTCGAGTATGTGCTGCCTGAATCTGGCCGATGGACGGTGAGCGCCGATGAGGTGCTGAGCAATATCAAGCGGCGGGATTTTCTGGTGGTCGATGCCCGCAGCGCTGACCGCTTTCGCGGTGAGAATGAAACGATGGACCCCGTCGGCGGCCATATCCCTGGCGCACGCAATCGCTGCTTCAAGGAGAACCTCAATGCTTCCGGGCGCTTTCGCCCGGCCGCCGAATTACGCCGTGAATTTCTTGCCCTGTTCGCCGGTATGCCGCCCGAACGGGTCGTCATGCAATGTGGTTCGGGCGTTTCCGCCTGCCACAATCTGCTGGCGCTTGAAATGGCCGGTTTGCACGGCGCCCGCCTGTATCCCGGTTCGTGGAGTGAATGGTGCAGCGATCCGGCGCGGCCTGTCGCCACGATTGCGACAGATTCTGTTTCGATCAGCGCTTGAAGTTCTTTGCTCCGAGGGTAGTCGGGGCGTCTGCCCGTGGCCTCAACGGGCATCAGCCGGGCACGCGGATTAGGGCGTCATCCCCTATCCTGAGTTTTTTGTGCACTGCTGTCGCGCCAGCGCCCAAGCGACGTGTTCCCGGACCAACGGCGAAGGGTCGTTCTGCCGGCTGCGCAGGGCGGCTTGCAGGTTCGGATTGGGCGGCGCGTTGCCCATCGCGACAGCAATGTTGCGCAACCAGCGCTCGTGGCCGATACGGCGGATCGGACTGCCGGCTAGCCGTGTCTCGAACTCCTCGTGCGTCCAGCCGAAAAGCGCTTCGAGCGGCGCTTGATTCAATCCCGTGCGCGCGGCAAAGGCCGGGTCGCCCTGGCGGGCAAAGCGGTTCCAGGGGCAGACGGCCTGACAATCGTCACAGCCGTAAATGCGGTTGCCGATCAGCGGCCGCAGCTCGGGCGGAATGGCGCCGGAAAGCTCAATGGTCAGGTAGGAGATGCAGCGGCGCGCGTCGAGTTCATACGGTGCGGTAATGGCGCCCGTCGGGCAGGCGTCGAGACAGCGCCGGCAGTCACCGCAGTGGTCGGCCGCAGGCGGGTCAGCCGGCAGCGGTAGGTTAGTGTAGAGTTCGCCGAGGAAATGCCAGGAGCCGGTGCGTGTTAAGGTCAGCGTATGTTTGCCGCGCCAGCCGACGCCGGCGCGTTGGGCAAATTCGGTTTCCATGACCGGCGCGGAATCGGAAAAGACGCGGTAGATGAATGGGAATTCCGGCATCTGGGTGCGCAGCGCGGTGGTAATGAAGTCGGCCAGCTTCTGCAGCCGCGTACGCACGACCTTGTGATAATCGCGGCCACGGGCGTAGCATGAGATGCACGCCGATGTGCCAGCCATTGGGTGCGCTTCTGTGTGCCTCGACGATTTTTCGTCGTGGCTGCTTTCCCCGGTGATTCCGGGGTTATCCGCGCTTGGTAGATGCGTTTCAGTCTGTGCGGGCGGTTGCGGCCAGTAAGGCAGGCGCAGAGAAATAACGGTCAGCGTGCCGGGTAGCAGTGCATTTGGATCGCCGCGTAGCCCGGCGTGTCTGGCCATATAATCCATGCCGCCGTGGTGGCCGCGCGCCAGCCAGTGCGCCAGTTGTTCCCGCGCCTGTTCCGGAAGGGAAGCGGGGGCGATGCCGACGCCGCTAAAACCCAGCGCTCGCGCCTGTTTTTTGATGGCCTGCGCCAGACCATCCCAACAAAATGCCGTGCGGATTTTGGCCGGTGCGGTAGCCGCCGGGTTTGCGCGGCGTGCAGCGTGCGGAGCGTTTGCGGGCGAGGCGTCGTTTTCATGCATAGGCGGCATCATAGCCTGGAAATGCTGAAAAAATAGAGAACAATTTCTGAGGCAGACGATGAGGCAGCAACCGGGCTATTTGCGTGCAGGGACTGCGTTCCAGGCGGTACAAACTTGCGTGCAAAATGCTTGGGCATATGGCGTGTCGATTCATCTGTTGAGTTGAACAAGATGATCGTTAGGTGATTAATGGCGCGCGCGGTTCAAAAATGACGGGTTACCCAATGGCCGGATGGCTGGTAAAACGGTTCTGCTTGGATCTGCTTAAAATACGGGGCTGCTGCAGGGGGAAGCGTCTGTTTGCTTTGATGGCATCGTCGATCTCAATGAATCGTCCCTTTACTGCCGAAACTCCGAAAAAACTCGTGCGGTCTCGTGTGACAATGGTGAGAATGGTGACAATGGGCTAAAAAGCCGATCATGTAATACCGGTGAGAGTGGATAAAACCAGAAGGCAGGTGAAACGGTAAAAACAAATGAACGCAGAAACCAAGAGTGTGGAAAATGGACAGATGCCGGCGGCGGCATTAACGCTGCCTCTGCCGGATGAAGCGGCGACGCAGGCGCTCGGATGGGCATTGGGGCCATTATTGACGCCGGGCATGGTGGTCTGGCTCGACGGCGATCTCGGTGCCGGCAAAACGACGCTGGCACGCGCCGTGTTACGCAGCCTGGGATACGAAGGACCGGTCAAAAGTCCCACTTACACATTGGTTGAATTTTATGTTGTTTCGAGATTATACTTGTACCACTTTGATTTTTATAGATTCAATGATCCAAGTGAGTTTGAAGATGCCGGCTTGGGTGAATATTTCCGCGACGATACCGTCTGTCTGGTCGAATGGCCGGACAAGGCGGCTGCTTACGTGCCTGCAGCTGATCTGCGCATTGCTTTCCATTTTGCCGGAGAAACCGGGCCGGAAAGCCGCCCGGCGGATGGGCGCCGGCTTGTGCTGCATGCCTATAGTACAGCGGGGCGGCAATGTCTGAGCAGCCTCCGTGCCGGTTACTCAAGCGCCGCGAGCTGATCAGTGAACTGCTGCATGTCGGCGGCGCGGCGCTCCTTTTTTCCGTCACGCCATTCGGCCGTGCGGCGGTTTCGCGCGGTCCCGGCGTCGTGGCTGTGCGCGTGTGGCCGGCGGCCGACTATACGCGGGTGACGATCGAACATCGTGCGCCGCTTAAATTCACGCATTTCACGATCAAAGACCCGCACCGTCTGGTTGTCGATCTGGAGAATGTCGAGTTCAACAGTGTGCTGGAAAGCATGGCGGGCAAGATTTCACCGGATGACCCCAATATCAAACTGCTGCGTGCCGGCCGTTTTAAACCGGGCGTCGTGCGTCTGGTCATGGAACTGAAGAATGAAGTCAAGCCGCAGGTTTTCGTGCTGCCGCCAGTGGGTCAGTACGGCTACCGGCTGGTGCTCGACGTGTATCCCCTGGAGCCGCCCGATCTCCTGTCGCAACTGATCAAGAAACACGACACGCCGGATGATCCGGCGCCAGCGGAGAACACGGCAGAGGACGAAACGCTCGCTAGCGCCCGAACTGCGGGCGATTCCGCGACAGGGGAGAGGAAACCGGGCGTTTCGACCGATAAGGCCGGCGCATCGGGCGATGCGCCAAAAACCGTACGCCGCAAGAAAGGCGGCGGGCGGATGCTAACGATCATGATTGATCCCGGCCATGGCGGCGAGGACCCCGGCGCCGTAGGCAGCCGGGGCAGCTATGAAAAGCATGTGACGCTGGCCATCGCCAAGCGGCTCAAGTCGAAAATCGACGATGAGCCGAATATGCGTGCCATGCTCACGCGCGATACCGATTACTTTGTACCGCTGAATGTGCGTGTGCAGAAGGCGCGGCGTATTCGTGCCGATTTGTTTCTTTCCATTCATGCCGATGCTTTTATCCGTCCCGACGCAAATGGTTCTTCGGTTTTTGCCCTGTCTGAGCATGGTGCATCGAGTTCGGCCGCACGCTGGCTGGCGCAAAAGGAAAATGAAGCCGATTTGATCGGTGGCGTCAACATTGCCGCCAACAGGGATCCAATGCTGGCGCGCACGCTGCTGGATCTTTCGCAGACGGCAACGATCAGTGACAGTCTCAAATTCGGCGGTGTTGTCCTCAAGGAAATTGGTCAGATTAACCGGCTGCATAAAAACCACGTTGAGCAGGCCGGTTTTGCCGTGCTCAAGGCACCCGATATTCCGTCGATCCTCGTCGAAACGGCCTTTATTTCTAATCCGGAAGAAGAAAAGCGACTGAATGACAGCGCTTATCAGGAAAAAATGGCGCAGTCGATTTTCAACGGTATCCGCAAATATTTCGCCCAAAATCCGCCGCTGGCCAGACTGCCGGCAGCGCTTGCCGCGTTGGATTAGCCAGCGTTTATTGATGGAGCCCGTGGTATCGCCTGGCCTGGACGGGACGGATGTGCCCCTGCCCGTACCGGCCCTAACGTTCGGGGCGTCAGAATCCCGCCGGACAATGAAAGCGCATTGGTTTATGCGTAACCGGATGCGTAAAAGCCAGAAACTCGGCGTGCAGCAACAGTCGGTTCGCTTTGGCCAGCGCGGCCGGGCCGGCATAGAGCGGGTCGCCGAGAATCGGATGGCCGATCGCCTGCATATGCACGCGCAGCTGGTGCGTGCGGCCGGTTTCCGGCGTGAGCGCAAGGCGCGTTGCGTTGCCTTGCGCATCGTAGGCAAGCGTCTGGTAGTGCGTCAGCGCGGCCTTGCCATTGACCGGATCGACGATGTGCCGGGGGCGGTTGGGCCAGTCAACGCAAAGCGGCAAATCGATGCGGCCATTTGCCGGGGCGGGGCGGCCATCGACGAGGGCGATGTAACGCTTTTCGACCTTGCGATCCTGGAACAGCCGGCTGAGCCGGCGATGCATATCCGCGCCGCGCGCCAGAACAAGGACGCCGGAAGTGTCGTAATCGATGCGGTGGACGATCAGTGCGTCGGGGAATTCCTGCTGCACGCGGTGGATGAGGCAGTCCTGCTTGTCTTCTCCGCGCCCCGGCACCGACAGCAGGCGTGGCGGTTTGCTAACCGCGAGCAGCGAACGGTCAGCATACAGTACGGTAAAGCCCGAAGCTGGCGTAGCGTTAGCGGGGTGAGTCTGCCGCGCGTTGGCAATCGGCGAAATCAGCGTAGAGGACATACGATCTGGCAGCGACGTCATGGTTGATGGCGAAGCCGCATTGTCGCGCGAATCGTTCGGAAAAGGCGCGGGATGCGGAAAACACGGAGACGGCTTCTGCCTGAACTGTTTGTGCATGCGGCAGAGCCTGATGGCCCTGCTGCCCGAGGCTATGTAAGACAAGGCGCCCGCCCAGGCGGCTGAAGGCGCCAGCCGCTGGGCTTTAAGCTCGGGCGTATTTTCTCCAAAGGCGTAGCCGGTTTGATGCGTCTTCCTGCTTGTGTTTTCCTGTATCAGAAATGCATGTTCAATCCGGCATAGGCCGTGCGCGGTGCGCCAACGCCAATCGTCGTCGAATTGATCGCGCCAGTGTAGTAGGTTTTGTCGAACAGGTTGCGCACGTTGAGTGTGGCATCAATCTTAGGCGTGATGGCGTAACGAAGACCAAGGTCGACCAGCGTGTAGGATGGCAGCGAGAAATTGTTTTGCGGCGTGATGAAACGGTGATCGACGTAGGTGACGCCCAGATTGGCCGACAGGCCGCGTAGCGTACCGGAAAAGGCGTAGTCGGCGAACAGGCCAAGCGCGTGCTTGGGTACGTTGGCGATCGTGCGTCCGGCGTAACGGTTGTCTTCGATAATCCGCGCCTTGTTCATATAGGCATAATTGAGAATGACGTTGAGACCGCGCATGGGTTTGGCGTCGAGCGTCATTTCGACGCCACTGCTGCGCTGAAGGCCTGATAGGCGCGAGAAAGCCGGATCCTCGGGATCGGTCATCTTGAGGTTGAAGCGTTCCAGGCGGAATGCCGCGAGAGAGAAGAACGCGCGTCCAGGCGAGAGGTCGAGTTTGACGCCGGCTTCGTATTGCTTGGATTTCTGCGGATCAAAAGCTTTTCCGGAGCGGTCGACGCCGTCTTGCGGGACAAAGCCGCGCGTAAAGCTGGCGTAGGGTGAAATCCAGTGCACAGGCCGCCAGACGAGGCCGATCTGCGGCGTCAGTCCGTCCGAGGTCTGGCGAATCTTGTCGTTGGCGCGAGGGTCTTTTTCACGCACGTGATCGTGGCGCAGGCCGGCGAGCAGCGTGAAGTGTTCGCCCAGGTTGACGATGTCCTGCACATAGAAACTGCGGCTGTTGAAATGGCTGGCATAGGGCGAATTGAGCGTTTGACGCCCGTTTCGCGGCCGTGAGGTCAAATAGTGCGGATGGTAGATGTTGATCGATGGGAAAGCGTAGCGGCGGTTCTCGCGATGATTGTCGAAATCTTCGAATTCCGCGCCGATGAGCAGACGATGCCGAGTCGGTCCGAGTGTGAATTTCCCGGTAGTTTCGAGCCGTCCCAGTTTGCCGCGCAGACGGGCTTGCCAGTCACCGATCTGACGGCGGAGTAGGCCGTTGGTGCCGACGATCTGATCGCTCGGCATGGCCCAGATATACGTCCGGTCTTCATCCTGGTGTGAATGCACAAGATCGGCGCGCACTTGCCAGTTGTCGTTGACTTCGTGGCGCAGTGACACTGAAGCATTGATGTCATCAAAATCATTGTAGGCAAACGGTTCGCCAAGAAAACGCGAGCGCGGCACTTCGGCGAAATTGATGTTGCCTTGCGCATCACGCGCCAACACCGTGCCCCGGTCGCCTGTACGGTGGTCGCGGAAGATGCTCGCGCGGGCAGTCAACAAAGTTTTCGGCGTAAGGTCAATGTCGATCTGCCCAGAAAAACCGGTAGATGTGCTCTTCGTCTGATCACGGAATTTCGTGCCATTCTCATGCATCGCCTGCAGGCGATAACGAATGCGCTCCGTGAGCGGACCCGTAATGTCGCCGATGATTTGCCGATAACCCTGTTCTCCGACGCGCATGTTGAGTTTCTGGCTGGCGATGGCTTCCGGCTTTTTGGTAACGATATTAACGACGCCACCCGGCTCCAGCGCGCCATAGAGGACGGAGGCCGGCCCGCGCAGGATTTCGATGCGCTCGATATCGTAGAGCGGCACTTGCCCGTATTTGCGGTAACGTAGGCCATCGCGGAAGTAGTTTTTGCCGGCGCTGAGCTGGAAACCGCGCGAGCTGAAGAATTCTCCGGCATTGCCGAAATTGTCGGTGCCGCCAACTGTGGCTGCGTAGCGCATGGCATCGGACAGGCGGGTT
Organism: uncultured Propionivibrio sp.; assembly: GCA_937923255.1. Classification (GTDB taxonomy): domain Bacteria; phylum Pseudomonadota; class Gammaproteobacteria; order Burkholderiales; family Rhodocyclaceae; genus Propionivibrio; species Propionivibrio hellwigii. The sequence goes on along the minus strand of CALAIL010000017.1, from coordinate 36,584 downwards.
GCACCCGTTTCCTCGATAATATCGCCGGACACGGAAAGCACGGTGAATGGGGTTTCCATCGCTTCGGCCGGCAGACGAGTTGCGACATTCGACGACACCGTGTTGGCGCGTTCGATGACCGTGACCGTTCCAAGCGTGCGCGGTGCGTCTTCTTCGACCGGGAGTGCGGATACACGCGTCGTTTCGTTGCCGAGTGCGGCGCTTGTGCCGCACATCGCCAGGGTAATACAGAGAATTTTCTTGTTGAACATGATACCCTTCCTTTCCTTTCTTTATTAATGGTGAAAACTCATTGCCTTCGACTGGTAACTACCTTTTCAAGCTGGTACCGGCGCAAGGCCAGTGCACTCAGCAGGGCCAGAAACCAGGAACCCGCCGCGATGCCCGCGGCCTCACCGTTGCCGCGTTGCCAGTCGGACAAGAAGCCGCCTGCAGCTTGCGCCGAAGCGAACGGCAGCGCAGCAAGCGAGAGAGACAAGCCCAGTAGCATGGCCGGCCAAGCCGTCCGTATGGGGCAGGCGGCAAGTAGCCCGCCAATCATCAGCCAGGTGAAGATAAATGCGGAAAGTTGCCGGCTGAACCATGTTTCGTCCGGCAGACTGTGTGAGTGGGTGACAGGATGGTCTAAAGAGCGCAGGCGGAGAGGCGAAAGCGGAAAATCGTGCAAAAAGGCCAGCCAGTTCTCCGGTAGCGTAATTTGCGCGAGTGCGTTGAGCAGCGCAAACAACGCGAGTGTGAGCATCAAGCCGCCCATGATGGCGACGTTGCCGCGTTCGATGGCATTGCCGCGATCTGTTGCGGGAACAGGCCGATGCCGGGCTCCGCTTTGCGCTTTGGTACGCGCGGCCCAGATGGACAGGCCGGAGAAGAGGAGAAGGCAGGAGCCGATGCCGACGAAAAAATAAAACAGTTTGCTCCAGATCCCGCCGAAATAGCCGTAATGCAACGGGCGCATTGCCGCCAGAATACGTCGTACCCAGCCTTCGCGCGTACGGTCGATCGTTTGTCGTGGAACCGCAGATTCAGCATCGAGTACGACCATTGTCTGCCCGCGTTGTACCAAAGAAGATCCGGGCAAATCTCCTTGTACGCGCACTGTCGAGCCGGCAGCGCCAAATCCATCGAAACGAATGTGCGTTGGCGTGAATTCGGGTTGTGTTTCCCGTTGCGCCTCTTGCGCTGCCGTGAGCAGGCGCGCGATCGATGCCATTTCGGCAGTGGGCTTGGATTTTTCGCCTGTCATGGCTAAAGGATGCGGCCCCGGTGCGCGCAGCAGACTTTCCAATCCCAACCAGGCGCCAGTCAATGCCAACAAGAGGTGCATGAATAACAGCCATGTGCCGGTCAGCTTATGGATGTCCGACCATCGGCGGCGTCCTGCATGCAGCAATGGTTGAAGAAACAAGTCACGCCTGAGCCGTCGCCAATGCAGCGCCAGACCGCTCAGCAGACCCAGTGCCATCAGCAGACCCAATGCGCCGACGATCCAGCGTCCGGTACGACCCATCCATAGCCCGGCATGCAGGCGCTGGATGAAATCGGAAAGATCGGAAGGCAATGGCTCGATCAGGCGGCCGGTGGCAGGATTGAGCCAGGCGCGCGTTGCTTCGCCGGAGGGGCGACGAAACGCATAGGAATATAGATGTACCGAATAGGCGTCGACAGGAAACGCGAGCAGTGTTGGTTGCATTTCTGGGTAGGTAGTGCGGAAGATAGAAAGCGCTTTGTCCGGGCCGTAATGATCGGCAGCCGGCGTCGAAATCAGCGTGGGATTGGCCCAGACTTTGAGCGGATGTTTGAATACGGCCAACGTGCCGGTCAGGCAAATGATGAACAGCAACCAGCCAAACAGCGCGCCACACCAGCGGTGGATGAAATACAGCAGGGGTATCCAGCGAAATGAGTCCAGTGGCGTCGAGCGCATCGATATTTTTCCTCGTTGGCTTGCCTCCCCGCAAGCCAATAAACAAACATCGCATCGCTCTGCCGCACTGGACGACGGCGAGTTCGCGCGATTCCCAAGTTTATCTAGCGCGGTGGTTTGCTTTTTATACGCCAGAAAATTGGCCGGAATTCTCGTCGATTGTTGCGGCAATGTAAATAGAAATCGTCTCTGATCTGGTTTCATTCTCTTCCTGACCCTTGCCCGGGGTTTTGCCTGCGTTCATGTGAAATCAGGGGGATCAAGAGACCCGATACGGGCAAAATGCCAGTGAAACGGTGGCCAGATCAGGATAGAATCGTGTCCGCAGATTTGCCGGTCGTTGGCATGTCTGGGTTTGATTGGTAGATATTTCCAATTTTGAGCCATACTTTGCGCCGATGAATCGGGGGCGAGGTGGTGGAGTGCTGCGCATCACAGCAAGGGTCGATAGGGTATAAGAGGCATGAATAAAGCGTTTGTCCGGGAAAGCGAAGACGAAAGTGAGGACGAAACCGGCCTCGACGCCGCTCCCGGCTTGCCGCCGGGCACACGCAACTACATAACGCCCGGCGGTTATGCGCGGATCAGGGATGAACTTGATCATTTGCTGCATACGGAGCGTCCGACCGTTGTCGAAACCGTGCAGTGGGCGGCTTCCAACGGCGATCGGTCGGAAAACGGCGATTATCTGTACGGCAAGAAACGTCTGCGTGAAATCGATCGCCGCGTCCGTTTTTTGACCAAACGGCTGGATCTGGCGGAAGTTGTCGATCCGGCGGCACGCAAGGAAGGGACCGACCAGGTATTTTTCGGCGCGACGGTGACGATACGCGAAGTAGACGATGAGGCGGGTGAGACGCAGACCTACCAGATTGTCGGCGTCGATGAAACGGATTTTTCGCGCCACCGGATCAGCTGGATTTCGCCGCTGGCGCGCGCGCTACTCAAGGCGCGCGAGGGCGACACGGTGCGCTTCCAGAGTCCGCTCGGCTGGCGTGAGGTTGAAGTCGTCGAAATTGCCTACCGCGCCATCGAATCCTGAACCTTGCCGATGAACACTTTTTTCTCCCGGCTGTTGCCGGCGCAGCGCGGTATGTGCATGGTGCTCGGCATGGTCGTGCTGTTTACGCTGATGGATGTTCTCTCAAAATATCTGTCGCGTTTTTATCCCATCAATCTGATTCTCTGGGCACGGTTTTTCTTTCACTCCCTCCTGTTCATCGTTTTTCTCGGCCCACGCATCGGCTTTTCCCTGATCCGCACCCGCCGTCTGCGCTGGCAGTTGCTGCGCGGTTTCACCCTGGCGGGCGCGTCCTATTGCTTTACGGCGGGACTCAAATATCTGCCACTGGCTGAGGCGACCTCGATCGCATACCTCAATCCGATTTTCATTGCATTGCTTGCGGTGCTTTTTCTAGGTGAGGAAATGCCGTTTGGCAGTTGGGTGGCGAGCTTTATTGCTTTTGCCGGCGTGCTGATCGTCGTTCGTCCCGGCAGCAGCCTGTTTACCTGGGCGGTGCTGCTGCCATTCGTGAATGCGGTTCTTTTTGCCTGCTATCAGGTGATGACCCGGCGTTTGGCAAACATCGAAAACCAGTATTGCCTGATTTTCTATCCCGGCCTGGTCGGCAGCGTCATCTACACCTTGCTCGTTCTACCGGAATGGGTAACACCGGGCCTGCTGCATTTCTGCATGCTGGTGCTCATCGGGCTGATCAGCGGTGCCAGCCATTTGGTCATGATTCGCGCACTCAAGCTGGCAACGGCGTCCTATCTGGCGCCATTCGGCTATACGCAGCTGGTTTGGGTATTGCTGGCCGGTTATCTGTTTTTCGACGATTTTCCGGATGCCTGGTCGCTGGCTGGCATTGCTCTGCTTATCGGCAGCAGCCTGTATTGCGCACGCAGTCCGCGGCAGCCGGGCGCGGCGGAAGAATAATCGAGTCGGGGAATGCTCTTTCTTTACAAGGCAAAGCGCGCTTTGCCGGAAAACTGGGTGCATCCGCGACTCTGCTTGAAAGCGCCGGATTTGCCCCCATTTGCAAACCGATCGCCATTTTTGGCGGCGCGCCCGTTTGATGTGCTTGAGCGATAGCGCTTCATCGCGGCGAGATCCGGACTACATTTAAATAATCCTAATTAATGGAGTGACTGCATGAGCGAGAATAAGCAAACGCTTGGCTTCCAGGCTGAAGTCAAGCAACTGCTCAACCTGATGATCCATTCGCTGTACAGCAACAAGGAAATTTTCCTGCGCGAACTGATTTCCAACGCGTCCGATGCCTGTGACAAACTGCGTTTTGCGGCGTTGAACGAACCGGCGCTGCTGGGCGATGATCCCGATCTGAAAATCCACGTATCCTTCGACAAAGCGGCGCGTACGATTACTGTCTCGGATAACGGGATCGGACTCTCGCGCGAGGAAGCCGTCGAACATCTGGGCACCATCGCCAAATCCGGCACGCGCGAATTCTTTGCAGCGCTGACGGGCGATCAGACCAAAGATGCGCACCTGATCGGCCAGTTCGGCGTCGGCTTTTATTCCTCCTACATCGTTGCCGACAAAGTCACAGTCGTGTCTCTCCGTGCCGGGTTGCCGGCGGATCAGGCGGTCAAATGGGAATCGACGGGGGAAGGTGAATTTTCGGTCGAGACGGTCAAAAAGACTGGGCGCGGCACCGACGTGACGCTGCACCTGCGCGAGGGTGAGGATGAACTGCTCTCCAGCTGGAAACTGCGCCAGATCATTCGCAAGTATTCCGATCACATCACGCTGCCGATCCTGATGAAGCAGGAAAAGTGGGATGAGGAGAAAAAGGAACAAGTCGAGACCGGCGAAGAAGAGACGGTCAATCAGGCTTCTGCGCTCTGGGCGCGGCCCCGCTCGGAAATCAGCGATGAGCAGTACCAGGCGTTTTACAAGCACATCGCACATGATTTTGAAGATCCCTTGGCCTACGTACACGCCAGGGTTGAGGGGCGGCAGGAATACACGCAGCTGCTTTATATTCCGCAACACGCGCCCTTTGACCTGTGGGACCGCAACGCGCGCCACGGCATCCAGCTGTACGTGCGCCGCGTGTTCATCATGGATGATGCCGAAAAACTGATGCCGCTGTATCTGCGCTTCGTGCGCGGCGTCGTCGATACGAACGATTTGCCGCTCAACGTCTCGCGCGAAATTTTGCAGGAATCGAAGGACATCGAAGCCATTCGCGGCGGCTGCGTCAAGAAAGTGCTGGGCCTGCTTGAAGGATTGGCCAACAGTGAAGAGGCGGCCGAAAAGGAAAAATATGCCCGCTTCTGGCAAGAGTTCGGCCGTGTCTTCAAAGAAGGCGTCGGCGAGGATTTTGCCAACAAGGAACGCATCGCCAAACTGTTGCGCTTTGCTTCGACGCATACCGATACGCCAGAAGAAAACGTTTCGCTTGCCGACTACGTTGCCCGCATGAAAGATGGGCAGGAGAAGATTTATTACGTGACCGCCGAGACGTTTACCGCGGCTAGAAACAGCCCGCATCTGGAAATTTTCCGCAAGAAGGGCATCGAGGTGTTGCTGCTCTCCGACCGTGTCGATGAATGGGTTGTCGGCTATCTGACCGAATTTGACGGCAAGACCTTGCAATCGGTCGCCAAAGGCGGCCTTGATCTGGGCGGACTGGAAGATGCGGCGGAAAAACAGGAGGCCGAGCAAGCTGCCGGCGAATACAAGGCGCTGACTGAAAAAATCAAGGCGGTGTTGGGCGAAAAGGTTAAAGATGTGCGCGTGACCCATCGCCTGACCGATTCGCCTGCCTGTATTGTCGCCGACGAGCACGATATGGGCGGCAATCTGGCGCGCATCCTTAAGGCTGCCGGTCAAAAAGCACCGGAGATGAAGCCGATTCTTGAAATTAACCCGAAACATCCGGCGGTGCTGCGGCTGAAATACGAAGGCGAGGGCGCGGATTCCCGTTTCGATGACTGGGCCAATCTGTTGCTTGAACAGGCGACGCTGGCCGAAGGCGGCACGCTCGATGACCCGGCCGGTTTCGTCAAGCGCATCAATGAACTGATGCTGGCGCTATCGGGGAAATCGAACGGAATCGGCGATCAGAAGGACGCGCCGCCGGCAGACGCCCTCTGATACGAAATGGGCAAAATAAAAACGCCTCTCCCGTTAGCAGGAGAGGCGTTTTTTGTGCATTTTTTATGCGCGTTTGAGCGGCTGCTTTTAACAGCGCCCTGGTTCGCTCTGGTTACTTTTTTGCCCTTTTCTTCAAATAGCGATTGACGCAACTTTTGCGCTTGTGCTGTGGCTGCGCCTTGCAGGCGGCGCGTGCTTCCCGACGCGCCACACGGCGGAAATGGCGTTCCTCGCATTGCTTGATGTTCTTGGCTTTGCGGCATTGAGGAACAGCGTGTGTTTTTTCGGCGCTGGGCAGCAACGTAGGCTGCGCTGTGTGCGGCGGCGGTGGGGGGGCGATTTCCGCGCCCAGCAGCGGTGCGCCCGGCACGCCCGCTGGGCCTTGCTGCGCTATGGCCGGTAACGCCAGGAATAGCGCCGAACTCAGGGCAAGAAGGGATAACCGCCGGGGTTTCATCGGATTTTCCTTTCAGAAGGTTTCAGAAGGTAAAAAAGCGTGCAAAAGCGTATGAAGGGTACGCGCGAATGCCCGTGAATACATGGGTGAATTTTAATACCTTCATTTTCGATGTTCCACGCAATTTAACCAAATGAAACAGTTTTCTGCGCCCGTGTTGCGCCGGTTTTCGCAAGGCGCGCGGCCCTCATACGATGCCTTGCAATGTGCCGTTGGCATTGAGCCATCCGCGTCTTGTCGGGTATAGTGCCGCAGGTTGCAAGCCGGAAAACCATGATGAATGCACAACGCCATACAAGCCATAAAAAGACCGATCACACCGGGCCGGATCATCGCCTGACAGTGGCTGAAATTCTCGGCTTTCTGGTCAGCGACGGCTTGGTCGACCCGGAAGAAGCCAACGCCCTGCTGGCCGAAAGCCGCCTGAAACGCTTAACGGAACACCCGCTGGTCATCATCGCCGATCAGAAATGGAAGTCGCTGCGCGCGCCGCATGTACCGCTGACGCTCGAGGCGCTTGGCGAATGGTTTGCCGGACGTCTCGGTATGGAATATTTCCACATCGATCCGCTGAAGATCGATTTCACCGCCGTGACCGACGTGATGTCCAGCGCTTACGCGACGCGCTTTGGCATTCTGCCGGTGAAGGTGACGACGAGCGAGATCGTTGTGGCAACCATCGAACCCTTCCTGCGCGAGTGGGAAAAGGAAATCGAGTCGATCAGCAAAAAAAGCATTCGCCGCGTTTTTTCCAGTCCGCCGGACGTGGCGCGCTACCTCGTCGAGTTTTACAATCTCGCGCGCTCGGTCAAAAAGGCGGCCCAGCTCAAGGCGCAGGCGGGCGGGCCGAATACCGCGCTTTCCTCTTTCGAGCAGCTGGTGCAACTCGGCCAGGCCAACCGGCAATTCGACGCCAACGACCAGCACATCGTCAACATCGTCGACTGGCTGTGGCAGTACGCTTTTGAACAGCGCGCCAGCGATATTCACATCGAACCGCGACGCGAACTGGGCATCGTCCGCTTCCGCATCGACGGCGTCCTGCACCAGGTCTATCAGATTCCGATGAGTGTGATGACGGCCATGACCAGCCGCATCAAGATTCTCGGCCGCATGGATCTCGTCGAAAAACGGCGGCCGCAGGACGGGCGCATCAAGACGCGCACCGCCGCCGGACAGGAGGCCGAACTGCGCCTCTCGACGCTGCCCACGGCCTTCGGCGAAAAACTGGTCATGCGGATTTTCGACCCGGAAGTGCTCGTGCGCAATTTCAGCGAACTCGGCTTTAGCGACGACGACCGCGCCAAATGGCGCACGATGACGGAAAGTCCGCACGGCATCATCTTTGTTACCGGGCCGACCGGCTCGGGCAAAACCACGACGCTCTATTCCACGCTCAAGCAGCTTGCCACGCCTGCCGTCAATGTCTGCACCATTGAAGACCCTATCGAAATGGTCGAAGCGTCCTTTAACCAGATGCAGGTACAGCCGGTGATCGACCTGGGATTTGCCGAAGGCGTGCGCGCGCTGATGCGGCAGGACCCGGACATCATCATGGTCGGCGAGGTGCGCGACCTGGAAACCGCTGAAGTCACCATTCAGGCCGCGCTGACCGGGCATCTGGTGCTCTCCACGCTGCATACCAACGATGCACCAGCGGCCATCACCCGCATGCTCGATCTGGGCGTGCCGCCGTACCTGCTCGGCGCCACAGTGATCGGCGTCATGGCGCAGCGGCTGGTGCGCGTGCTCTGCCCGAACTGCAAACAGGCGCATCCGGCCACGCCTGAGGATGAAGCCCTCTGGGATCGCCTCGTCGCCCCGTGGAAAGCCAATCGCCCAGCGCAGTTCTATTCGCCGGTCGGTTGCCTCGACTGCCGCATGACCGGCTATCGCGGCCGCATCGGGTTATACGAAATCCTCACGCTTTCGCCGGACATCAAGCAGGCCATTGCCGACAATGCCGAAGTCGCCAAAATCCGTGACCTCGCTTATCGGGAAGGGATGAAGCCGCTGCGTATCTCGGGCGCCATGAAAGTCGCCGCCGGCGTGACGACCCTGGCTGAAGTCTTCAACGTTGCCCCGCCGTCCGAGCGAAACTGAGCTGAGCGCAGCGGTATCCTTTGCCAAACTACGGCGTTGCCGTGTTGGCCTTGCCTTGCCGTACTGCTCAACCTGCTGCTGCCGCGCTCGCCGGCAGCAGCGCCTCGCACACCCGCGCAAACAGATCAGAAAACATAAATCGCTCTGAAGCCCTTTAAACACAAGGGCTTCAGAGCATCAAAAAATATAACGACCGTTTCGCTCGCCTTTTAAAAAGGGGAGCTGCCCAAAGGGCTGAGGGGTTAACAGCCTATTTTTCACATGGCAAAGTCGAGCCGCTATATTTGGGGCGTCTCAAATATGGGTGCCCTGAACCCCGCGTATTTAGGGCGTTTTAGAGGAGGTTCCCGTAAACCCCTTGTATTTAGGGCATCTCCGGGCACCCCGCCCGCAAACGCCCTATTTATAAGGGCTCCAGAGGCAACTGCCCAGAAACGCCCTATCCACGCGGGGTTGCGGGCAGCCCTTTTAAAAACCAGACAATCTATAGCGACTCGACTTTGCCAAAAGACAAGGCGGCGAGACGCAGACAGTACGAGTAGTACGGCAAGGCGAAGCCAACGCCGTATTTTGGCAAAGGAAGCCGCTATTTCAGGGACGCGGGGCAGCTTGGCGGAAGCAAGGGCTTGGTTGTTCGAGCGTAAGCGAGTTATCAAGCCCGCCGCCAGGCAACCCGCGACAAGGAGTTTTCTGCGCCTGGGGTCGCGTTTCTTTGCTGACTTTCTTTGGCGAGATAAAGAAAGAAGGTGGGAAAGTCAGCGGGGTGCGCTGCCGCTCAGCGCAACGGCATCAAGAAACGGTTCGTGAGGAAAGGTCAGCGCGCAAGCCTTGGCAATTCCTCTATTTAAAGTATCTCCGGCCACCTGCCCGCTAGCCCTTGTATTTAGGGCATCTCCGGGGCACCTGCCCTGAAGCCCTTTATTTATAAGGGTTCCAGAGGTGCCTGCCTGCAAACGCCCACTCCACGCGGGGTTCGGAGCACCCGAATAGCCCCTTGCCTTTTAGGAGAGAGTAAAAAAGTAAAAAGAGCACAGGGACAAAATCAAATCCCTTCTGAAATAACAGAAACCGAAGCTTCCGGCGTGTTGCCCTCTCTGCCCCTTCGGGGCATCTCCCCCACAGGGGGAGAATTAAAATCCCATCGACCGCCAAAGCGACGGCTCCGTGACGCCTTCCCCAAAAAAAGGTGGCCTGAAGCCCGCGTATTTAGGGCATTTCAGCGGGGATGCCCGGAAGCCCTTGTATTTAGGGCATCTCCGGGCACCCTATCCGAAAACGCCCTATTTATAAGGGTTCCAGAGGTGCCTGCCCGAAAATAACCTATCCATAAGGGGTTCAGAGGGGCTGGGAAAATGCCCTGTCCATGCGGGTTTGCCGGACGCTTCTTTGCAGGCGTTTTCTGCCCGTCCAGACTCCGTCCAGACGGCCAGAGCGGATGTCTGGAGTACAATGGCGCTCCCTCGATTCATCCTTTCCGGCATTCTAGTGACGCAGCGTAAGAATTGGCAAAACTCCCCGCCCGCGAGAGGCCTCTGATGCCGCGCGGGTTCGTCCATTCCCTTCAGCAGCGGCTGGCCGGCGCTTTTCCCTGGATGGCGCGTCTGCGGGCATCGACGGCGGTCAGGCGGTTTGGGCGCGCGCTGTGGTGGACGTTCTGGATTGTCTATTTCAGCTTTGTCGCACTCGTGCTGGCGCTGCGCTACAGCATTCTGCCCAATATCGAGGTGTATCGCCCATCCATCGAGCGGCTCGCCGGCCAGGCGCTCGGCCAGACGGTCAGCATCGGACGCATCGAGGCAAGCTGGGACGGCATCAATCCCGATTTTGACCTGTTCGACGTGCGTGTGCTCGACGCTGAAGGCCGGCCGGCGCTGGCTTTCTCGCGCGTCGAGGCGGTCGTGTCCTGGCTGTCTGTGCCCAGCGGCACGCTCAAGCTGCGCCTGCTGCGTATCGATCAGCCGACGCTGAATCTGCGCCGCGACGCCGACGGTCGCTTTTTTATTGCCGGGATCGCGCTGGCCGATGATGAGGCGAGCGGTTCGGCATTTTCTGACTGGGTGTTCGCCCAGCGCCGCATCCGTATCCATAACGCCACGCTGATCTGGGAAGATGCCCTGCGGCAGGCGCCGGCGCTGCGCCTGGAAGCGCTGAATTTCGGCCTCGACAATTTCGGCAGGCGGCGGCGTTTCGGCCTGACGGCGCAGCCGCCTGCGGCGCTGGCTTCGCACATCGATATTCGCGGCGATTTTTCCGGCAGCGATATCGATCGCCTCGATGACTGGAAAGGTCATATTTTTACCGAAATCGATTATGTTGATCTGGCGGCCTGGCGGCAGTGGATCGACTATCCGCTGACGCTTTTGCGCGGTCAGGGCGCCTTGCGTCTCTGGGCGGGAATCGAACGCGGCGCGCTGCGTGAGATGACCGCCGATCTGCTGCTGCGCGATGTCGCCATGCAGCTGCATACGGAGTTGCCGATGCTCGCGCTGACCGAGGCTTCCGGCCGGGTGAGCGTGCAGCGGACGGATCGCGGCATCGTTGCGAGCGGCAGCAAGCTGGCGTTGATGACTGCATCCCAGCCAACGCTGGCCGCCGAAGCGGCGGCGTCTGAGGCCGCCGACCCCGGCGCGGATACTGCCGCCGGCGTCCGCATCGCCCCGATGGATTTCCGGCTTGCCTGGAATACGGATGCGCAGGGGAACAATGCCTCGGGCAGCCTGACGGCCAACCAGATCGACCTGGGCGCTTTGAGTCAACTGACGGCGTATCTGCCGCTGGCGGCGGATGTCCGCCGATTCCTTGCCACATACCATCCGCGCGGGCAGCTCTCCGGCCTCGATGCCCGCTGGCAGGGCGACGCCGTTGCCGGCAATCTGAAAACGTATGCGCTGGAGAGCCGCTTCCAGCGCTTGGCGCTCAACGCCCAAGGCGATTTGCCGGGGTTTGCCGGTCTGTCGGGGGAGGCGTCGGTCAATGAAAAGGGCGGCCACCTCATGCTGGACAGCACACGCGCCAGCATCGATCTGCCGGGGGTCTTCCCGGTTGCGCGGATGGAGCTGGAGCGCCTGGATGCGCAGGCCCGCTGGACCCTCGGCGAAGCTGGGCTGGATGTTGATTTGACGCGGCTTGCCTTCGCCAATGCGGAAGCCGCCGGCTCGGCTGCCGGCGTGTACCGCAAACAGGGAGAGGGCCCGGGATACATTGACCTCAAGGCCACACTGACGCACGCCGATGCGCGCGCCGTCTGGCGCTACATCCCGCATACCGTTGGCGATGCGACGCGGAACTGGCTGCGTGATTCGCTGATTTCCGGCAAAGCCGGCGAGGCCAAGCTGACGCTCAAGGGCAATCTGGCGGATTTTCCCTTTCTCGATCCGGCCAAAGGGCAGTTTCTCGTGACGGTCAAGGCCGAGGATGTCGTGCTCGATTACGCCAACGGCTGGCCGCGCATCGAACATATTTACGGCAATCTGCGTTTTGCCGGCGCCGGCATGGTCGTCGATGCGCAGCGCGGGACGATTCTCGGCGCCAAGCTCGGCGCCACGCGCGCGGAAATTCCCGATCTCGATCTGGATACGCCGGTCATCGAGATCACGGGGCAGGCCGAGGGGCCGACCGCCGAGTTCCTTAAATTCATCGATCAGAGTCCGGTGGCTGAACGGATCGACCGCTTTACCGAAGGCATGCGCGCGAGCGGCAACGGGCATCTGGACATTGCGCTGAAGATTCCGCTCGATGAGCAGCAGCTCAATGAAGCAAAGATCAAGGGCGAATATCGCTTCCAGAACAATACCGTGTCCGTCGATACGGCGCTGCCGCCTTTGCGGCAGGTCAACGGCAGCATCCGGTTTTCAGGCAGCGAACTGAATCTGCCGGAAATCCGCGCCAGCCTGTTCGGCGGGCCATTGAGCATCAAGGGCGGCCTGCAAAAGGATGGGCGCGTGCTGATCACGCTCAACGGCACGGCCAACGTCGATCAGCTGCGCCAGCCAAGCGGCGCCGGCGCGCCGGTCAAGCGGCCGGGCAGACAAAATAAAGCGCAGGGCGAAGCCGCCGAGTCCCAGGACGGACAGGGCGCGGAGGGCTTTCCGCTGCTGGCGCATCTGTCCGGTTCGGCCGCCTATCGTGGCGAGGTGCGCATCAATAAACGCGACGCCGATCTGGTCATCAACTCCTCTCTGACCGGGTTGCGTTCGACCCTGCCCGAGCCATTTGGCAAAGCGGCGAACGAATCGCTGCCGCTGCGTTTTGAAAAGCGCATCCTGACGGCCGATGCGGCAGGTACGATGCGCGATCAATTGCTGGCTTCACTCGGGCAGAAACTGTCTTTCCAGGCCATTCGCCGCCGGCAGGGCGGCAGCTTCGTCGTTGAACGGGCGGCGCTCGGCATCGGTCGTGCGCAGGCCTTGCCGGATAAGGGATTCATCGTCGGCGTATCGGCCCCGCGCATCGACCTCGATCTTTGGCGCATGCTGTTTCAGACAGACTCCGGGGGCAATGCCCAAAGCGGGCAGTCGGCCGCCGGTTTGATGCCCAATGCCGTCAGCCTCGCCACCCCGGAGCTGCGCGCTTTTGGCCGTCTTCTGAACGACGTGTCGCTGAATGCCGAGGCGGCGTCCGGACAGTGGCGGCTGCATCTCGATTCGCGCCAGGCCGGCGGCGAGATTCGTTGGGACGGCGCTGGTCGCGGCAAGCTGACGGCACGCCTGAAGCAATTGATCATCGATCCGGAAGAAAGTGAAAACGCAGTGACGGACGAGGAAAAGGAGGCGATGAAGGAATTGCCGGCGCTCGACGTCGTGGCCGAGGATTTCCGTTTTGGCAAGCGCCGCTTTGGCCGGCTCGAACTGCAGGCGGTCAATGCCGGAGAAGCTTGGGACCTCAATAAGGTGCAGATGAATGCGCCGCATGGCATCCTGACGGGCAAAGGGCAGTGGCGGATGACGCCGGGGCTGGGGCGGACGCATCTGAATTTCACGCTCAATAGCGATGATGTCGGCAAACTGCTCGACCAGCTCGGCTATGTCGGCATGATCAGCGGAGGCACGGCGAAGCTGGCGGGGCGGCTGGACTGGCCCGGCGCGCCGACGGGGTTCGAGCTGGCCGCTCTCGACGGCGCCTTGTCGCTGGAAGCCGGACGCGGCCAGTTTCTCAAGGTCAAGCCGGGCGCCGGGCGCCTGCTCGGGTTGATCAGCCTGCAAAGCTTGCCGCGCCGCATCTCGCTCGATTTCCGCGATGTGTTCAGCGCCGGTTTTGCCTTTGACAGCATCGCCGGCGATCTCGCCCTGAAGGGCGGCGTCATGCGCACCAAGCGTTTGCAGATCGACGGGCCGGCGGCGCGTGTGCTCATGCGCGGCGAGACCGACCTCAAGCGCGAGACGCAGCGCCTGTTCGTGACTGTACAGCCGGAACTGGGGACGACGGCGGCGCTGGGCGTGGCGTTGGTCAATCCGGTGGCGGGTGTGGCGACGTTGCTGGCGAACAAACTGTTGCAGGATCCGCTGAACCAGATGTTCGGCTTCGATTATCTGGTGACGGGCAACTGGGACGACCCCAAGGTCGAAAAGCTGGGACGGCAGGCGGCCAAAACGGCGGCTGATGCCGCGGGCAAGAATGCCGTCGGAGAAAAAAACGGGCATGAGAACGCTGCGGCCGCCAATGGCGGGGCCGCCGGTCATGCGGTTCATGAGGCCGTTGATGGCGCGGCGCCGGTGCCCCTCACCGATTCGGCACAACCTGCATCCAATCCTGCCACCCACGACACGGAGACGAAAGACGATGCCGCACATGAATGAGGGGGCGGGCGCCGCCGCAACAGACGCTGCTGTGAAGTTCCGCCTGGCGGCCATCCAGATGGTGTCTACGCCGCGGGTTGACGAAAATCTGGCGGTGGCTGACCGCCTGCTCGCCGAGGCGGCGGCGCAAGGCGCGCGGCTGGCGGTTCTGCCGGAATACTTTGCCGTCATGGGCATGCGCGAGCGCGACAAGCTCGCGCTGCGCGAGCCGGACGGCCGGGGGGCGATCCAGGACTTTCTGCGCGATGCCGCGCGTCGCCACGGTCTCTGGCTGGTCGGCGGCTCGCTGCCGCTGGCCGCTTCGCATCCGGATAAGGTGCTCAATACCTGTCTGGTGTTTAATCCGCAAGGCGAGCGGGTGGCGCGCTACGACAAGATTCATCTGTTCGGTTTTGAGCAAAACGGCGAACGTTACGATGAAAGCGCCTCGATCGAAGCCGGCCGGCAGCCAGTGGCTTTCGAGGCGCCGTGCGGTCGTGTCGGATTGAGCATCTGTTACGACCTTCGTTTCCCCGAGCTGTATCGGCGTTTGGGCGTCGTCAGCCTGATCGTGGTGCCGTCAGCCTTTACCGAAACGACCGGCCGGGCGCATTGGGAAGTGCTGCTGCGCGCCCGCGCCATCGAAAACCAGTGTTATGTACTGGCCGCTGCGCAGGGTGGGCAGCATGAAAATGGGCGCGAAACGCACGGCAACAGCCTGCTGATCGATCCGTGGGGCGTGACGCTGGCGCGACGCGACAAGGGAGAAGGCGTCGTGGTCGGCGATCTCGACCCGGCGCGTCTGGCCGATGTGCGCGCCAGCCTGCCGGCGCTCCAGCACCGGGTGATGTAACTGGCGGCGATGCCTGTCGGCGGATTGAGGAATAGACGGAAAGAAGACAGAAAGACTGGATAACGAGGAAGGTAATGAGTGCGAAAAATGCAAGGCGCGCGCCGAACGGGCAAACGCAAATTCTGGCCGAGGAAACATCGCTGCTGACGCAGGCCGGGCAAACCCTGCTGACACCGTATGGGCTGGACGATAGTGCGCTGGCGCAGGTGTTCGGCAAGATCATGACGCATGCCGTCGATTACGCCGACCTCTATTTTCAGTACAGCCGTTCCGAGGCCTGGAGCCTGGAGGAAGGCATCGTCAAGTCCGGCGGTTTCAATATCGATGAAGGCGTCGGCGTGCGGGCGGTGGCGGGTGAAAAGACGGCCTTTGCCTATTCCGACGATATCGGCCATGGCGCGCTGGGCGATGCCGCCCGCGCCGTGCGCTCAATTGCCGATGCCGGCCAGCAGCGGCGGGCGAAAATCGCCCGCACGCGCGCGTACAAAATGCCGGTGGCGCGCAGCCTGTATCTGCCCGACGATCCGCTGGTTTCGCTTGACGCCGGTACGAAAGTCGGCCTGCTCGAACGGCTGGAATCCTATGCCCGCGCCGAAGACCCGCGCGTCGTTCAGGTGATGGCCTCTCTTGCCGGCGAATACGATGTCGTCCTCATTGCCGGCAGTGACGGCCGGCTAGCCGCCGACATCCGCCCGTTGGTGCGCGTATCGCTGACGGTCATTGTCGATGATGGCAAGGGGCGGCGCGAACAAGGTTCAGCGGGCGGCGGCGGTCGCAGTGATTATGCCTGTTTCACCGATGCGCTGCTGCGCGAATATGCGCGCGCGGCCGTGCATCAGGCGCTGGTCAATCTCGACGCGCGCCCGGCGCCGGCGGGCATCATGCCGGTCGTGCTGGGGGCGGGCTGGCCGGGCATTCTGCTGCACGAGGCCGTTGGGCATGGGCTGGAAGGTGACTTCAACCGCAAGGGGAGTTCAACCTTTGCCGGCCGTATCGGCCAGCGCGTCGCTGCCAGGGGCGTGACCGTGATCGATGACGGAACGCTTCCTGGCCGGCGCGGTTCGCTCAATATCGACGACGAGGGCAATCCGACGCAATGCACGGTATTGATCGAGGACGGCATTCTGAAAGGCTATATGCAGGATAGCCTCAACGCCCGTCTGATGGGCACCCGCTCAACCGGCAACGGCCGCCGCGAATCCTTCGCTTATCTGCCGCTGCCGCGTATGACCAATACGATGATGCTCAACGGCGACAAGCATGTCGAGGAGATCATCCGTTCCGTGAAAAGAGGGATTTACGCCGTCAATTTCGGCGGCGGGCAGGTCGATATCACCAACGGCAAGTTTGTTTTCTCGATGTCCGAGGCGTATATGATCGAAAACGGTCAAGTCACCTATCCGGTCAAGGGGGCGACGCTGATCGGCAGCGGGCCGGAAGCGATGCAGCAGGTGTCGATGGTGGCCGACGATCTGGCGCTCGACACAGGCGTCGGCACCTGCGGTAAAGATGGTCAGAGCGTGCCGGTTGGGGTCGGCCAGCCGACGCTGCGCATCGACGGCCTGACGGTCGGGGGGACGGCGTAAGGCGTAAGACGTAAAAGCCGGTCAGAGTGCCGGCAGATGGCAGATGGTCGCTGATGGGTTGGTGTTGACGGTGCTGCGCCAGGCGGTCTCCGCCGGCGCAGCTTGCCTGGCAGGAAGGCGCTGATGAATTACGAACTCTTGTTTGATGCTGCAGCCGGAAAAACGGTGGCGCTGGCGATCATCGGTGTGGCCGGTTTTAACCACTCGCTTTTTTATTACGCCGCGCGGAGCGACAGGTTGAGTATTCGCGTGCTGTGCGGACGGGATGTGCACAAGTGCGTGGTGGCTTACCGTGCGCTCGGCATTGCGGAAGACCGGATTGCCGTGTGCGAAAGCTATGCGGCGGGGATGAAAGCGTATCAGGACGGGTTTTTTCTGGTGTTTGGCGATGCGCTGCTTGCCATGCGCATGCCCTTCGATGTGGTGATCGAAGGCACCGGCAAGCCGGAAACGGCGGCAGCACACGTCCTGGCCGCCATTGAAAACGGTAAGCATGTGGTCATGGTGACCAAGGAATCCGACTCAGTGGCGGGGCCGTTGTTCGCCCGCAAGGTGCGGGAAAAAGGCGTCGTCTACTCGCTGGCCGAAGGAGACCAGCCATCGCTGCTGATTGGTTTGTACACCTGGGCGCGCACAGCCGGGCTGACGGTGTTGAGTATCGGCAAGGCGAGTGAATACGATTTCATCTACGATCCGAAGACCGGCTCGATATGCGTCAATGGCCAGGAAATCGCCGTGCCGGATTTCGATGCCGTCTGGGCGCTGGGCGAGGATTGCCGTGCGACACTGGCGCGGCGGAGCCAGATGCTGTCCGCGGTCAGGCAGCGGGCGATTCCCGACCTGACCGAGATGGGCATCGTGCTCAACCATCTGGAAGGCTTTGCGCCGGATGTGCCGGCCTTTTACTGCCCGATCGCGCGTGCCGTCGAAATTCCCGATCTCATGTGCGCTGAACGCGATGGCGGGATTTTTGCGGATAATGGGCGCATTGACGTCGTCAACCTGCTCCGCCGCGAGGATGAACAGAGCCTGTGCGGCGGTGTGTATGTCGTCGTGGCGTGTGATGATGAGGCCACTTGGCGGGTACTGAAGGAAAAAGGCGTTCCCGTCAGCCGTAACGGCAAGACCGCGCTGGTTTATTACCCGGCGCATTATCTTGGCTTTGAGGCGATCTTCAGTATCCTATCCTGCGCGCTGCTCGGTATGCCGACCAGTACCCGTCATCCGCGGCCGCGTTACGACGTCGTTGCGCGCGTGACGGCGCCGCTCCAGCGGGGAACGGTGTTTGCGGCGCAAGGGCATCATCATGAAATTGCCGGCCTGGAAGGTATTTTGCTGCCCGCCGAGCCGATCGCCGGAAATCGCCAGCTGCCGTTCTACCTTGCCGATGGCGCGCAGCTCAAATGTGACACTCGGCCCGGGCAACTGCTAACGGCTGACATGCTGGAAATACCAGGCGACCCATTGCTCTGGAGGCTGCGCAGGGAACAGGATGCGCTCTTCTTTACGTGTGAATTTGAGGGAGCACGCGGGCCGAATTTCCCGTAGAACGAGGGCGTCACCTGCAACAATCTGCCGCGTAGTTGATGGCGCTCAGGATCCGCACGCTCATTGACGGGGCGCTGGATCACTTCAATGCCTGCCGAGCAAGGTGCCGGAAGTGTGTCCAGCGCGGCATTGCGCTTGCGGCGGGCAGGGCAAAAATGCCTTCTCCGTGCATCGCGCAATGCGTGTCGCCGCAAGCCACGCGTTAACCGGGGTTGCAGCCCATGGTGGCAAGCCGGCAGCGGGTTCTCATGCGGCGAATAATGCGGGTTCGGAATGTGCCTTTCCGGCTTTCCGGATGGATGGTGCATGAAAAATTTGTCCGCTTCCGCACGCATTTTTTGACTCTAAAAGCAAAGATCAGGCGGTGTAGTGCGCTGGATGGCGTTGGGCCGCATTCCTGTAATTTACAAATGCAAGTGTTTACGTTTGAATTCTTTTGTTTTATATTTGATGCAAAGTTATATGAATTACAGACTAATGAGGACAAGTATGGCGCAGATGCAGACGCTTTCAATTCGATTGCCGGATGAGGATTTTCAGTGGTTATTGTCGGCACGTCCGGAAACGGGTAAAACGCCGAGTGAAAAGCTGCGCGCTTTGGTTGCCGGCAGTCGTCAACAGGATGCGGAACGCGCTGATCCGGAGATGTGCGCTGAGTCGATGAAAGGATTGGTGCAGGCGCTGGCAAATTCGGTGGCCGTCTGGGAGCGCCGTAGTATGCAGCATTCGGAACTGGTCGGTGCAGCGCTGGAAACCGTGCCGCAGCTGATGGCGATTCTGGCTTCGTCGATGCCTGTCAGCGAAACGGCGGAGGCGGGCGAAACGATGGCAAAAGAACTGGAGGCGGCGCTCGCCCAGCAATGCTTCCGCCTGCTGACGCGGATTTTGCGCGCGGCGGTGACTTCTGCGCCGGAAGTTTACGAGCGGGAATCCATCGAACGCTATCTGCCGGGCATCGTCGAAATTATGGAAATCATTGCAACCCGTAGAGAGAAGGAGCGTAAAAATGGCTGACAGCATTACAACCCGTATTTCCCGTCTGATTGCCGGCGGTGCGCATGCCTTGCTTGATCGTGCTGAGAATCTGGCGCCGGAAGCGTCGATGATGCAATCGATACGCGAAATTGAACAGGTTGCCGATGAGGTTCGCGGCGATTTGGGTCGAGCCGAAGCCGGAAAACACCTGGCATTGAGCCAGATGGCGCGCCTGAACGCCGAGCATGAAACACTCTCAGCCCAGATTGACGCCGCTTTGGCGAATGGCCGTGAAGATCTGGCGCGAACGGCGATTGGTCGCCAGGCGGATATTGAAGATTTGCTGCCTGTGTTGCAGAAAAATTTCGATGAACAGTCTGACCAGGCAAAAGAGCTGGAGAGTTATGTCGTTGCGCTGCTTGCCAAAAAACGTGAATTGGAACAACTGCTTGCCGATTATCATGCACGTCTAGGCCGTGCGCCTTCAGCGGCGGATGTTGCGGAAACCCATGATGACGGATACGGGCGTCAGATGCGCGCGGACGGCGCGGCGGCTTCATTTGGCCGGGTATTGGCGCGTCAGACCGGAGCGACCGGGCTGACCTCCGGGCTGGTGGGGGATGCGGGCAGACTCAAGGAAATCGCCGAACTGCAACGTGAGCACCGAATCAGTGAGCGTCTGGCAACGATCAAGGCGGCCAAGGCGCTGCCGGATGCGTCTGTGCCGGATTGACCTGACCGGAAGTTGCGATGGAACTCTTTTTTGTCCCGCAATCCTGGCCTTTTCTGCTGGCGCTCATGTTGTTGATTGCCCTGGCAGTGATCGAGGGGCTGGCGCTATTGCTTGGCTTCAGCCTTTCGGGCTGGCTCGACGAGCTGATCCCCGATCCATCGGTGGGTGAGAGCGCCGGCTTTTTCGACGCATGGCTTGGCTGGCTGCATGTTGGCAAGGTGCCGGTGTTGATTATTTTCGCCATCTTGCTGACGGCATTCTCGGTACTTGGTTTTGTGCTCAATGGCCTCGTTCAGGCATTGTTTGGCTTCTATTTGCCGAGTTTCGTCGCGGCGGTCGCCGCCTTTTGCGGCGCCCTGCCGGTTGTGCGGATTTCTGCCGCAGCCATTGCCCGCCTCGTCCCCTACGACGAAAGTAGCGCCGAGCCGCTGGAAAATCTGGTCGGGCATGTGGCGGTCATCATCAACGGCACGGCGCGCAAAGGGTATCCTGCGCAGGCGCGGGTCAAAAATGCACACGGCCGGACGCTCTATGTCCATGTCGAGCCGGATGGCGAAGATGTTTCGCTCAATTCCGGTGAATCGGTGCTGCTGGTCAAACAGATTTCCGGTTCGCGTTTTCTGGTGATTGCCAATCCGCATCCGGAGTTGTTGTAAAACCACTGATGCAGGGAAATTTGCGTTGATTTCATAACCAGTTTTTAAGGGAGCTATGATGAATCTCGTCACGATCGTTGTTCTGGCCGTCGCCATTCTCGTCGGCCTGCTGCTTGTCGGTTTAGTGCTTTCGCGCCTTTATCAGCGCGCTTCGAAGGAGCTGGCTTTTGTGCGGACGGGGCTGGGTGGACAAAAGGTCGTCATGGACGGTGGCGCCATTGTGCTTCCGGTCTTCCATGAGATCGTGCACATCAATATGAATACCCTCAAGCTCGAAGCGTCCCGCGCCGGAGCGGATAGCCTGATTACGCTTGATCGTCTGCGTGTCGACGCCGTCGCCGCCTTCTTTGTGCGCGTCATCCCCAGTTCGGAAGGCGTTGCCAATGCAGCGCAAACGCTGGGGCAACGAACCATGGCGCCCAATTCGCTGAAGGAGCTGGTCGAAGACAAGTTCGTCGATGCGCTGCGCGCCGCGGCGGTTTCGATGAGCATGCACCAGTTGCTCGACAAGCGCGCCGATTTCATTCAGGCGGTGCAGAATGCCGTCTCCGAGGATTTGCTGAAAAATGGCCTGGAACTTGAATCGGTCAGCCTGACCCGTCTTGACCAGACACCGATCAAATTCTTTGATGCCCAGAACGCTTTTGATGCCGAAGGCCTGACCAAGCTGACGCAACAGACGCAGCAACGCGCCAAGGAGCGCAACGAAATCGAACAGGATACGTCGGTGGCGATCGCCCAGAAAAACTACGAGGCGACCCAGCTCAAGCTCAATATCGAAAAGGAAGAGACATTTGCCACCTTGCAGCAGCAACAAGAGGTGGCAGAGCGCCATGCCCAGCAAGCGGCTGAAGTGGCGGCAGTGACGGCGCAGCGCGAGCGCGAGGCGAAGCAGGCCAAGATTGACGCCGAACGTTTGGTGCAGGAGGCCGAGGTTGAAAAGGATCGTGCGGTTCAACAGCGCCAGATTGAGGCCGACCGTGAAGTGAAGGTAGCGAAGATCGAACAGGAAAAGCGGACGACGCTTGCCGATCAGGACAAACTGATCTCTATCGCCGAGAAATCGAAGGCGCAGTCTGAGGCCGAAAAGCAGGCCAATGAAGCGCGCGCTTTGGCCGCGCGCGCCGAGGAAGAGGTTAAGACGGCGCGCGAAGTGGCGATTGCCGAGCGCGAAAAGCAGATTGCTATCGTCGCTGCTGAGCAGACGGCGCAACAGGGCGCTATCGGCATTCGCATTGCGGCCGAGGCGGAAAAAGATGCCGCAGAAAATCATGCCGAGGCGGTCAAGATCAAAGCCGAGGCGCAGCAGGTTCAGTATCAGGTCGAGGCCAACGGCATCGAAATGCGCAATGCCGCACTGAATACGCTGGCGGCCGAGCAGATTGCCATGCAAATCAAGATGAAGCTGCTCGACGCCTTGCCCGGAATCATTATGGCGTCGGTGAAGCCGATGGAAAAAATCGACGGTATCAAGATTGTGCAGGTCGACGGCCTGAATCGTGGCGGCCGCGGCGCGGCGGGCGAAGCGGCTTCTACCGGCAGCGGCAATCTTGCCGAGCAGGCGGTTTCGGCGGCGTTGGCTTATCGTGCGCAGCAGCCGATTCTCGATGCCGTATTAGGCGAGATCGGTATGAAAGGCGGCGACCTCAATGGTCTGGTTGAGGCGGTACGTCAGGAGATTGCGCCATCGCCCAAGGAAGACAATTCACCGTCAAAGAAACGCTAGAAGCAATGTAGGCCCGGACAGGACATCCATACTGTCCAGCAAAATTGCAGGCGCTTTACGCTCGCGCCGTCTCTTGACGATTATGCGCCCCTATTTTCGTCAGGGGTCGGGTCGAGGTGCGCGATTTTACTGTGCTGGGTGCGTGCTGCTAAATGGTTCTGGGGCAGGGTCTCGCTTATCCGGCCTATCATGGCCGCGTGCTGCAGTGAATCCGCGAGCGCTTTTACCGTATTTCTGAAGGGGTGCCGACCCGCAGATACGATTTGAATTTTGTGCGCGTTATTTTCCGGATGAAGTGGATTGCCGCCAGCACGGTTGTTGAACCGGCAGGCGGCTTGGGCGCTGTGTCGCCGTTATGGTTTTGCGGCGGGCTTGTGCTGAACCCAGAGTACGTCGCCGCGGCCGGAGGCCCGGTTCAGCGTGCGACCGAGGACGAACATCAGATCGGATAGGCGGTTGAGGTATTTGCGCGCGTATTCGGAAAGCGGCTCGTTGTTGCCGAGACTGACGACGCGGCGTTCAACGCGGCGGCAAACCGAGCGGACAAGGTGCGCCAGCGCTGCGGCACGCGTGCCGCCGGGCAGAATGAATTCCTTGAGCGGCGGCAGTTCGGCGTTAAAGTCGGCGACCAGTTGTTCGAGGCGCAGAATGTGCGTCTCGCCGATGGTGGCATAGCCGGGGATGGAAATTTCACCGCCCAGATCAAACAGATCGTTCTGCACTTGCAGCAAGGGCTGGCGGATGGTTTCCGGCAGATCTTCGGCAAGCAGTACGCCCAGCGTCGAGTTGAGTTCATCAACCTCGCCGATGACATCGATGCGCTGGCAGTCTTTGGGGACGCGCGACCCATCGCCGAGGCCAGTGGTGCCGGCATCGCCGGTACGGGTGACAATTTGTGAGAGACGGTTGCTCATAGGACTATTCCCAAGGAAAATAGATGGAAGACGGTAGAAAAAAGCGGTGTCTCATACCGTGATCTGATTATAGCGGAAGGCGTCGGTGCGGATACCGACTCAATGGAATATGCAGGAAGATGTTAAAAAAGCAGACGGCGATTAGTATTGATGCCTGTGTTGCGCAGCATCAGGGCGACCGCGCCGAACAACAGGATCGTGTGGTCCTGCTTTCGCACCCGAGCGGTGACCTTGTGCTGGCCGTTGTGGCGGATGGCATGGGCGGTCATGCCGGCGGGGCGCTTGCCGCACAGCAGGTCATCCATACGGCACGCGGCAATTTCGAGCGTTATTTTGTACGCCATGAATCGCCGCAACAGCTGTTCGAAGCCAATATTAACGAAGCGCACATGCTGATCAAAGCCTTGCGCTTCGTCAATGAAAAAGATCCGCACAGTACGGCCGTGATGCTGCTGCTGCAATCCAATAAGGCGACTTGGGCGCACTGTGGCGACAGCCGCCTGTACCATTTCCGCGGGAAGCGTCTGCTATCGAGGACAACGGATCATTCCTATGTCGAATTTTTGGTGGCCAATGGTTTGCTTTCGCCGAACGAGGCGGAAAAACATCCGCGCCGTAATGTGCTCGTGACCTCGCTGGGCGGCATCGAAGCACCGTATATTGATTATGGAGAAGCGAACGATCTGCGGGTGGGTGACGCTTTCTTGCTGTGTTCGGACGGCCTCTGGGATTACTTTACAGACGCCGAGCTTGGCCTGGTTGTCACCAAACTATCCGCGCGTAGGGCGTGTGATGCGCTGATTGCCCAGGCAAGAGTGCGGGCGCAAGGCATCGGGGACAATGTTTCGGTGGCGGTGCTCAAATTGGTGGGGAATCCGCCGCCCACGCGCCCGACAGATTCCCGCAAACGCAGGGGAACTTCCAAATCTTCCAGGCGGCATAAGCCGATGGATGCGAAATAACTGGAAGATGGCGAGCCAGGCTGGGATAGGGCGGGAAAACGCGGGGAAGGGCGGAAAAATAACCTTGATGACTTTGCGAAGTGGCTTGGATGGCGACGGCGGAAAGTGCTAGGTCAGAACGGCGCAGAGTCCGGCCGCCGGTCAATCTCGCAGGTTCGATTATTGGCCGGAATGTTGATCAGGATTGGCCTTGTTGGGCGAGCGTTGACCGCCTAACAGTGCGGCAAGCGGCTTGCGCTTCCGGTCAAGGCCGGGGGCGGCGGATGCCCGTGTTTGCCCGGCGGCAGATGGTGCGCTCTGCCTGGGTTCGTAGGGTTTGCTGAAGTCAAAGCCGTCGGGCGCGATTGTGCTGATCGGCGCTGGTGCCCCGGATGCCTTGATCGCACGGCGCCCACGCGTCGATGATGTAGCGGATACCTCGTGGCCGGCTGTACGCGACGAGCGTTTTTTCTTTCCGCTCGGTGGGTATTCATAGTCCTCATCCGGCGCATAACCGGGAATGATGATCTGCTCAATAGGTTTTTTGATGAGCTTTTCGATGTCGACGAGATAGCGCACCTCATCGGCAGTGACCAGGGAAACGGCGGTGCCATGCTTGCCGGCGCGCCCGGTGCGGCCGATGCGGTGGATATAGTCTTCGGGCGTATGCGGCAGCTCGTAGTTGATGACATGCGGCAGATCGTCGATATCCAGCCCGCGTGCGGCAACGTCGGTGGCAACGAGCACATGCGTCGTGCCTTCCTTGAAGGATTCGAGGGCTTTCAGACGATCGCTCTGGCTCTTGTTCCCGTGGATTGAATCTGCTGCGATGCCGGCCCGCTGAAGTTCCCGGGCAAGCCGGTTGGTCTCGATTTTCGTCCGTGTGAAGACCAGTACTTGCGTGAACTCTTTCGAACGCAGCAGCTTGACGAGCAGTGCGCGTTTGGCGGTCGCTGCGACCGGGTGCACGCGATGTTCGATGGTTTCCGATACCGTGTTGCGCTGTGCCACTTCGATCAGCGTCGGCGCGTGGAGCATTTTGTCGGCGAGCTTTTTGATTTCTTCCGAAAAAGTGGCCGAGAACAACAGGCTTTGCCGCTGCGCGGGCAGCAGTTTGATGATACGTGTGACATCGGGGATAAAGCCCATGTCGAGCATGCGGTCGGCTTCGTCAAGCACCAGCGCCTGTACTTGGCCAAAATTCAGGCATTTTTGCTCGACCAGATCGAGCAGGCGGCCAGGGGTGGCGACAAGCACTTCGACCCCGCGGCGGATTTCCTCAATCTGCGGCTTGATGTCGACACCGCCGAAAGTGCATAGACTGCGGATCGGTAAATATCTGGCGTAAGTCACGATAGACTCGTAGACCTGAATGGCCAGCTCACGCGTCGGTGCAAGAATGAGGACGCGTACGGGATGGCGCGCGGGTGAGGGGCTGTTGCTGGTGAACGGCAGGATGCGTTGCAGAAGCGGCAGCGCGAACGCCGCTGTTTTGCCGGTGCCGGTCTGGGCGCCGCCCATGAGATCGCGTCCGGAAAGTACGATGGGGATGGCTTGCGCCTGGATCGGCGTCGGCTGCGTGTAACCCTCGTCGGCAATGGCTTTCAGGAGTTCTGGCGCGAGGCCGAGTTCATCAAACCGCATCGGGAGCGCCTGTAGGTAAATGATGCAAATACATAGACATAGGCGATGGATTATACACGCATAGACATAGTGTATCCGGCTGACGACGCACACGCCGCCGCCATGTCATTTGGGGGCGGACAAGCGATGCCTCTGTCCTTATAATGGCATCTTTCATTCTGAAGGAATAAAAAATGCGTAAAACATGGCTGGCAATTTCGCTGACGACGCTGGGCGCCTTTGTCTTTTCTTCCTCACTGATTGCTGCGCCGGCGCGCGGCAAGGCCAAGGCGCCCCGTAAAGCGCCGGCCGCTGCCGTGCCGGCCGGCGGCCCGGCTGAAATTGCGCTCGGCCATCAGCTCGAAGAAGATCGCGTGGCACGCATCATGCCCCTGATCGATGCCTTCAACAATCAGCATAAAGACGTGCGGGTGACGCTGGTGCGCCGTGCGGCGGGCGAAGCGCCCAAACAGTTGAATCTGGTGACGAGCGCCGAACGGGAACAGTTTGTCGCACAGCGTGCGCGTTTCAAACCGCTGCATGCGATCATGAAGGCGGCAAAAATCCCGTTCGATGCCCGTAAGCTCTCGCCTGCTTTGCGCGAAGGCCTGGTCGATGGACGCGGCCAGTTGTCGGCCCTACCGCTGGCATTTTCGACGCCGGTGCTCTATATCAACAAAGCCGCGTTTCGCAAGGCGGGCCTGAATCCCGACACGCCGCCGAAGACCTGGGAGCAGATGCAGGATACGGCGGGCGCGCTGTACGCTTCGGGCGTCACCTGCCCCTTCACGACTTCATGGCCGGTGTGGGTGTTTATCGATAACCTGAGCGCCTGGGACGGCGTCAGCGTCAGCGATGCCAAAGGTCGGCCGACGTTCAACAGCCTGCCGCAGGTCAAGCACATCGCCATGATGGCTTCCTGGGTTAAAGCCAATTATTTCCATCCGGCCGGCCGCCGCGACGAGGGCGATAAGCGCTTTGCCAGCGGCGAATGCGCAATGCTGACCAGCACCTCTTCGCTCTATCCGCAGCTGCTGGCGAACAAGACGGTCGAAGCGGGCGTTTCTGCATTGCCGTATCACGATGATGTTTATGGCGCACCGAAAAACACGCTGGCCGACGGCGCCTCACTGTGGGCGCTCGACAAGCTCAGCCCTGCGGAAACCCGCGGTGTCGCACAGTTTGTGAACTATCTGCTCAGCCCGGAAGTGCAGATTAACATGACGACGGCCGGCGGTTTTCTGCCGCTGACGCCCGTGGCTAAGGCGACTGCCTCCAGCCGTCTGCTGAACCAGGATATGGCGGCGTTGCGCGTGGCGGAAGGACAGTTGAGCCAGCATGCCGTCATGCCGAAGCTGCGTCCGGCGCAGAACGAACGAATGCGTATCGTGATCGACGAGGAGCTGGAAGCCGTCTGGGCGAATCGCAAACCGGCCAAGGAAGCGCTGGATAACGCCGTGGCGCGGACGCAAGCGCTGTCGTCTGCGGGCGCACGTGCACCGGCAAAGGGCAAGCGCCGCAAATAAGCCCGCTTTTACTTCGCCCGGTCGCCTCGCTGGTGGCTGCGTCCGGGTTGAAAACCCCGCCCGTGAGGCGGGGTTTTTGTTAGTGCTGCGCCAGCGTGACCTAATCCTTTTTTTGCCCGGTTGCTGCGCGCCGTCGCTGCGGGCGGCATGGGCGGAGCCATTCGGCAGTGTTAGAATCTGCAACCCATCTGCAACCCTTATGCTTCTTCCGTAACGCCTTCTTCCGTCTCGGGAAAAAATCAATGAAAAGCGCTGAAATCCGCGAAAAATTCCTTAAATTTTTTGAATCCAAAGGGCATCAGATTGTCGCTTCCAGCTCGCTGGTGCCCGCCAACGACCCCACGCTCATGTTCACCAACAGTGGCATGGTGCAGTTCAAAGACGTGTTTCTCGGCACCGACAAACGCCCTTACAAACGCGCCACCAGCGTGCAGGCTTGCCTGCGCGCGGGCGGTAAGCACAACGACCTGGAAAGCGTCGGTTACACGGCGCGCCACCACACTTTCTTCGAGATGCTGGGCAACTGGAGCTTTGGCGACTACTTCAAGAAAGAAAGCCTGCAATGGGGCTGGGAGCTGCTCACCCAGGTGTATGGCCTGCCGCCCGAAAAGCTGCTCGCCACCGTCTATTACGAAGACGACGAGGCCTACGACATCTGGACGAAAGTCATCGGCCTGCCGCCCGAGCGCGTGATTCGCATCGGCGACAACAAGGGCGGCAAATACAAAAGCGACAACTTCTGGATGATGGCCGACACCGGCCCCTGCGGCCCGTGCAGCGAAATCTTTTACGACCACGGCCCGCACATCCCCGGCGGCCCGCCCGGCAGCCCCGATGAAGACGGCGACCGCTTCATCGAAATCTGGAACCACGTGTTCATGCAGTTCGAAATGCACGAAGACGGTAGTGTCACAAAACTGCCCGCGCCCTGCGTCGATACTGGCATGGGGCTGGAGCGCGTGGCCGCCATTTTGCAGGGTGTGCACAGCAATTACGAAATCGACCTGTTCCAAAAACTGATTCAGGCCGCCGCGCGCGAAACCGGCGTGCCCTACAGCCAGGACGTGCCCAGTCTGAAAGTGATTGCCGACCACATCCGCGCTTGCGCCTTTCTGATTGCGGATGGCGTCATTCCCTCCAACGAAGGCCGCGGCTACGTGCTGCGCCGCATCATCCGCCGCGCCATCCGACACGGTTACAAGCTGGGGCAGAAGCAGCCCTTCTTCTACAAACTCGTGCCTGATTTGGTGCAGGAAATGGGCGGCGCCTACTCGCACCTGAAAGAGCAGCAAACCCGCATCATGGAGGCGCTGCGCGATGAAGAAGTGCGTTTTGGCGAAACGCTGGAAAACGGCATGGAGTTGTTTAACAAAGTGCTAGCGGGTATGAAGTTCCTGAAGCTCGAAAGCCTGCTGCCCGCCGAAGGTATGGAAGAACCGCTGAAACTGAAAACGGCAGATGGTATTGAATTCTTTGCCGTCTCACGCAGCGTAGCCGGGCGCAAGCAGGTTGTCCTCTCCACGCGGGAAACCGGTCGTCTTAACGAAAAACTGGTCGTCGATTTGAAAGACGTTTTGGATAACGCCGACCAGCCCAAAGCCGAAGATAAACGCCCGTTTGCCGTTGCCCTTGAAACCTATCTGGAAGCCAACATCGCCAACAGCAAGCTCATCATGCCCGGCGAGCACATCTTCAAGCTATACGACACCTACGGCTTCCCCTACGACCTGACCGCCGATATGGCGCGTGAGCTGGGCATTGATCTGGACAAAGACGGTTTTGAGCGCGAAATGCAATCTCAGCGCGCCCGTGCCCGCGCCGCCGGCAAGTTCAAGATGGATAAACTGCTCGAATATGAAGGCGAGGCGGGCGTTTTTACCGGCTATGAGGAAATGGCCCACGACGCTTGCCGCGTCGTTGCGCTGTACGCTGATGGCGCCAGCACAGACGAACTGAAAGCGGGGCAGGCCGGCGTGGTCGTGCTCGACACCACGCCTTTCTACGCCGAAAGCGGCGGCCAGGTGGGCGATGCCGGCCGGCTCACCGCCCCCGGCGTGATGTTTGAAGTGGCCGACACGCAAAAAATCAAGGCCGGCGTGCACGGCCATCACGGTGTGCTCACACAGGGCGTGCTCAAGGTAGGCGATGCCGTGCAGGCGCAGGTCGATGCCGCGCGCCGCGCTGCCACCATGCGCAACCACAGCGTCACCCACCTCATGCACAAGGCCCTGCGCGAAGTGCTGGGCGATCATGTGCAGCAAAAAGGTTCGCTGGTCGATGCGGATAAAACCCGTTTTGACTTCACGCACGGCGCGCCCGTCACGCCACAGCAGATCGCTGAAGTCGAACGCCGCGTAAATGCCGGAATCCTCGCCAATACCGCCACTCAGGCGCGCCTCATGACTATCGATGAGGCCCGCACAACCGGCGCCATGATGCTCTTTGGCGAAAAATACGGCGAGACCGTGCGCGTGCTCGATATTGGCGATAGCCGCGAATTGTGCGGCGGCACGCATGTGGCGCGCACGGGCGATATCGGTCTGTTCAAGATTGTGGCCGAATCCGGCGTCGCTGCCGGCATTCGCCGCGTGGAAGCCATCACCGGCCTCAATGCCTTGCACTGGGCGCAGGCGACCGAAGGCACCGTGCAGGCCGCCGCCGCCGCCCTGCATACGCCTGCCGCCGATCTGGAAGGCCGCCTGCAGCAAACGCTTGACCATGTCAGGGCGCTGGAAAAAGAAATTGCCATGCTCAAGGGCAAGCTGGCCGCCTCGCAAGGCGACGAACTTGCCGCCCTGGCCGTCGATGTTGGCGGCGTCAACGTACTGACCGCGCGGCTGGACGGGGCCGACGCCAAAACCCTGCGCGAGACGCTGGACAAACTCAAGGACAAACTTAAAACCGCTGCCATCGTGCTCGCCGCCGTGGAGGGCGACAAAGTGCAACTGGCCGCCGGCGTGACCAAAGACCGCGTGGGCAAAATCAAAGCCGGCGAACTCGTCAACTTCGTCGCCCAGCAGGTCGGCGGCAAAGGCGGCGGCAAGCCCGATATGGCCATGGCCGGCGGCAGCGATGCCAGCAAACTGCCTGCCGCACTACACAGCGTGCAGGGCTGGGTGGCGGAGCAATTGAGTTAACGCCAGCGAAAGGACGTGCAGCATGGCAACAAAGTCCAATCAAAGCAAACAAACCGTCTTTGAACAAGGGGCACAGTGGATTCGAGCAGACTTTCATCTGCATACCCGCGCGGATCGCGAGTTCAAATACACAGGCGATGACAACTTTTACAACAGCAACTATGTGGATGCGTTGGAGCAAGCGGGCATTCGCCTTGGCATCATCACCAATCACAACAAGTTCGACTTCGAGGAATTCAAGGCGCTGCGCAAGACGGCCCAGAAGAAGGGCATTGCGTTGTTGCCTGGCGTCGAGCTGTCGGTCAATGACGGAGCCAATGGCATTCATACTTTGATTGTCTTTTCCGACGACTGGTTGGCCGATGGTCATGACCATATCAATCCCTTCTTGAGCGTCGCGTTCAAAGGAAAAGTCCCCGCCCAGTACGAGCAGGAAAATGGTCGATCTTCGCTGTCGCTGGTGAACGCCATTGAGGAGTTGGAAAGCTACCACCGCGACTTCTTCCTTGTCTTTGCCCATGTCGAAGCGCCAAGCGGACTTTGGGGCGAGCTGGATGGGGGACGTCTTGCCGAACTGGGTCAGAACGAATTATTCCGCCGTCGCACGCTCGGCTTTCAGAAGGTACGCACGCACGATGGTGCAGGCAAAAACAAACCTTGTCGCACCAAGATTCAAAGCTGGTTGCAGAGCTGGTACCCGGCAGAGCTGGAGGGCAGCGACCCCAAGCGCATCGATGAAATTGGCCAAGGTAAAGCCTGTTACCTTAAGCTGGGAGAACTGTCTTTCGAGGCAGTCAAGTTTGCCTTGAGCGATCCTGACTCGAGGGTTGCTACAGAGCCGCCCAAACATCAGGCGTCGCACATCCGCAGTATTCACTTTGACGGAGGCATCCTCGATGGGCAAACATTGCATTTCTCCCCTGAACTGAACACGCTGATCGGCATCAGGGGCAGCGGCAAATCATCCATTCTGGAGGCGGTGCGCTATGCCCTCGACATTCCCCGTGGCGAGAAGGCGCAGGATACTAGATACAAGGATGAGCTGATCCGCCACACTCTGGGGAGCGGTGGCAAGGTGACGCTGACGGCTTGCGATTTATACGGACAGGAATTCAGCATCTCACGCATCTTCCGAGAGGCGCCGAACGTCTACTTGGACGGTAAGTTGCAGCCCGGCGTGTCTATTCGTGAAACCGTGCTGCGCCGCCCGATCTACTTCGGGCAGAAAGATCTTTCCAGTACTGGCGAAGGCTTTGAAACCGATTTGGTCGAGAAACTGGTGGGCGAAAAACTGCGCGTGCTGCGGGGTGAAATCGAAACCCAACGCCAGCATGTGCGCGATGCGGCGCAGCGCTGGCTCAAACTCAGCAATACCGCCGAACTCAAGCGCGATTACGAATCCCAGCTCACCGATGCCAATTTTCGGCTGAAGAAGTTCGAAGAGTACGGCGTTGCCGACAAGCTTCAGAAGCGTCTTGGCTTCCAGCAGGACGCGGCTGCGCTGAAACGCGTGAATGAGCGGGCAGACAATTTCGTGCTTGCAATAGGCCAATTGATCGCCGAGCATGAGGATGAGTTGCGTAACGCTATGAGCTACGTGTCCAAGCAGAACAAGGACTTCTTTACGGCTTACTACGTCGAGTTTGCCAACCTCATTGCCAAGGTCGATCAACTCAAGCAAATCGAGCAGGAGGCCCGCGCGATTTCCGCCCGTCTGCAAGCTAAACAAGGTGAATTCGACAGCGCGCGCCTAAGTCTTCAGGAAGAGTTCGCCCAGGTCGAGCGGCAACTGGCTCAGGAGCTCAAGCAGACCGGCATGACAGCCATCCAGCCGGACGACTTCCTGACCCAGCAGCAGCGCAAAACCAAGGCCGAGCAAATGCTGGAGGCACTGGCCAAGCAGGAAAACCAGCAAAGCAGCATCCGTGACGCACTGCTTGCCGAAGTCGATAAGCTCAACGAGCTTTGGCTGCGCGAGTTCAACACCATCAAGGTCGAGTTGGATCGCGTCAATGCAAACCACAGCGCGTTGCAGATCGAGGCCGACTTCAAGGGCGACAAGGAAGCCGCCATCGATTTTATGCAACAGCTTTTTAAGGGCAGCAATATCCGAGAGACTACCCTGCGAGCTGTCATGCAGGATTACGCCGACTTTGGTGGCCTGTTGCGAGCTTTGCCAGAGGC
This sequence comes from uncultured Propionivibrio sp., assembly GCA_937923255.1. GTDB lineage: Bacteria > Pseudomonadota > Gammaproteobacteria > Burkholderiales > Rhodocyclaceae > Propionivibrio > Propionivibrio hellwigii. Next base: position 3,798 of record CALAIL010000017.1, on the reverse strand, counting down.
GTTGACCAAAGCGGGTAGCACGCCGCAGGTTTTCGAAAAGACCTTCATGCAGAACTTAGTCGAGTTCGTCACTTGGCAGGTGCCCAACCGTTTCGTTATCCGCTATCGCGGCAAGGAATTGCAGCATCACTCGCTCGGGCAGCGTGCTTCAGCGCTGCTGTTGTACGTGCTTAGCCAGCGCCAGAACGATGTGATCATCATCGACCAGCCGGAAGACGATCTGGACAACCAGACTATCTACGACGATGTGATCAAGCTGCTGCGTGAGATGAAGCCTCACACTCAATTCATCTTCGCCACCCACAACGCCAATTTCCCGGTACTGGGAGATGCGGAGCAAGTCCACGCCTGTCGCTATCAGGATGAGAAAGTTGTCGTACAAAGCGGCAGCATTGACGCCCGCCCAGTGCAGGATGCCATCATCAACATCATGGAAGGAGGCCAGGAAGCCTTCAACCGGCGTAAAGAGGTTTACAACCTATGGAAGTCACAGATTTGATCGAGTGCTTAAGCCGTGGCGAAGACAGCCGCCATCAGTTCAAGGAGAACTTCACCAATGCCGATTCGCTGGCTGCGGAGATCGTGGCTTTCAGTAATACCATCGGCGGCCAGATTTTCATTGGTGTGCGCAACGATGGCTCGGTACTGGGGCTGTCTACCGTAGACATTGATCGTCTGAACCAGCTCATTTCAAACAGTGCTTCACAAAATGTACGGCCTGCTGTAAATCCGCTTACGGAGAATGTTGCGCATCCCAATGGCACTGTGATGGTGGTTACCATTGCTGAAGGTGTCAGTAAGCCCTACATGGACAAGAACGGTGCCATCTGGGTGAAAAACGGCTCGGACAAGCGCCGAGCCACCTCGCGTGAGGAAATCCAGCGTCTGTTTCAGCAGGCGGGTTTGGTGCATGCCGATGAAACACCCGTGGAGAGCTTGAGCGCGGGAGATGTGGATATGCCCTATTTCGAAGCATTTTTCCAGCGGCAGTTCGGCGTGTCGCTCGCTCAGCATGACCAGCCGTTGCCGCAGTTACTGACCAATATGAACCTGATGAACCAGGGGCAGCTCAATGTGGCGGGTAGCTTGCTGTTTGCCAAAGCGCCGCAGTTTGCGCTGCCTGCCTTCATCGTCAAGGCTGTGGCCTTTGTCGGTAACGAGATCGAAGACCAGCGCTACATCGACAGTCGCGACATCAGCGGCAAGCTGGCCGATGTGTTCCAGCAGACGCTGGGCTTCATCGTCGCCAATACTCGCGCTACCCAGGGTGATCAGGGCTTCAACTCTCAGGGGCAGCCCGAAATTCCTCGTATTGTCTGGGAAGAGCTTCTTGTTAATGCGCTTATTCACCGCTACTACTTCATCAATGCGCCGGTGAGGGTGTTGGTTTTTGTCAATCGTGTCGAGATCATCAGTCCCGGCCACTTGCCTAACAACCTGACCATCGAAAACATCAAGGCTGGCAACTCCAACATGCGCAATCCCATCCTTGCTTCTTTTGCGGCAAAGCTTCTTCCCTATCGTGGGCTAGGTAGTGGTGTGCGACGAGCTTTGCAGGCTTGGCCGCAGATTGACCTGATTGATGACCGGGACAGTAATTTATTCAAGGCTGTTGTTATTCGATCGCAAAGGTAAGTTGCATCATTGGCGGCTAATTAAATGGCCGTTGCTGTGAAATGACACTATTTGAGGAGGTGGAGGAGTGTGTCTTTTAAACTAGAACTTTCGCGTCTTGCATTTGATAAGAATGCGAATACAAAAACCAGCTGATGAAAGCGACAGGAACAGCCCCTGTGCTTGGTTGGGGTGTGACAGAGCAGATGCACAGGTCAGGCTGCTGATTAGACTGCTACACAAATCATTGCGCGCGCGGCAAAGTAAAAAACAGCACGGATAACAAAAATCGTTTGTGTGTTAGCACCCCATCGGCTACTCCGCCATGATCATCCACAGCCTGCTCGATACCGATCTGTACAAATTCACCATGATGCAGGTGGTGCTGCACCAGTTCCCTAGTGCGCAAGTGGAGTACAAGTTCAAGTGCCGCAACTCCGGCGTGCAGCTGGCGCCGTATGTGGAAGAAACCCGCGAGGAAATCCGCCATTTGTGTAAGCTGCGCTTCAGCGAAGAAGAGCTGGGCTACTTACGCGCGCTGCGCTTCATCAAGAGCGACTTTGTGGATTTTCTGGGCCTGTTCAAGCTCAACGAAAAATACGTAAGTCTGGCCATCATCAACGAGATGTACTTTCGCAACACTCAGTCGCAGCCCGATGTGGCCGAGGGCTACCGCCGCCGGCGTGACCAAAGACCGCGTGGGCAAAATCAAGGCGGGCGAACTTGTCAACTTCGTCGCCCAGCTCCTCCATCTTGTCCATTCGCCGGCACCCGTTTTTACGCCGGCGGCGTGCATGGGCAGACGGGGCACGGAGAATGCATAAAGGACTGACATGACGCACCGGCCTTCGACTACCGAGCAGATTGTTATCCGCGGCGTGCGCCACAACATCCGGCATTGGCGTGTTCCGGCCGGGCGGGAGGGGCACACAGGGCAGGATGCGCCTGTCGTCTTTTTCCTGCATGGCTGGATGGATGCCTCGCCGACCTTCCAGTTCGTCGTCGATGCGCTGCTGTCCGACTGGCATGTCATCGCGCCGGACTGGCGCGGCTACGGCGATTCGGAATGGCTCTTGCGTCCGTACTGGTTTTCCGATTACTACGCCGACCTGCACGAAATTCTTGCCTACTATTCGCCCGAACGTCCGGCGCGGCTGGTCGGCCACAGCATGGGTGCAAACATTGCGGCAATTTATGCCGGTGCTTGTCCGGGGCGCGTTGCGCAGCTGGTCATGCTTGATTTTCTCGGCTTAAAACCGGCGGTCAATGATGCGCCGGTGCTGATCGGCAAATGGCTGCGCCATCTTGCCCGCACACCGGCGGGCAGCGTGTATGCCGACAGCGAGGCATTCGCCGCCCGCTTCATGCAAATGAATCCACGCCTGAGCCGGGCGCGGGCACAGTTTCTGGCGCGGCATCTTGGCCATCGCCGTGATGATGGCCGGATCGAAATGGCCTGCGATCCTTGGCATCGCGTACCCTCGCCGTTGCCTTACCACGCCGAGGACAATCTGGCGAGCTGGCGACGAATTGCCGCGCCGGTGTTGCTGGTGATTGCCGATCATGGCTACGCGATGCTGCGTTTCGGCAGCGACCCGGCGGAATTCAAGCGGCGTGTCGAGTGTTTCCGTGATGTGCGCCTTGTGCGGGTTGCCGAGGCCGGACACAATCTCCAGCATGATCAGCCGGAGCACGTCGCTCAAGCGATCGAAGCCTTCCTGACGCGGGATTAAAGCGGCCTCCTTTGCCAGAATACGGCGTTGCTGTGTTGGTCAGGCCTTGCCGTATTGCTCAATCTGCTGCTGCCGCGCTCGCCGGCAGAAGCGCCCCGCAACCCCGCGCAAACAGGTCAGAAAACATAAATCGTGCTGAAGCCCTTTAAACACAAGGGCTTCAGCGCATCAAAAAACATAATGACTGCTTCGCTCGCTTTTTTAAAGGGGAGCTGCCCAAAGGGCTGAGGGGTTAACAGCCTATTTTTTACACGGCAAAGTCGAGCCGCTATATTTTGGTTGTCTCAAATATGGGTGCCTTGCCCGTTAGCCCTTTGTTTATAAGGGTTCCAGAGGCGCCTGCCCGGAGCGCCTTCATCCATGCAGGTTTTGGAAGTACCCGCCCGCAAACACCCTATCCACGCGGGGTTCATAAATGTGCCCCGAAAGCCTCATAGCGGCTCGACTTTGC
>CALAIL010000016.1 GCA_937923255.1 uncultured Propionivibrio sp. | reverse complement strand
GCAAAGAAAGTCAGCGGGGCGCGCTGCCGCTCAGCGCAACGGCATCAAGAGAAGTTTCATAGTTGGAAGGTCAGCGCGCAGGCTGTGGCAATTCCTGTTTTTAGTTTCAGTGCGCCTGCCCGCTAGCCCGTGTGTTCAGTGCATCTCCAAGGGGGAAGCTCTGGATCCCTTGTAAACAGGTCATTTCCGGCGCGCTTGCCCTGAAGCCCTTTATTTATAAGGGTTCCAGAGGCATCTATTCGGAAGTCCTTTATCCACGCGGGTTTCAGAGGTGGGTGGCTAGAAATGCCTTATCGACAGGGGTTTCCGAGGGGTGCTCTGAAAGCTTAATAGCATCTCGACTTTGTCAAAAGACAAGGCGGCGAGCCGCTGACAGTACGAGTAGTACGGCAAGGCGAGCCAACGCCGTATTTTGGCAAAGGAAACCGCGACAGCTTGCCTTGCCGCGGCAATTCCAGTAGCGTGGCGAGGTATGGGGTGCTGCGCCTGAATTGACGCGGCTGAGAGAGTCCCTTTGAACCTGTACGGATAATGCCGTCGTAGGGAAGCCGATGTGGAATCGCGGTTCGACCGGCCCGATTTCACCCTGTTTTTACTCTATTTCCAAGCTGTCCGGATCACCCAGCCGGGGCGCCCCTTGCCTGCATCGCGCATCGAGCGATGCCTTGTCCACTACAAACCGCAAGGAGCCGCCATGAACGCCAAGGAACCATTCATCGCCGCCGCCGCCCGCGTCGATGCGGCCGCCATCGAACCGTTGCCGAATTCGCGCAAAATCTACCTGGAGGGGAGCCGCCCGGACATTCGCGTGCCGATGCGCGAAATTGCGCAGAACGATACGCCGACGGCATTCGGCGGTGAAAAAAATCCGCCGATTTTTGTTTACGACTGCTCCGGCCCCTATACCGACCCGCAGTCCGACATCGACATTCGGCGCGGGCTGCCCGCTCTGCGCGCCGGCTGGATTGCCGAACGCGGCGATACGCAAACGCTTCCCGGCCCTTCGTCGGCCTATGGCCGGCAACGCGCCGCCGATGCTGCGCTCGACGCGCTGCGTTTTCCCGGCCTGCGCCGCCAGCCATTGCGCGCCCGCACGGGAGGCAATGTCACGCAACTGCACTATGCCCGCCGGGGCATCATCACACCGGAGATGGAATTTGTCGCCCTGCGTGAAAACCTTAACCGCGCCGCCTACCTCGAATCGCTGCGCGCGACAGGCAAGGCTGGGGAAAAGATGGCGGCGCTGCTGACCCGTCAGCATCCGGGGCAAAGCTTCGGCGCATCGATTCCGCAGGACATCACGCCGGAATTCGTGCGCAGCGAAGTGGCGCGCGGGCGCGCCGTCATCCCGGCCAACATTAACCATCCGGAAGCTGAACCGATGATCATCGGCCGCAATTTTCTGACCAAGATCAACGCCAATATCGGCAATTCGGCGCTGGGTTCCTCGATCCAGGAAGAAGTCGAAAAAATGACCTGGGCGATCCGCTGGGGCGGCGACACGGTCATGGATCTGTCTACCGGCAAGAATATCCACGAAACGCGCGAATGGATCGTGCGCAATTCGCCGGTGCCGATCGGCACCGTGCCCATCTATCAGGCGCTGGAAAAGGTCGATGGCCGGGCCGAAGCGCTGACCTGGGAAATCTTCCGCGACACGCTGATTGAGCAGGCCGAACAGGGCGTGGATTATTTCACCATCCACGCTGGCGTCCTGCTGCGTTATATCCCGCTCACCGCCCACCGCATGACCGGCATCGTCTCGCGCGGCGGCTCGATCATGGCCAAATGGTGCCTCGCCCACCACACGGAAAGCTTCCTCTACACGCATTTCGAGGAAATGTGCGAAATCATGAAAGCCTACGATGCCGCCTTCAGCCTGGGCGACGGCTTGCGCCCCGGCTCGATCTACGACGCCAACGATGACGCGCAGCTGGCTGAACTGAAGACGCTGGGCGAACTCACCGACATCGCCTGGAAGCACGACTGCCAGGTATTCATCGAAGGCCCCGGCCATGTGCCGATGCACCTCATCAAGGAAAACATGGACCTGCAGCTCAAATACTGCCGGGAAGCGCCGTTCTACACGCTCGGCCCGCTGACGACCGACATCGCGCCCGGCTACGACCACATCACCAGCGGCATCGGCGCGGCGATGATCGGCTGGTACGGCACGGCCATGCTCTGCTACGTCACCCCCAAGGAACATCTCGGCCTGCCCGACAAAAACGATGTGAAGGAAGGCATCATCACCTACAAGCTCGCCGCCCATGCCGCCGACCTCGCCAAAGGCCATCCGGGCGCGCAGATCCGCGACAACGCCCTCTCCAAAGCGCGCTACGAATTTCGCTGGGAAGACCAGTTCAATCTGGGCCTCGACCCTGACCGGGCGCGCCAGTTCCACGACGAAACCCTGCCCAAGGAATCGGCCAAAATCGCGCATTTCTGCTCGATGTGCGGGCCGCATTTCTGCTCGATGAAAATCACGCAGGAAGTCCGCCACTTTGCCGCCGAACAAGGCATTGCGGAAAACGAAGCCATCGCCAAAGGCCTGGAAGCCAAGGCAATCGAATTCGTCAAAAGCGGCGCCGAGATTTATCGCAAGGTGTAAGCGGCTACACCCCTGCCCCGAAGCCTTTGTATTTAGGGTATCTCCGGGGTGATTGATAGCGGCTTCCTTTACCAAAATACGGCGTTGGCTTGCCTTGTCTTTTAGCAAAATCGAGCCGCTATATTTAGGGCGTCTCAAATATGGGTGCCCTGAACCCCGCGTATTTAGGGCATCTCCGGCACCCCTGCCCTGAAGCCCTTTATTTATAAGGGTCTCAGAGGCACCTGCCCGGAAATAGCCTATCTACACGGGGTTCCGAGCACCTGCCTAGAGCACCTTTATCTACACGGTTCGGAGCACCCCAAAAATCCCTTACCCTTTGGGAGAGGATAAAAAGGCAAATAAAGCGCAGGAGAAAAATCAAATCCCATCTGAAGTAACAGAAGCCAAGCCTTTGGCGTGTTGCCCTCTCTGTCCCTTCGGGGCATCTCCCCCACAGGGGGAGAATTAAAAACCCATCGACCGCCGAT
>CALAIL010000015.1 GCA_937923255.1 uncultured Propionivibrio sp. | reverse complement strand
CGAATAGTACGGCAAGGCGAAGCCAACGTAGTATTTTGGCAAAGGAAGCCGCTATGGCTCGACTTTGCAAAAGACAAGGCGGTAAGCCGCTGACAGTACGAGCAGTACGGCAAGGCGAAGCCAACGTAGTATTTTGGCAAAGGAAGCCGCTATGGCTCGACTTTGCAAAAGACAAGGCGGTAAGCCGCAGGCAGTACGAGCAGTACGGCAAGGCGAAGCCAACGTAGTATTTTGGCGAAGGAAGCCGCTATGGCTTAACTTTGCCAAAGACAAGGCGGTAAAGCCGCTGACAGTACGTTTAGTACGGCAAGGCGAAGCCAACGTAGTATTTTGGCAAAGGAAGCCGCTATGGATCGACTTTGCCAAAGACAAGGTGGTAAAGCCGCAGACAGACCATTAAGTACGGCAAAGCCAGGCCAACGCAGCAACGCCGCAGTTTGGCAAAAGAAGATGCTATCAACCCTCGGAACTGCCTGTAAATAAAGGTTTTCTGGGCAGTCCTTGTTTTTTCCATAGCCCTGGCCAATCAGGCCGAGTCGTCTTCTGACCGGAGCTGCGGCGGGAAGCGCAGTTCTCCACTATTTTCGGCGGCAGTATATTTCAGCGCCTGCACAACCCAGTCGCCGGCTGTCTGCATGGCTTTTTCCAGCCGGTCGCCGCAAAGCAGCCCCGCGTTGAGGGCAGCGTGGAAAGCATCGCCCGTACCCTTGACATCGCTGTCGATGCGCGGATGCCGGCTGCGGACCACGTTTCCGGCGCTGACGGCAAGGTTGACGACCTCTCCGGCACATGCGCCGGGGCTGCTGGTCACAATGACCGTTTTCAGCCTGCCGCCGAGCAGGCTGCGCGCAGCGGCAATGGCATCCTGCGGGTTATCGCTGCCTTTTTCGCTGAGGTAGCCCAATTCAAAATGGTTGGGCGTGATGAGATCGGCGCAGGCGACAAGGCGACGGCGATAATGTTCCGCCAGCTCGGGACGAACATAAAGACCGCTATCGGCATCGCCCAGCACGGGGTCGATACTGACGCGCACATGCGGACGGCGGCGGCGCAGATCGGTCAGCCAGTCCCCCAGGATCTCCGCCTGTTCCGGGCTGCCAAGGTAACCAAGGACGACAGCGCGCAGATGTTCCAGTGCCCGGCGGCGCTCAAGGTCTTCGAGGTAGCCGGCAAACCAGTCGGGCGGTATGGCGCCGCCATGAATGCTGTCGTAGTGCGGCGTGTTGGAAAAGAGAACCGTCGGCACGGCACAGGCCCGGATGCCGAAGCGGCCAAACACAGGCAGGGCGGCATTGTTACCGACGGTGCCATAGACGACCTGTGACTGGATGGAGAGAACATCTATCGGCAGCGGATGACGTTCGGCGTAATTCATCGTCATTGTGGTAATTGCGAGAGATTCGGCCAATAGGCGCTGTCGGGCGTATTGCGCGCACCGAAAATCGCCTGCCCGACGCGGACGGTCGTCGCGCCTTCGGCAATGGCAAGTTCAAAATCGCCGGACATGCCCATCGAAAGTTCGGCAAGCTCGGGGCACTGCTGCTGTAGGCGGTCGCGCGTTTCCCGCAGGCGGATAAAGCATTTCCGGACTGCGGCTTCATCGCTGCTGAACAGAGCAAGTGTCATCAGCCCGCGCGGTTTCAGGGCGCTATAAGCAGGCAAGGCCTTGAGAAAGCGCTCCGCTTCCTCCGGTGCGATGCCATATTTTTGCGGTTCGTCAGAGGTGTTGATCTGAATGAAAACGTCGAGGCTGCGCCCTTCCTGCTGCAGGCGGCGGTCCAGCGCTTCGGCGACGGACAGGTGGTCGAGCGCCTGAAACTCGGCGGCAAAACGGGCGACATAGCGGGCCTTGTTGGTTTGCAGATGCCCGATGATGGCCCAGCGCAACTGCGGCAGATCGTGCAAAGCCTGCCACTTTTGCCAGGCTTCCTGCACCCTGTTTTCGCCAAGCAGGTCGATACCGCCGCCGTCGCAGGCGGCACGCAGACTCTCCACCGGCACGGTTTTGCTGACGGGCAGCAGACGAACCTCGGCCGGATCGCGTCCGCAACGACGGCAAGCCGCGTCGATACGCGCCCGCACGGCGGCAAGATTGGCGCGGATGGCTTCCGCAGTCTCAGCGTGTGGATAAACAGGCTTCATTGTGTATTCGGATTACAAGTCACAGCTTAGGGGGCGCGAATGGCTTAATCGCCGCCTCATCGGCGGTCAGATTTTAACTCCGCAATCTATCCGCTTTTCTCCTCTTCCGGATAACAGCGACCGATCCGACATCGGCGGTATGCGAGTCTGCGCGTCGAACGTTCATAGTTCATCGCCTTGTGCCTTGTACCTGGCGTTTGCGCTTCAGCGCGCCAGCCAGCCGCCGTCGACAGCGATAGTGTAACCGTTAACGTAGTCAGCCGCCGCTGAAGCCAAAAACACGACCGCCCCTCCCAGATCTTCCGGCGTGCCCCAGCGACCGGCCGGAATGCGGCCGAGGATTTCCGCATTGCGCTGCGCATCACCGCGCAGGGCGGCGGTGTTGTCGGTCGCCATATAGCCGGGCGCGATGGCATTGACGTTGATCCCCCGCCCCGCCCATTCGTTGGCAAGCAGCATCGTCAGCCCTTTGATGCCGCTTTTCGAGGCCGTGTAGGACGGCACGCGGATCCCCCCTTGAAAAGACAGCATCGAGGCGATATTGATGATCTTGCCGCCGCCCTGCCGGATGAACTGGCGCGCTGCCGCCTGGCAGAGAAAGAAAACCGACTTTAAGTTGACATCCATCACCGCATCCCATTCCTGCTCGGTAAAATCAAGGGCATCGTTGCGTTTGATGATGCCAGCGTTATTGACAAGAATATCAATGCGCCCAAAGTGTTCGAGCGCCGCATCAATGATGCGCGGAATCACATCAAGCTTGGCGAGATCAGCCTGAATATGCGCATAACGGCGGCCGCTTGCCGCCACCGCCTGCGCCGTTTCCGGCGCCTCGGCGGCATGACCGACACCGGCGATGTCCGCGCCGGCCTGCGCTAGCGCCACTGCCATACCGCGCCCGAGGCCGCGCGTTGCGCCGGTGACGACAGCAACCTTGCCGTCGAGCTTGAAAGCATCAAGAATTCCATTCATTGCCTATTCTCCAGAATCGAGGGAAGCGCCAGAGAAACTGCCGCCCGAATACACCACGAGAAGCCGCCACAACGCTCCCTGGTGATCTTTCCATCTTCACCTTGACCGTATTTCTCCACCGCGCTGCGGGCTTTTCTGGCCTATCTATTCAACCCATCCGTCAACGCAAATCGCCGGGCGCCAGCCCATCCATATCGTCAAATGTCTGGTTTTCGCCAGCCATCGCCCAAACAAAAGCATACGGCCCGGTGCCGACGCCGGAATGGATCGACCAGGATGGCGAAATCACCGCCTGTTCATTGGCAACGACGAGATGCCGCGTTTCCTGCGGCTGGCCGTGCAGGTGGAAGACCCGCGTCTCCGGCGCCATGCCGAAGTAGAGATACACCTCCATGCGCCGCTCGTGCGTGTGCGGCGGGAAGGTATTCCACACGCTGCCCGGTTCCAACACAGTCACGCCGAGTGCCAGCTGGCAGCTCTTGCAGACGGCGGGATGCACATACTGGTTGATCGTGCGCACGTTGCAGCTCTCGGGCGAGCCAAGCTTGCGCGGGTTGGCCATCTGGCGGGTAATGTGCACCGTTGGATATGTGGTGTGCGCCGGGCAACTGACCAGGTAAAACTTGGCCGGCTGCGCCGGGTCGTCGCTCTCGAAGGCCACGCTCGCCGTCCCCATGCCGACGTACATCCCTTCGCCGTTTTCCAGGCTCTGCACCTGCCCATCGACGTTCACACGGCCGCGCTCGCCCAAATTGACGATTCCCAGTTCGCGCCGGTCAAGAAAATTCGGCGTACCGAACGTCTTGCCGCCTTGTAGCGCCAGGGCTTCCGATGTAGGCACCGCACCGCCAAAAACGACGCGATCGACATGCGTATACGTCAAACGTAATTCGCCAGTCACAAAAACCTGTTCAACGAGGAAATGCCGGCGCAACGCCGCCGTATCATAGCGCTTCACATCTTCCGGGTGATGCGCATAACGAATATCCAGTTTCATCGCTTCTCCATCAAAGATTTATCGCCTTCCGAACAGCGCCGTGGCGGCGGCCAAAAATTCGCCCGTAACCAGCGGGTAATTGACCGGCAGTTACGGTTTTTTGCCGAGAAAATCCTCGCGCTGCGGCGTAAAAATATCGAGCAGCCTGCCTTCGACAAGACAAGTCGCCCCGTGCGGCACCGAAGGCGGCACATAAACCGAATCGCCCGCCTTGAGCAGATGCCGCCGACCGTCCAGCAAAAATTCAAATTCCCCCTCCAGGCAATAAGAGATTTGCTCGTGCGGATGATGATGTACATCGCCGACCGCGCCCTGCCGGAGGAAAATTTCGACGATCATCAAGCCGCCGCCATGGGCGCGGATTTTGCGGCTGACCTTGCCTGCTACGAGCGTTTCCATCGCCAGCGCTGCATCCGGGAAAAACAACGTGGTATTCAACGTCTCATTCATCACGCGCTTTTTCCTCATTCACCACCATACCGCGACACCACGCGCCACACTGCCCTTAATTAACCCGGTAATGCGGCGCTTCGCCGAGCAATACCCGCCGTGCTTCTTCCGCCGCCTTACGCTTGAGTTCCTGCGCCGATTCCGTCGAATGCCAGGCCATGTGCGGCGTGCACAAAAAGTTTTCGTGCGCGAACAGAGGATGATCCGCGCGCGCCTGCTCCTCGGCCAGCACGTCAAAGGCCGCGCCCGCCAGCCGTCCTTCGGCCAGCGCCCGCGCCAGCGCCGCTTCATCGACGATCCGGCCGCGCGCCGTATTGATCAGATACGCCGTCGGCTTCATATGGCGCAGGCGCGCTTCGTCAAGCAGATGGGCCGTGGCATGTGGCGCATCCGTCGTCAACGGGCAATGCAGCGACACGACGTCGGAGGTTTGCAGCAAGGTTTCCAGATCAGCGGACGCCATAAAATCCGGCAAGCCCTCCGGCGCGGCATACGGATCGTGCACCAGGATCCGCATTCCCAGCGCCTGGCAGCGGCGCGCCATTGCACGCCCGATGCGGCCGCCGCCGATAATGCCCAACGTCTTGCCCTGCAAGCGGAAGACCGGCCGCGTTTCACGAAAATCCCAGACGCCGCGCTTCACCTGCGCATTGGCCAGCGCAATTTTCCGCGTCAGACAAAGCATCAGCGCCAGCGCATGGTCGGCCACTTCCTGCGTGCCGTAATCAGGGACATTGCTGACGACGATGCCGCGTTCGGCTGCCGCTTTCAGATCAACCGTATCGACGCCCACGCCGTAACGGACGATAACGCGGCATTGCCGCAGATGCGCCAGCACCCGGCGCGTCAGCGGCGCATACTGGACAAGCAGCGCCTCCGCCTCGGCGCACTGCACGATCACTTCATCCTCGGTGCGGCAGTGCAGCCAGCGCACATCCCGGCAGACATCCGCCAGCGCCTGCCGCTCCGCATCGATATTTGCGTGGTCGCAATCGGCAACGATGACGGTACGATCGTGACTCACACCGCGCTCCTTTTCACGTCAAGGTTGAAGGACACGGCTATCAATGCGATCCGGACGGCACCAGTTCAGCCAGAACCGTGCTCGATGCGAACACTTTTTCCCCAATCACGACCTTGACTTTCGCGTCAAGCGGCAGATACACATCGACGCGCGAGCCGAAGCGGATGAAGCCATAGCGTTGCCCTGCCACCAGTTTCATACTGACCGAAGCGTAATTGAGGATTCGCCGGGCAATGAGTCCGGCGATCTGCACGCAGGTCACATCCTGCCCGTCGGCCGTTTTCAGGTGCAGGGCGCAGCGTTCATTCTCGCTTGAGGCTTTGTCCAGCGAAGCATTGAGAAAAGAACCGCGGTTGTACCATTTTTCCTGCACGACGCTGGCAACCGGCGCGCGGTTGGAATGCACATTGAAAACATTCATGAAAACGCTGATCTTGAGCGCCCGGCGTTTCAGGTAGGGGTCCTCGGCCTCCTCGACGACGACGATACGCCCATCCGCCGGCGCAACGATGCTGTTCGAGCCGCCGGCGATGGTGCGTGCCGGATCGCGGAAAAACTGCAGGCAAAAAAAGAAGACCAACCAGAATGGCACAGACCAAAAGCCATACGGCGACACAATCAGCGCCAGCACCAGACTCACGGCGATGAAGCGCCAGCCTTCCCTGGCAATGATGGGATGCGGATAATTCATTAATACCTCAATGGTTGTGCCTCAGAATCCGGGCAATCCGGAGCACTGCGGCGGTCAATCCAAAAAAACCAGTTCAAAAAACCCGCCCGGAAACGCCTTGGGCGGCGCCGCACGACCGGCAAGACCGCCCAAGATTCCGGGATGCGCAGCAAAAACGACGAACCATGCCTTGACCGCCGCACGCTTCCGGCTGGTTGGGCGATCACCTATCGACGGTTCCGCTGCATTGGCAGATCAGTTAAAAGTTAGTTTTTCGACTGATCGACCAGTTTGTTTTTCTTGATCCAAGGCATCATGTCGCGCAGCTTGGCGCCGATCTTTTCAATCTGGTGTTCGGCGGTCAAACGGCGGTAGGCGGTCATCGACGGATAGTTGGTATTGCCCTCAAGGATAAACTGCCTGGCGTATTCGCCATTCTGGATACGCGCCAGCGCTTCACGCATGGCGGTACGCGACTGCGCGTTGATGACCTTCGCCCCGGTGACGTATTCACCGTATTCGGCATTGTTCGACACCGAGTAATTCATCGTGGCGATACCGCCTTCGTACATCAGATCGACGATCAGCTTGAGTTCGTGCAGACATTCAAAGTACGCCATTTCCGGCGCGTAGCCGGCTTCAACCAGCGTCTCGAAACCCATTTTGACGAGTTCGACGCAGCCGCCACACAGCACCGTCTGCTCGCCAAACAGGTCGGTTTCGGTCTCTTCGCGGAAGGTCGTTTCGATAACGCCCGCCTTGGTACCGCCATTGGCAGCCGCATACGACAAAGCGATGTCCCGTGCCTTGCCGGATTTATCCTGATAGACGGCGATCAACTGGGGCACGCCGCCGCCTTTGAGGTATTCGGAGCGCACCGTATGCCCCGGCCCTTTAGGCGCAACCATAATGACATCGAGATCCTCGCGCGGCACGACCTGGTTGTAGTGAATATTGAATCCGTGAGCAAAGGCGAGGGTTGCCCCTTTTTTGATGTTCGGCACCACTTCGCTGGAATACACGCCCGGAATATTTTCGTCGGGCAGCAGCATCATTACGACATCGGCGCCTTTGACCGCCTTTGCGACTTCTTCAACCTTGAGGCCGGCCTTTACCGCCTTGCTCCAGGAAGCGCCGCCTTTGCGCAGACCCACCGTGACCTTGACGCCGGAGTCGGTCAGATTCTGGGCATGCGCATGGCCTTGCGAGCCATAGCCGATGATCGTCACCTTTTTGCCTTTGATGAGCGAGAGGTCGGCGTCCTTGTCGTAATACACTTTCATGTTTTGCCTTTCAACTGTGCGATGAAAAAAACCGTCTATCAACAAACAAACGGCATGCTGTTAAACCCGATCATGCCTGGACTCTGAGAATCCGGTCCCCGCGGCCAATGCCGCTGATGCCCGTGCGAACCGTTTCAAGAATCAGTCTGGCGTCGATGGCCTGAATGAAAGAGTCCAGCTTCGAGCAACTGCCCGTCAATTCAATGACATAAGTCGTTTCGGTCACATCGACGACATGACCACGGAAAATGTCGACCATCCGCTTCATTTCCTCACGATCTTTGCCGGAAGCACGTACCTTGATCAGCATCAGTTCGCGTTCAATGTGCGCCGCTTCGGAAAGATCGACGACCTTGACGACGTCGATCAGCTTGTTCAGCTGCTTGGTGATCTGCTCAATGATTTCGTCGCTGCCGTTCGTCACGATGGTCAGGCGCGAAAGCGAGGCATCCTCGGTCGGCGCGACCGTCAGCGTTTCGATGTTGTAGCCACGCGCCGAAAACAGCCCGGCCACGCGGGAAAGCGCGCCAGATTCGTTCTCCAGCAAAACTGAAATAATGTGTCGCATAACGGGCTTCCTCATAAACATTCGGCCAGAACGATTTCAGACAGCCCTTTGCCGGCCGCCACCATCGGGAAGACATTGGCTTCCGGATTCGTACGAATATCCAGAAATACGGTTTCGTCCTTGTGCTCGAAGAACGCCTTGCGTAAGGCCGGTTCCAGATCCTCCGGCCGCTCGACACGCAGTCCGATATGCCCGTAAGCCTCGGCTAGCTTGACGAAATCCGGCGCAAACTCCATATGGGTTTGCGAATAGCGCCGGTCGTAGAACATTTCCTGCCACTGCCGCACCATGCCCAGATAGTTGTTGTTCAGGCAAAGAATCTTGATCGGCAGGCGATATTGCTTGATCGTCGCCAATTCCTGGATGCACATCTGAATCGACCCATCGCCGGTAATGCACGCAACCGGCTGCCCGGGGTGAGCCATCGCCGCACCCATGGCATAGGGAAGACCCACGCCCATCGTGCCCAGACCACCCGAATTGAGCCAGCGGCGCGGCATGTCGAATTTGTAATACTGCGCCGCCCACATCTGATGCTGCCCGACGTCGGAAGCGACAAACGCCTTGCCTTCAGTCACTTTCCAAAGCGTTTCAATGGCGAACTGCGGCATGATTTTTTTGCCCATCTTGTACTTCAGACACGCCCTCGCCCGCCATCCTTCAATTTCTTCCCACCATTTCGCCAGATCGGGCTTGCCGGATTCAGTCTCCAACAGCCGATTCATTTCTTCGAGCACGTCGGCAACGTCGCCAACGATGGGCACATCGACCGGCACGCGCTTGGAAATCGACGCCGGATCGACGTCGATATGAATGATCTTGTGCGGCACCGAAAGGAAATGTTCGGGGTTGCCGATCACCCGGTCATCGAAACGCGCGCCGACGGCCAGCACCACGTCGCTATGCTGCATCGCCAGATTCGCTTCCAGCGTGCCGTGCATGCCCAACATGCCCAAAAACTGCGGATCGGTTCCCGGAAACCCGCCCAAGCCCATCAGCGTATTGGTCACCGGCGCACCCAGACGGCGCGCCAGCGCGGTCAGGGCTTCGGCGGCATTGCCCAGAATCACCCCGCCACCCGTATAGATGATCGGGCGTTTGGCGTTTAGCAGCAGATTAACCGCTTTCCTGATCTGCCCGGAATGCCCTTTCACAATGGGGTTATAAGAGCGCATATAAATTTCGGCTGGGTATTCAAACCTGCATTTGGCCGCCGTAACATCCTTGGGAATATCGATGACGACGGGCCCCGGGCGACCCGTCTGGGCGATGTAGAACGCCTTTTTCATCGTCACGGCGATATCCTCGACGTACTTGATCAGGAAGTTATGCTTGACGCAATGTCGGGTCACACCAACGGCATCGACTTCCTGAAAGGCATCCTGACCGATATAGGAAGTCGGCACCTGCCCCGTGAGCACAACCAGGGGAATCGAATCCATATAAGCCGTCGCAATGCCCGTCACGGCGTTGGTCGCGCCCGGTCCGGAAGTCACCAGCGCCACGCCGACCCTGCCGGTCGATCTTGCCAGTCCATCGGCCGCGTGTACGGCGCCCTGCTCATGCCGGGTCAAAATATGGCGAACCCTGGGAACCTTATCCTGCTTGAAAAGTTCGTCATATAGATGTAAAACGGCGCCTCCGGGATAACCGAACACGTAATCAACTTTTTCTTCCTGAAGGCACCTGATCACAATTTCGGCGCCGGTCATCATCGTCATTGGTGTTTGCCTTATCATTCGTTTTAACAAGCGGAAATACGGCGTAACAGTACCGTTTAGCCGGTCATTGGTCAAGGCTACAAGGCCTTGGAAACCCTGGAAAACGCCGGGAAACATCGACTTAAATTTTCAGCAAGGATCCCTCTCTGGCCAGTCAACGCGAACTCTCTGATTTTCTTACCGCAACCGAACGCCGCGCCTTCAAACAGGCGGTTTTTGCGGTCAAGGACGAAGACACCGCGCTTGACATCGTGCAGGACGCGATGCTGCGCCTTGCCGAAAAATACGGAGACCGCCCGGCGGGCGAATTACCGCTGCTCTTCCAGCGCATCCTGCAAAACGCAATTCGCGATTACTACCGGCGCAGCAAAGTGCGTTCACTGTGGACAACCCTACTCTCTTCGCTGACCACCAGCGACAAGGACGAAGAGTTCGACCCGCTCGAAACGCTGGAAGTCAACACCGAAACCAGCACCCCCAACACCCCGCACGGACAACTGGAACAGTCGGAAATCCTCAAAGCCATCGAAAACGAAATAAAATCTCTACCGGCGCGTCAACGCCAGGCTTTTCTCATGCGTTACTGGGAAGAAATGGATGTTGCGGAAACCGCCGCAGCAATGGGCTGCTCCGAAGGCAGTGTCAAAACGCACTGCTCCCGCGCAACGCACACGCTCGCCAAGGCATTGAGAACCAAAGGAATCACGCTATGAACGAACAACAGTTTGCCTGCCAGATCCGGAAACACCTGGAGCAAGGGCTGCACGACCTGCCGCAGGCAACGGCGGATCGCCTGGCGCAAGCGCGCCGCATCGCGCTGGCGCATCAAAAACAGGCCGTCGCGCAATCATCGCTAGCAACGGCCGGCAGCTTCCTGAATATTCATCTCGACATCCCGCGCCACTACAACCAACTCATCGCAGCGCTGGCGCTGGTCGCAGCCGCCGTATTGACGACATTCTGGCTGGCCGATCGGCAAGTCAACGAACTGAGCGAAATCGACAGCGCCCTGCTGGCCGGCGACCTTCCGGTCAATGCCTACACCGACAAAGGATTCAACGCATGGCTCAAACAGGCATCGCCCTAGCAGCGATCGCCGGCATATTCCTAACGGCGCCTGCCTGGGCGGCGCCCTCCGGCCCGGTACTCATGGCCACGCCGCCGCAGCCCATGTGGTATGAACTGACGACTGCGCAGAAAATCATCCTCGCCCCGCTTTGCGACGACTGGGATGCCATGGAAGCCTACCGCCAGAAAACCTGGCTCACCATCGCCAGCCGCTTTCCTGAAATGACCCCGCAAGAACAACGGCGGGTTCAGGAACAGATGCAAACCTGGTCCAAACTGACAAACGAAGAACGCATCGCTGCCCGCGAATTTTTCCAGGAAATGGCGCAAATGCCTGCGGCGCAAAGAGAACAGCTGCGCCAGCAATGGAAAGCCTACTCCAGCCTTCCGGAAGAAGAAAAAGAAAAACTCAAGAAAATGGCCGCCAAGCCCCCGCAATCGCAAACAACGCGCCCGGCCGCCCCTGTCACCACCCCCACACCCTCCCCAGCGCCCAATACCGCCGGCACGCCGGCCGCGCCC
>CALAIL010000014.1 GCA_937923255.1 uncultured Propionivibrio sp. | reverse complement strand
CCACCAGCGCATCACTGCCTCTTTTCGTACAAAGCCACGCCCCAAAAATTTAAGAGCACTACATCCATTGCACCTTTCCACAACCCTTATTCCAACCCATTGACAATTGGGTAACGCAGGACTAGCCTGCCACGTATTACTTTCTGATATTGAGACAGCGCTCAAAGCTAACGTATCGAAATATCCTCATACTCAGTGTCTCATCAAAGCAAGAGGCACAAGGATGAAAAATACAACGTCTTTTACAGTACCTAAAAACATTCTACACCCTGTAATCATTACAGCACTTTTCCCAGAAATTTGTTAAGCCCCATAAATAATATTTTATTGCAAAAAAGTATATTGTGGTATTTGAATATTAAAGATACTCAATCTATCAAAAAGGGCGAGAAATGAAAAACTCCACAAATAAAAATACTACTGACACGTCGGTAGATAAAGAAATGCCATTAAAGAAGAGAAAAGCGCTCTATAAAAGAACAAAGGATATGCTGCGTACACACTCCTTGGGTGGAGTAGTAGCAGGAGTTTGTACTACATATGTGTCTTTAGAAAGTGCACCTGATAAAAATATTCCCGTTATAGATTTTATCAAGAGCAATATGCTGTATATTTACTTATCAATATTATTTATGTGCATTGTTTTTGCTATTCACTTTTATAGAAAAGATATTTCTATTTATTCTGAGTTCTTTAAAAAACTCAATCAATCAGATTATCTTCGTGACATTAGTGACGAAGAAAGTGCTTTAATATCAACTCAGTCTCTCTTTCAAGCCTTTGCGGCGCTCATTTTCTCTATGTTTGTTTCGTCTTTTATAGCATTCATGATTCTTCGGGAAACCTTTGCCTGAAGCTTTGCCGACCAGCCCCAAACCCGCAAAGAATGGACAATGACGAAAGATTTCGTACTGCCTGCCCTAAACCCCGTGTAAAACGGGCATTTCCGGAGGGGCTGCCCGCCAGCCCAGCATTTACGGGTGTTTCCAGCCGACCTATCCGCTAGCCCACTGTTTACGCGGGTTTCCAGACTACCAGCCCGCAAACACCCTATTGACGCGGGCTTGCGGCCGGCCGATTTAGATAGCCGAGCACATCTGAAAGGCGCAGACAGCAACTCGGCAAGCCACAGTAAAAAACGAGTAGTGTGCCTCATCGCCGTCGCTATCGCCGCAAACCACAAATCAGCCGGCCGCGTACCACCAGCGCATCACTGCCTCTTTTCGTACAAAGCCACGCCCCAAAAATTTAAGAAGCGCTGCATCTTTCCACACTTCCTATTCCAGCCCATTGACAGCCGTATAGCAGAAGACTAGCCTGCTCGCATCGTTTTCGCTCACGCTGCCTGACTCTCAAAGCACTTTGCCCAAGGAGGCGCGGCATGGCCTATCGCCAGATGCAAGGCAAAAATCAAATTCGTATGCCGCACGTCAGGCGGCCGCTGTGGGCAATTTGTTTTTCGGATCAGATGGGCGGAAGAGTGATTAAACAAATCAAGAATATAAATAATAAAAAGTGAAAAACTGTATTAATGAATATCAGTCAGAATGGTTTTTTATTCGTATTAAAAGCTTCTATGAAAAGTACCAAAATACAAGATTATAAAATAAAACATTACCGCGGAATGGCAGCAGCATGGTTTTTTATAATACTATGCGTTGAGTTTGGGCTGGCTTATTTACCGATTGAAAAAATAGGTTTGTTATCTCAATTAACCTTGATTCTTGAGTCAAGAATTCCATCAATATGGTCCGTAGCTAATGAAAAAGCAAGAATATATATGGTCACGACACTCATTTTTATTCCGTTAAAATTGTGGAATGCTTATGCAATAGGTACAATAACAGATAATTGTAAAACTGAAATTCCATTACCCTCCAAAAAGAATAAGATTACATTACGCATGATCATATGTTTTATAGCTTTGTTATCATTTTTTGGGTATGCAATATATCTTACTTTTATTGAAAAATTTATAGGAGACGTACCTTATATGTCTCAACATGAGCAAAACTATAGCGCATTCGTAATATGGTATGAATGGTCGTTTTATAGGTTGGGTTTTTTCTGTATCATAACAGTAGTAGTTTTTACTTCAATAAAAGCTTATTTTAAATATTTTATGTATTTAATCAGTAAAGATTATTATAAGGAATAGTATCAGAAAAACTGTATAGATTGCAGCGTTAATGCAATTAGGGGATTACAAAAAATACTAAAAAATAAATAGCAGAAATCCCGCCGCTATTGCCCGCTTGGGTTCGCAGCGTTTTCCGGCGCCAGATCATCAGTGCTTTACCTGCAAACCGCGTGAGCATGATTGAAGGGCGGCGGGTCAATGCTTGGTCAATGCCATCCGGGCGTTCGTTGCTCTTGTGCGTGGTGCGGCGTGGTGTGGGCGGCCTGGCGTGGCTGCCCCCGATCCTGAACGCCTCTCCCGATCAGAGGGCGTTTTCGCCCATTTCGCCGGTGCGGATGCGCACGACCTGCTCGACGCCGGAGATGAAAATCTTGCCGTCGCCGATCTTGCCGGTTCGGGCCGCCTTAATGATGGCTTCGATGACGCTTTCGACGGTATCGTCCGGTACGACGACTTCGACCTTGACCTTGGGCAGAAAATCAACCACGTATTCCGCCCCGCGATACAGCTCGGTATGGCCTTTCTGCCGCCCGAATCCTTTGACTTCCGTTACGGTCAGGCCGGAAACGCCGGTTTCGGAAAGGGCTTCGCGCACCTCGTCGAGTTTGAAGGGTTTGATAATGGCTTCGATTTTTTTCATTGCCGGATGCTCCGAAAAGAATAATGCCCATGCGGCGCCGGTTGCGGCCGCCGCACGAAGCGGGCGGAACGCTCAAGATTCAATAGGCGCCGCGATAGCGGTTAGTCACCGGGTAACGCCAGTCCTGGCCGAAACTGCGCCGCGTCACGCGGATGCCGATCGGCGCCTGGCGGCGCTTGTATTCGTTGATGCGCAGCAGACTCAGCACGCGCCGCACGTCGGCTTCGGCAAAGCCCTGCGCAATAATCTCCTGCGCGCTTTGGCCGTATTCCACATACGCTTCGACGATGGCGTCGAGCGTTTCATAAGGCGGTAGGCTGTCCTGGTCGGTCTGCCCCGGCTTGAGTTCCGCCGAAGGCGGGCGGGTGATGATGCGCTCCGGAATGACGCTAGAGACGCTGTTGCGCCAGCGCGCCAGCCGATACACCAGCGTTTTCTTGACGTCCTTGAGGACGACAAGGCCGCCGGCCATGTCGCCATAGAGGGTGCAGTAGCCAACGGCGATTTCCGATTTGTTGCCGGTTGTCAGCACCAGCGCGCCCGTTTTGTTGGAAAGCGCCATCAGCAGCGAGCCGCGAATGCGCGCTTGAATGTTTTCTTCCGTCGTATCGGCGGGCAGCCCGGAAAAGGCGGGCGCCAGCATCGTCTCAAACGCCGCCATGCCCGGCGCGATCGGGATTTCTTCGTAGCGCACGCCCAGCCGGCGCGCCATGTCGCGCGCATCGGCCAGGCTGATTTCGGCCGTGTAGGGCGAAGGCATCATGACGGCACGAACCTTGTCGGCGCCCAGAGCATCGACGGCAATCGCCAGCACCAGCGCCGAGTCGATGCCGCCGGACAGGCCGAGGAGCGCACCGGGGAAGCCATTTTTCCCCAGATAGTCGCGCACGCCCAGTACGAGCGCCTGGTAGACCTCCGCTTCAAGCGCTTGCTGCGCAGCAACCTGACCCTGGCGTAAAGCGCCGGTGGGCGCTCCGCCCTCTCCGCCTTTGCCATCCTCTCCGCGCGCTCCGGCAAATTCGACGATTTCCAGCGCTTCCTCAAAAGCCGGCAGGCGGCAGCACAGTTCGCCGTGCGCATCGAGCGCAAAAGAAGCGCCGTCGAACACCTGCTCATCCTGCCCGCCCACCAGATTGACCCGGATGACCGGCAGCCCCGCCACCTTGACCCATGCGCGCAAGCGGGCAATGCGCTCAGACGGCGCGCCCATGCGATACGGCGACGCAGCGGGCGAGAGCAGAAGCTGCGCCCCAGCAGCACGCGCTGCCTCGGCAACGCCCTCCGCCTCCGCATCCGTGCCGATGGCGACAGCGCAGCGCACCCCTTTGATGTCGATCACGCAAACATCGTCGGCCGATGCGCAATTCGTCGCACGATTCGTCTCACAATCCGCCGCACAATCCGCCGCATGATTCCGGGTCGCCCCCTCGCCCGCCGCAAAGTAACGCTGTGCATCAGCGGCGTGAAAATCGGAAAAATCCGGAAAGTAGCGTTTGTGGCAGGTGGCCAGCCGGCGGCCTTCCCCCAGCAGGGTCGCTGCGTCAAAACGCCGCCCTTCGCGCATCAGCGGATGGCCGACGAGCAGCAGGATGCCCGCCGCTTCCGGCGCCGCTGCCAGGGTTTCGAGCACAGCATCGCACGCTGCATAAAAATCCTGGCGCAACAGCAGATCTTCCGGCGAATCGCCGCACAGCGCCAGTTCCGGCGTCAGTAAGAGATCGGCGCCCTGCGCCCGGGCGCGCTGGGCCGCAGCAAGAATCTTTGCCGTATTCCCCGCCAGATCGCCCAGTACCGGGTTGATCTGGGCCATTGCAATCTTGAGTGACATAGGTATGAACAATTAGCGTAATAACCGTAACGATCGATGCGGCAGCGGGCGGCCACGATGCGCTTGCCGCCGCCTGCGCCTTCTTTCCAGAAACTCAGGGCAGCGTATCTACAGCCGGAGCCGGCGGCCAGGCCGCGAGGAATTCCCGCCAGTGCGGCTTATCCAGCCGGGCCAGTTCCGCGCGCACATAGGCAATTTCCGCCTCGTACTCTGTTGTCGTCAGCTCGCCGCGCATCAGGCGGAAACGGAGCGAAACGAGATAGGTATTCATGACGTCGGTTTCGCAATAATCGCGGATACCGGCGATTTCGCCGGCCAGCCATGCCTCCCAGACCTTGCCGCCATCCATACCCAACTTGCCGGGAAAGCCGATCAGCTTAGCCAGGTCGTCCAGCGGCGCATTGGCGCGCGGCTGATACAGCGCCAGCAGATCCATCAGGTCGAGATGGCGCGTGTGGTAGCGGTTGATGTAGTTGTTCCACTTGAAATCGCGGCTGTCGGCAAAATCACCGTCACCGAAATCCCAGTAGCGCGGGGCGGCAACGCCATGAATCAGCCCGCGGTAGTGCAGCACAGGCAGGTCGAAACCACCGCCATTCCATGAGACAAGCTGCGGCGTAAACCGCTCGATGCCGTCGAAAAAACGCTGAATGATTTCGCCTTCATGCTGTTCCGGTTCGGCCAGCGACCAGACTTTCAGGTCTTTTGCCGTGCGCAGTGCACAGGAAATCACCGCGATGCGCTGCAAATGCAGGGGCAAAAAATCACTGCCGTTTTGGGCGCGCCGCTGCTGGAAGGCAAGTTCGGCGACCTCCGCGTCGGAAAGGGCGGCGTCAAGGTTGTACAGGCGACGCACGCCGGCCACGTCAGGAATCGTTTCAATATCGAAGACAAGTACGGGAAACATCGCTCAATCCGGAAATACGCCGGTGGATAAATAGCGATCGCCACGGTCGCAAACGATGGTCACCAGCGTGGCATTTTCTACTTCCGCAGCCACACGCAGCGCCGCAACCAGCGCACCGCCGGAGGAAATGCCGGCAAACAGCCCCTCTTCGCGCGCAAGACGCCGCGCCATTTCCTCCGCCTCGCCCTGTGACACCGCTTCGATGCGGTCGACCAAAGTCGGGTCATAAATCTTGGGCAGGTAGGCTTCCGGCCACTTGCGGATGCCGGGAATCTGCGATTCCTCATCCGGCTGGCAGCCAATGATGCAAACCGCCGGGTTTTGCTCCTTGAGGAAACGCGCAACGCCCATAATCGTTCCCGTTGTTCCCATGCTGCTGATGAAATGCGTCACCCGCCCCTGCGTCTCGCGCCAGATTTCCGGCCCTGTGCTGTCGTAATGCGCGCGCGGATTGTCCGGGTTAGCGAACTGGTCGAGCACAACGCCGCGCCCTTCGGCACGCAGTTTCTCGGCCACATCACGCGCCAGTTCCATGCCGCCATCCTTGGGCGTGAGCATCAGTTCAGCGCCAAAAGCGCGCATCGTTTGCCGGCGCTCCAGGCTCTGGTTTTCCGGCATGACGAGAATCATCCGGTAACCACCGGTGGCCGCCGCCATCGCCAGGGCAATGCCGGTATTACCGGATGTCGCCTCGATCAGCGTATCGCCCGGCCGGATTTCGCCACGCTGCTCGGCGCGCCGGATCATCGACAGCGCCGCCCTGTCCTTGACCGAGCCGGCCGGGTTGTTGCCTTCCAGCTTGGCGAGGAGAATATTGCCGCGCGCCGCCACCGCCGCGTCCGGCAGGCGCTTCAGGCGCACCAGTGGCGTATTGCCGATCACATCTTCCAGCGTCTTATACATGGTGCTGGCTCAACCAGTCGACATACAGCGCAACGCCCGTTTCGACATCGGCAAACGGTGCCTCGTAACCGGCTTCGCGCAGGCGCGTCAGATCAGCCTGCGTGAAACTTTGGTACTTACCCTTGAGCGCCTCCGGAAAAGGCACGTATTCGATCAACCCCTGTTCAAGCAGGGCGGCAAGCGGCAGTTTCGGCGCGCCGCTGAGCGCCCGGCAGCTATTGACGTTGGCCGCCGCCAGCTCGTTGAAGCTCTGCGCCCGCCCGGTGCCCAGGTTGAAAATGCCCGATTTGTCGGGGTGATCGAGAAAAAAGAGTTTGACCTTGGCAACATCGCCGACATAGACGAAATCGCGCTTCTGTTCGCCGGCAGCGTAGCCATCGCAGCCCTCGAAAAGCCGAACTTTGCCTTCGGCGAGGAACTGGTGATAGTGATGGAAGGCGACCGAGGCCATCCGCCCTTTGTGCGATTCGCGCGGGCCATACACGTTGAAATAGCGGAAACCGGCAATCTGTGAATTGGCGTGCGGCAGGCGCTGGCGAACGACCTGGTCGAACAGGAATTTTGAATAGCCGTATACGTTGAGCGGGGCTTCGCACGCCCGTTCTTCGCGGAATTGATGACTGGCGCCGTAGGTTGCCGCACTCGATGCATAGAGAAACGGCACTTCCTGATCCAGGCACCAGTCCAGCAGATCCTGCGAGTAGCGGAAATTGTTTTCCATCATGTAACGACCGTCAGATTCCATCGTGTCTGAGCAGGCGCCTTCGTGGAAAACCGCCGCGATATCACCGTCAAAATCCCCGGCCAGCAGGCGATCCAGAAAATCTTCCTTATCGAAATAATCGGCGATCTCGCAATCGACCAGGTTGCGGAACTTGTCGGCGCGCTTCAGGTTATCGACGGCGAGAATCTGCTGCTCGCCGCGCTCATTGAGCGCCTTGACGATATTGGATCCGATGAATCCGGCCGCGCCGGTGACGATGACATACATTGGGTTTCTCCTCAGTCCATTTTCGGCGCCGCTCAGCGCCCTGTCCCTAGCGCCGCCTCCAGCTCCTTGCGGGTACAGACGGCCGTGCCCAGCTTTCCGACGACGATGCCGGCAGCCATGTTGGCCACATGAATGGCCCGGCTCCAGCTGGCGCCGCTTGCCAGCATGACCGCCAATGTGGCGATGACGGTATCACCCGCACCGGAAACGTCGTACACTTCACGCGCCACGGCTTTTTCATGCATCGTACCACCGTCCCGGAACAAGGACATGCCCGCTTCGCTGCGTGTTACCAGCAAAGCGTCCAGTTTCAGGGATTCGCGCAATGCGGTGGCCTTGCGTTCAAGTTCCTCCTCATTCTGCCAGCGGCCAACGATCTGGCGCATTTCCGCACTATTGGGAGTAATGACCGTCGCGCCCGCATAGACCGAATAGTCCTCGCCTTTGGGGTCGATGAACACCAGTTTATTGGCGGCCCGCGCCAGCTGGATCATTTCGCTAACATGCGTCAATCCGCCTTTACCGTAGTCGGAAAACAGCACGGCGTCGAATTCCGGCAAACGCCGTTCAAATTCGGACAGTTTGGCAAGCAGCACGTCACGCGACGGCACATTTTCAAAGTCGATGCGCAGTAATTGCTGCTGGCGCGCAATCACGCGCAGTTTGACAACCGTGTCGATGGCTTCGTCGATGTAGAAGCAGGTATCGACGCCCTCTTTCTCCATCATCCGCTTCAGGCTCACCCCGGGCTCGTCATCCCCCGTCAAGGCCAGCAGCGAAACACTCGCACCGAGCGCCGCGGCATTGCGCGCCACATTGGCCGCGCCGCCCGGTCGTTCTTCACTGCGTTCAATTTTGACGACCGGCACCGGCGCTTCCGGCGAGATGCGCGAAGCATCGCCAAACCAGTAGCGGTCAAGCATCACGTCGCCGACGACCAACAGGCGAACGTTCGAAAAATCACCAAGCGGCGCGGACGCTGCGGCAGACATTGAGGGCATTGCGCTCATTTTCCAGGCTTTCCTTTCATCAAGGCATCAGTTCAAATTCTTCACTGCGCTTCGGCGAATAGGTTTCCCAGTCACCGCAAGCCGGGCAGCGCCAATAGAACTGGCGTGCCTTGAAACCGCAGCTATCGCAGCGGTAACGCGCCAGCCGGCGGGTATAGCCCTGGATGATACTCTTGGCCAGATCGAGGTCGACACGCATTTCGGGCATCGCCATCAATACACGCGCTTCGATCAGCTTGTCCAAGCCAAGCAGGGTCGGATTGCGTTTCAACTCGTCGCGCACCAGCACATAGGCGGCCTCCGCGCCCTCGCTCTCCAGCACCAGCTGGAAGACGACATCGAGGAGATCGAATGACGGGTAGCGCTCAAGATAGCCGCGCAGTAACTGCGCGCCTTCGTCGCGCCGGTCGAGCTTGCGAAAGGCTTCAAGCAGGCGGCTGGCCGCCAGCGCCAGAAAGGTCGGATCCTGCCGTTCGATACGCTGCCAACAGGCAATGGCTTCGTCGTAACACTCCCGCGAGACTTCGATATCGCCTTGCAGCAGGCTGGCGCGCACGCACTGCCGGTTTTTTTCCAGCGCCGTCCGCAGATACTCCGATGCCTCATCAAGGCGCGAGCGGATCAGCGCCGCTGCCGCCAGCTCACAGTAATACTCGGCGATTTCCTTATGGGTAGCGACATCGGGCAGTTCCTCGGCAATGGTAATGGCGCGCTCCCAGTCCTTTTCCAGCTGGTAAATTTCCAGAAGACTGCGCTTGGCTTCCTCGTTCAGATCGGTACTGCGCAATTGCTCAAAAATGGCTTCCGCACGGTCAAGCAATCCCGCTTTGAGAAAGTCTTGCCCCAGCTCGGCCATGGCCTGCAATTTGAGATCCTGCGGCAAATCGTCACGCTCGACGAGGTTCTGGTGCATACGAATGGCGCGTTCGGTCTCGCCCCGCCGGCGAAACAGGCTGCCCAGCGTAAAGTGCAATTCAACGGTCTGCGGATCGATTTTCACCGCCTCGACGAAGGCTTCGACGGCGCGATCCTGTTGTTCATTGAGCAGAAAGTTCAGCCCCTGGAAGTAAGAACGCGGCAACGCGCGCGATTCCCTGACCAGATGCTTGATGTCGATGCGCGCCGCCAGCCAGCCCATGCCAAAAAACAGGGGACATAACAGCAGCTCCCAGTATTCGAATTCAATCATCTTTTGTCCCCTTGTACCGCCCGGGGCTTTTCGTGCCCGCATTTGCCCTGCAAAAAAATAGGCGGCAAACCGCTGTTGCCGCCTAGGGTCGATACATTCAATGTTTCTGTTATAGCTCGCCCTGCTATCCCGCCCTCAGCGGGCGGCCTTGCATGGAGAGCCAGCTTCATCGATTACACGCGCCTCACTGCGCCTTGCCGGCTTTGACGGTGCGATCAACGCATTCGCGCAATTCCTTGCCGGCCTTGAAATGGGGCACCCATTTCTCGGGGACGCTTACCTTGTCGCCGGACTTGGGGTTACGCCCCATGCGCGGCGGCCGGTAATTGAGCGCAAAACTGCCGAAGCCGCGGATCTCGATACGATCGCCCCTGGTCAGTACCTCAGACATCGTATCGAGTATCATCTTGACGGCCAGATCGGCATCTTTCGCACCCAACTGGGGAAACCGCTCCGCGAGGCGCGCGACCAGATCTGACTTGGTCATCATTCCCAAGTCCCTCTATTGCTGGTTGAGCTTGGCCTTCAGCAAGGCGCCGAGGTTGGTCGTGCCAGAGCTGGCACTGCTTTCCGCAGACAGTTTCTGCATCGCCTGATGCTGCTCGGCCTGATCCTTGGCCTTGATCGACAGGTTGATCGAACGCGTCTTGCGGTCGATGTTGATGATCATCGCCTCGACTTCGTCGCCTTCCTTGTAAACCTTGGTCAGATCGTCGATACGCTCGCGCGAGACTTCGGAAGCACGCAGGTAGCCTTCCATCTCGCCTTCCAGCGCAATCACGGCACCACGCGCATCCACCGACTTGACGGTTCCCTTGACGATGGCGTTCTTGTCATGCGTTGCGATAAACGCGGTGTAGGGATCGCCGTCAAGCTGCTTGATGCCCAGCGAAATACGCTCTTTCTCGGTGTCGATCGCCAGCACGACGGCTTCCACCTCGTCGCCCTTCTTGAAGTTGCGAATCGCCTCCTCGCCTGGCGTCGACCACGACAGATCGGAAAGATGCACCAGACCGTCGATACCGCCCGGCAGGCCAATAAAGATACCGAAATCGGTAATCGACTTGATTGCGCCCTTGACCTTGTCCCCTTTCTTGTAGTTCATCGCAAAGTCATCCCACGGATTCGGCATGCATTGCTTCATACCGAGCGAGATACGGCGGCGATCTTCGTCGATTTCGAGGATCATCACCTCGACTTCATCGCCCAGCTGGACAACCTTGGACGGATGGACGTTCTTGTTCGTCCAGTCCATTTCCGAAACGTGAACCAGGCCTTCGATGCCCTGTTCAATTTCGACGAATGCGCCGTAATCGGTCAGATTGGTCACCTTGCCGAACAGGCGCGTGCCCTGCGGGTAACGGCGGGCAATACCAACCCACGGATCTTCGCCCAGTTGCTTGAGACCGAGCGATACGCGGTTCTTCTCCTGATCGAATTTGAGAATCTTGGCCTGCACTTCGTCGCCCACCGCCAGCACTTCGGACGGATGGCGCACACGACGCCAGGCCAGATCGGTGATGTGCAGAAGGCCGTCGATACCGCCGAGATCAACGAATGCGCCGTAATCGGTAATATTCTTGACGACGCCCTTGATGATGCTGCCTTCCTTGAGATTGGCCAGCAGCGCTTCGCGTTCTTCGCCGACTGTCGCCTCAAGCACGGCGCGCCGCGACACAACCACGTTGTTGCGCTTGCGATCCAGCTTGATCACTTTGAATTCGAATGTTTTGCCTTCGTACGGCGTCGTATCCTTGACCGGACGCAAATCGACCAGCGACCCGGGCAGGAAGGCGCGCACGCTATGCGCCATGACGGTCAGACCACCCTTCACCTTACCGGTGATCGTTCCGGAAATCAGAGAACCTTGCGTTAGCGCTTCTTCGAGGTAATTCCAGGCTGCGACGCGCTTGGCGCGTTCACGCGAGAGACGGGTTTCACCAAAACCGTTTTCAAGCTGGTCGATGGCCACTTGAACAAAATCGCCGACCTGTACTTCAAGCTCACCCTGGTCGTTGAGGAATTCCTCACGATCGATATAGCTCTCAGACTTCAGTCCGGCGTTGACAACAACAAAATTCTGATCGATGCGCACGACTTCGGCGGTAATTACTTCGCCCTGGCGCATTTCCTGACGGTGCAGGCTGGCTTCGAAAAGATCGGCAAAACTCTCTTGCGTGGAAGGAATGTTGGACATAAAAGAAAATTAAAAATTGAATGAATAAATTGACCGCATGATTGCGGGATACACTAAAAAACGCTGCCTGAGCTTAAAACCGATGCACTGTTCCGACTACATCTACGGAATACGCTCAATCCTCCGTCAGACAACCCCAAACGCCTGAACAAGAAGCCTGCATAATTCCTGCCGTTTCATCCGGTCACTTCCAAAAGAAACCGCAGAATCTGCCGCAACCCACAGCGCGCTTACTACACTTGCTTTACCGCTACTACAAAAAACATAAAAGCCTATCGCTGCCGGCATTGAAAATGCACCCTAAACCGCTTTGCCATGCCAGGCCAATACTTTTTCGACGGCCTGCTCGATCGTCAGATCGGAGGTATCGAGTAGACAGGCATCTTCACTTTGCCGGAGCGGCGCAACCGAACGTTGACTATCGCGTTCGTCGCGCTCACGCAAATCCTGCAAAATGGGCTGAATGCTAGCAGACATCCCATTTTCTCTCAACTGCTGATAGCGTCTTTGCGCACGAACTTCGACACGTGCGGTCAGAAAAATCTTGGTCTGCGCATCAGGAAAAACGACCGATCCCATATCACGCCCATCCGTCACCAAGCCCGGCGCGCGCCGGAAAAGGCGCTGACGGAATAGCAATGCTGCACGCACGGCCGGCCATGCCGCGACCTGCGAGGCGCCCGCGGAAATTACCTCGCTGCGAATTGCCGCGCTCACCGGCTCGCCGGCAAGCCACACTGAGTCCGAATCAAACCTGACATTCAGCCGGGCGGCGATCACCGCCAACGCCTGTTCATCATCCCAGGCGACGCCAGCACGCTGTGCCGCCAGCGCCGTCAGGCGATACAGCGCACCGGAATCGAGATAATGCCAGCCGAGCGCCGTTGCCACGCGCGCCGCCACGGTTCCCTTTCCCGATGCCGAAGGCCCGTCGATGGCGATCACCGGAACCGCCTGCGTCACCTCGGCAAAACGGGCAAAGTAATCGGGAAAAGTCTTGGCGACACATTCCGGATCGTTGATGCGCACCGGCACCCCAAATGCGGCCAGTGAAAAACACATCGCCATGCGATGATCCTCATACGTATCGACGCCTTCCGGCGGCGAAGACAGCCCGCCCGCCGGCGGATGGATGCGCAGCCAGTCCGCCCCCGTATCGACCGTGGCGCCCAGCTTTTCCAGCTCGGCGGCCATCGCAGCAATACGATCGGTTTCCTTGACGCGCCAACTGGCGATATTCCTCAGCGTCGTCACCCCTTCGGCGAAGAGCGCCGTTGTCGCCAGCGTCATCGCCGCATCAGGGATCGCATTGGCGTCGAGGTCGATGCCGTACAAACGCCCACTTGCCGGCGCACGCGCGGTAATGGCGCGGTCGCCGACATCAATACGCGCGCCCATCCGGGCCAGCGCCTCGGCAAAACGCACATCGCCCTGAACCGAGTCGGCACCGACGCCTTCGACACGCACCGGCCCGCCCCCCAGCGCGCCCAGCGCCAGGAAATACGAAGCAGAAGATGCATCGCCTTCGACGTGCACCCGCCCCGGCGAACGATAGGCACTGCCCGCCGGTACAACGAAGCGCCGCCCGCCTTCACGAATGACCTCAACACCAAAGCGCGCCATCACGGCCAACGTCATTTCGACATAAGGCCGGGAAATCAGCTCGCCGGTCACCTCGACGGCCGTTTCCACGCCGCCCAGCGGGAGCGCCATCAGCAGGCCGCTGAGAAACTGGCTGGACACGTCGCCGCGAATTTGCACGCATCCGCCCGGCCGAACCGTCGCCGGACGGATGGCCAGCGGCGGGTAATTTTCATTGCCCAGATAATCGATGTGCGCTCCCAGACGGCGAAGCCCATCGACCAGATCACCGATCGGCCGTTCGTGCATGCGCGGCACGCCGGAAAGCGTGTAATCGCCGCCAGCCAATGCCAGTACGGCGGTCAGCGAGCGGAAGGCCGTGCCGGCATTGCCCAGAAATAACGCCGCTTTTCGCACGGGAAAGCGTCCGCCGACACCCTGCACTCGAACCCCTGACGCACCCTGCGATTCGATGCGAACACCCAGAATCCGCAGGGCATCCAGCATACGTGCCGTATCATCGGATGCCAGCAGGCCGGAAATTTCGGTTTCACCTGCGGACAACGCGGATAGCAACAGCAGACGGTTGGACAGACTCTTTGAACCAGGCAGGCGCACGACGCCGCCCGCCGAGCACAAGGCCGGCAGATCGATAAATGCCTGTTTTTTTATTGCCTCCATACGCCTGCCTTCTCCAGTGCTTGTAGTTTTTTCTGTTGTCCCTATTTTTCCGCCTCGCTGGCCCAAGCGCGGCGCGCGGCGCGCGCGGCGGTAAAGACATCGTTCAAGCGCCCGCCATCATTGGCCTCCAGCGCCGCATACAGTGCATCGAGCTGCCGTCGGTAAGCTTCCAGTTCCGCCAGGAGCGGAAGGCGGTTGGACAAGCAGATATCGCGCCACATTTCCGGATGGCTGGCGGCAATACGGGTGAAGTCGCGGAAGCCACTGGCGGCAAAGGCAAACAACCGTCCGCTATCCTCGCGCTGCGCCAGATCGTACACCAACGCATACGAGAGCAGATGCGGCAAATGGCTGACGGCGGCGAAAATACGGTCGTGCTCTGCCGGCGACAATTCATGGATCTGCGCTCCGCACCATTCCCAAGCCGAACGGATACGGGCGACATCGAGCGGGGTGTTTTCCGGCAGCGGTGTCAGAACGACCTTCTTATTACGGTAAAGATCCGCGCGCGCCGCCGCCGGCCCACTGTGCTCGGCGCCTGCGATCGGATGGCCGGGGATGAACTGTCCGATCCTGCCGCCGAAAAATTCGCGCGCGGCAGCCACCGCATCCATTTTGGTGCTGCCGCCGTCAGTCACAAGCGTCCGCTCGCCGAGGTAGGGGGCAATACGCGCCATGACTTCCGGCATCTGCGCCACGGGCGTGGCAATCAGCACGAGATCGGCATCGGGAATTTCATGCCCCGGATTGATGCCGATACGATCGACGATACCGAACTCCAGCGCCTGTTTCAGCCCCGACAGGCTGCGACCGAAGCCGATAACCTCCTGCACCTGCCCGGCAGCCTTGAGCGCCAGGGCGAAGGAGCCACCCACCAGTCCCGCGCCGAAGATGACTAGCTTGCCAAATTCTGCCTGTTCGCGCATTGCCATGCTCTGCCGCCTCCCGATTCGCTGTTTTTCTGCCGCTCAGTAGAGCGCCGCCGGGTAGGAGCCCAGTACGCGCAAATAGGCCGCGCGCTGCTCCAGCGCCGTCAGTGCCTGAGCAACGTTGGCATCCTGCCGATGCCCGTCGATATCGACGTAGAACACGTATTCCCACAGGGTATGGCGCGCGGGGCGGGATTCCAGGCGCGTCATCGACACGCCGTGCTCGGTAAAAGGCATCAGCAGGTCGACCAGAGACCCCGTTCGGTTCGGCGCCGACATGATCAGCGAGGTCTTATCGCGGCCGGAAACGCCGGCATCCTGATGGCCCAGCACCAGAAAACGGGTCGTATTGTTCGGTTCGTCCTCAATATTTTCGGCCAGCCGTGGCAAACCATAGCGCTCGGCCGCCGCATCGCCGGCAATTGCCGCCGCCCCTGCTTCATCGCCAGCGGCCATCTGCGCCGCCTGCGCATTGCTGCCCACCGAAATGCGCTGCGCTTGCGGCAACATACGGCTCAGCCACTCATGGCATTGCGCCAGCGACTGTGCATGCGAATACACTTTGGTGATTTTTTCCAGCGCCGTTTCACGGGACAGTAAATGTTGCTGGATGCGCATGAGAACTTCGCCGCAGATACGCAAGGGCGTCGTCATCAGCAGATCCATCACCCGCCCGATAGCGCCTTCCGTTGAATTTTCAGTGGGAACAACGGCATAGTCGGCATGGCGGGCTTCGACCACACGGAAAATGCGGTCAATCGAATCTTGCGGGAACAAACGCGCCGCATGGCCGAAATGCTTGACGGCAGCGCTTTCCGAAAAAGTGCCGAGCGGTCCGAGAAAAGCCACGCCCAGCGGCCGTTCGAGCGACAGGCAGGCGGACATAATTTCACGAAAGAAACGGACAACCCCTTCGTCAGACAAAGGCCCGCGGTTCATCTCCCGAATGCGCCGCAGTACCTGGGCTTCCCGCTCGGGACGATAGATTACGTCCGCTTCGCCATGTTCCGCCTTGATGGCGCCGACGCGCTGCGCGCAGGCTGCACGCTGGTTGAGCAGCGCCAACAAATGCACATCGATGGCGTCGATCTGGTCGCGCACTTCTGCCAGTTGGCGGGACAGCGCCTCATTCGGCTTCATTCATCGCCCATTCCTGAATAGTCCTTCTGTATCGCAGACTCATCCCGCGCCCTTCCTCCAGCCGAACCGCCCGCTGGGCGACACCGGATGCATGAGGTTCAAGCGCTGCCTTCTCCGACGGAATGCGCACCGTTTTCCGCCGCCTCGTCGGTATTGTCGTCGGCCTCGGCGATCTTTTCCAGACCGGCCAGTTTTTCACCCTCATCCAGCGCAATCAGCGTCACCCCTTGTGTTGCCCGACCCAGTTCACGAATTTCGCGCACATTGGTGCGAATCAGCACGCCGCCTGTGGTGATCAGCATAATTTCGTCTTCGTCCTTGACCAGGCATGCCGCGACGACCTTGCCATTACGTTCGCTGGCGGCAATGGCAATAACGCCCTGTGTGCCACGCCCGGAATGGCGGAAATCAGCCAGCACCGTGCGTTTGCCGAAACCATTTTCAGTCGCCACCAGCACGCTCTCTTGATGATTGTCGGCCACCAGCAGCGAGAGGACCTGCTGACCTTCGCCCAGCCGCATACCGCGCACACCGCGTGCTGTACGCCCCATCGGCCGCACGTCTTCCTCATCGAACCAGACGGCTTTGCCACCGTCAGAAACCAAAACGATGTCCTGTACGCCATTGGTAATTTGTGCACCGATCAGGTAATCGCCTTCATCGAGCGCCACGGCAATGATGCCGGCTTTACGCGGATTGGAAAAATCGGACAGCGGGGTCTTTTTGACCGTGCCGCGCGCCGTGCACATGAAGACGAAGCGATCGTCGGCAAATTCTTTGATCGGCAAGATGGCGCTGATTTTTTCCCCTTCTTCAAGCGGGAACATATTGACGATCGGTTTACCGCGGCCATTACGCGAACCTTGCGGCACTTCATAGACGCGCAGCCAGTAGAGACGCCCGCGGTTGGAGAAACAAAGAATCGTATCGTGCGTGTTGGCGACGAACAGCTGATCGACGAAATCGTCTTCCTTGATCGCCGCCGCCTGTTTGCCGCGCCCGCCGCGCCGCTGCGCTCGGTAGTCAGCGAGCGGTTGCGACTTGATGTAGCCGCTATGCGTCATCGTCACCACCATATCCTGCGGCGTGATGAAGTCTTCGATGCTCAGATCGTGGGTATCCAGCACAATCTGTGAGCGGCGCGCATCGCCGAACTGGGCACGCACGGCGCTCAGTTCTTCGCGCAAGATATCGGTAATCCGTTCCGGCCGCGCCAGGATATCCATTAGATCAGTGATTTTTTCCAACAGATCGGCAAAGTCGGCGACGATCCTGTCGCGCTCCAGTCCGGTCAAACGCTGCAAGCGCAAATCCAGAATCGCCTGCGCCTGCGCTTCGGACAACAGATAGCCATTGTGCGACAGTCCGTATTCCAGCCCCAGCCCCTCCGGCCGCGTGGCATCAAGCGCAGCGCGTTGCAGCATCTCCGCCACCGTTGTCGAGACCCACAGCCTGGCCATCAGTCCGCGGCGCGCATCGGCGGGTGTCGGTGAGGCCTTGATGAGCGCGATAATTTCATCAACATTGTCCAGCGCGACGGCTAAGCCTTCCTGAATATGCGCCCGTTCGCGTGCCTTGCGCAATTCGAACTCGGTACGCCGCGTGACGACTTCACGGCGATGGAACAGGAAGCAATCGAGCAATTGCCGAAGATTGAGCAGACGCGGCTGGTTATCGACCAGCGCCACCATGTTCATACCGAAGGTATCCTGCAACTGCGTCATCTTGTACAGATTGTTCAGGACGACTTCGGGGACTTCGCCGCGCTTGAGTTCAATGACGATGCGCATGCCGGATTTGTCCGACTCGTCGCGCAGATCGGAAATGCCCTCGATCCGCTTCTCGTTGACCAGCTCGCCGATTTTTTCAAGCAGGACGCGCTTGTTAACCTGGTAAGGAATCTCGTCAACGATGATGGCCTGACGATCGGCGCTGCCCTTGATGTCTTCAAAATGCGTCCTGGCGCGCATGACGACGCGTCCGCGTCCGGTGCGGTAGCCTTCACGCACGCCAGAAACGCCGTAGACGATGCCGGCTGTCGGAAAGTCAGGCGCCGGCACGATCTCAATCAGTT
This sequence comes from uncultured Propionivibrio sp., assembly GCA_937923255.1. Taxonomy (GTDB): domain Bacteria; phylum Pseudomonadota; class Gammaproteobacteria; order Burkholderiales; family Rhodocyclaceae; genus Propionivibrio; species Propionivibrio hellwigii. The sequence continues at coordinate 16,509 of CALAIL010000014.1, read as the reverse complement.
CATCGATGCTGATTGCCGGATTGTCCAGGACGGCCAGGCAAGCATTGACGATTTCGTCAAGGTTGTGCGGCGGAATATTGGTCGCCATACCGACGGCGATCCCCGATGAGCCGTTGATCAGCAGATTGGGAATACGCGCCGGCAACACCTGCGGTTCCTGCTCGGCACCATCGTAGTTTGGCCCGAAATCGACAGTTTCCTTGTCGATGTCGGCCAGCAGCTCATGCCCAATGCGCGCCATGCGCACCTCGGTGTAACGCATGGCGGCCGCGCTGTCGCCGTCAATCGAGCCGAAATTTCCCTGCCCGTCAACCAGCATATAGCGCAGCGAAAAATCCTGAGCCATGCGCACAATGGTGTCATAGACGGCCGTATCGCCGTGCGGGTGATATTTACCGATCACGTCGCCGACGATACGCGCTGATTTTTTGTATGCCTTGTTCCAGTCGTTACCCAGCTCATGCATGGCATAGAGCACGCGGCGATGCACCGGTTTGAGGCCATCTCGCGCATCGGGCAGCGCCCGGCCGACGATGACGCTCATCGCGTAATCGAGATACGAACGGCGCATTTCATCTTCGAGGCTGACGGGGAGTGTTTCCTTGGCAAAGGCGTCTACAGGCTGTTCCATTTTTCTCGCACAGAGTTGGAGTGTTTTTCTGAACGCATCGCGATTCTTGGCGGAAAATCGTCAAACCCTACCGGACTTGCCGTTCAGAACCCCACGATTGCGCGCAAGTTGGCGCAATACAAACAGGATTTCAGACTTCCCCAAGAACCTACGCAACAATAAACATATAGAGGCATAATTTTAGCATGGAGCCAATGCCCTTCCTGGGAGCGCATGACAGCACAGCCAATGCACCATAGAAACATCAAGCCGCGAAAAACTGTCACATGAATGACAAAAGCTGGTGAATTCACTCGCGCTACATGAAATATAGAATGGTTTACCATGCGTTTGCTGGAACAGCCTACGACTATGGCGATAGGCCGGCGATATACCCATAACGATTGCATGAAAGGAGATCGCACCATGAAAAAGAGCTTTATTTACCTGACAGCCGCAACGCTGACCCTCAGCGCCTGTGCGACCATGGAGCCGCCGAACTCTACGACGGCAACGCACACCGGCATTGGCGCAGCAGCGGGCGCGGCTGTCGGCGCCGCCGTCACGCGCGGCAACAACCGCCTGCGCGGCGCGGCCATCGGCGCAGCCATCGGCGGTGCCGGCGCCTATCTGTGGTCAAAGCACATGCAGGAGCAAAAAGCGGCCATGGAACAAGCAACGCAAGGCACGGGCGTGACGGTCAGCCAAACGGAAGATAACCGCCTGAAGCTCGACATCCCCAGCGATATTTCCTTCGACAGTGGCCGCTATACCGTCAAGTCCGCTATGTATCCAGTACTCGACCGCTTTGCCACAACGCTAAATCAGCATCAGGCAACCCGCGTCACCATTATCGGCCATACCGACAGCTCCGGATCAGACGCGATCAATAATCCCTTGTCGATCAATCGTGCAGCCGCCGTGCGGGATTACTTAGTTGGCCGAGGCGTCAATATCAACCGCATCACCGTCGATGGCCGCGGATCGCGCGAACCCATTGCGGACAACGCCAGCGCAAGCGGTCGTGCCAGAAACCGGCGCGTAGAAATCTTTGTTGCCGAAAATACCGGCTCCTGAGCGCTATCGCATTTCATAGGCCTTTTGCCATAAGGCGCCTCTGAAGCCCTTGTAAACAAATAGAGCCCCTCCAAGGGGGTGCCCGGAATCCCTTATAAACAGGGCATCTCCGGGCGCCCTGCCCGGAGATCCTTTATCCACGCGGGTTTCAGAGCGCCCGTCCGAAAATCCGCTTAGGCGCCCATCCCATGAACAACACTGCCCACGCGCCGAAACCATCGCCGCCTGTTCCCATCGACCTGCTGATCGAAGCACGCTGGATCATCCCTATCGAACCAGCGAACGTCACACTAGAAGACTATGCACTTGCGATTGATCAGGGCAACATCATCGCACTCTTGCCGCAAGCCGAGGCGCGCACGCGCTTTGCGCCCCGCGAGACGGTTCTGCTGCCCAACCACATCCTGATGCCCGGACTGGTCAATCTGCACACACATGCCGCCATGACGCTGCTGCGTGGGCTGGCCGATGACCTTCCACTTATGGAATGGCTGAAAAACCATATCTGGCCGGCCGAAGCCAAACATGTTTCACCACAGTTTGTTTATGACGGCACACGGCTTGCCTGCGCCGAAATGCTGCAAGGCGGCATTACCTGCTTCAACGATATGTATTTTTTCCCAAAAGCGGCAGCCGAGGCGGCCCTTCATGCGGGCATACGCGCCTCCATTGGCCTGGTGACCATGGAATTCTCCACTGCCTATGCGACCGATGCGGACGATTATCTGGATAAAGGTATGACGGTGCGCGACCAATTGCGCGATGAAACATTGCTCAGTTTCTGCCTGGCACCCCATGCGCCCTATACGGTCAGCGATCAGAGTTTTGCCAGAATTCTGACATTATCCGAACAATGTCATTTACCGATTCATCTGCACCTGCATGAAACCGCGCAGGAAATTACTGATGCCGAAAAACAGTACGGTCAGCGGCCGCTGGAACGCCTGCGCCAGATCGGCTTGCTCAGTCCGGGATTGATTGCCGCACACGCCGTTCATTTGACCAGCGACGAAATCGATACATTGGTTGCGCATGGCTGTTCCGTCGCACATTGCCCAAGCGCCAACCTCAAACTGGCCAGCGGCATTGCCCCGGTTGCTGACATGATCGCTCATGGCCTCAACGTCGGCCTGGGCACAGATGGCGCAGCAAGCAACAACCGACTCGACATTTTTATGGAAATGCGCATGGCCGCGCTGCTTGCCAAGGCGCAGAGCGGAGATGCCGAGGCTGTCGACGCACACCAGGCATTACGTATGGCAACGCTGGCCGGTGCACAAGCGCTCGGCCTGGATGCTCGCATCGGATCACTCCGTCCAGGCAAAGCCGCCGACCTATGTGCCATCGACACGGCAAAAATCCCACTCACCCCCTGTTACGACGCGGCTTCACTCGCCGTTTACAGCGCCGGTCGTGAGCATGTCAGTGACGTATGGGTTGCAGGAATACAACGCTTAAAAAGCGGTCAACGGGTTGAAAATGACGAAATCGAGTTGATAAACTCCGGACGCCTATGGCAGAATCGGGTTCGTCTAAGTAAGTGATGTTTGACATTTTTTAACTGAGGCGTTTCGGGCTTGTCGGCTACCACCGCAGGCTTTAACCATTAGAGGACTTTCAGATGAAGAAGACAGCAAAACATAATTTGATGGCCGCACTGGCCGTTACCCTCGGCTGCTGCGCGTCATTCGCCCAGGCTCAGGCCTCTGAAAATTTCACCAGCGTTTACGTTATTGACCAGCGCGGCGAAGTGGTTCTCAACAATTATGGTCAATGCTGGCGCACCGGCTACTGGACGCCGGCAGCCGCTGCACAGGACAAGAATGGTTGTAAATGTGACAAAGATCTGATTCCGAGAGAAGTTTGCGAACCGGCTGCTGCGCAACCTGTACCACAACAACCTGCTGCTTTCGGTGAAAAAGTGACAATTGCCGCTGACGCGCTGTTCGACTTCAACAAGTCTGTGCTGCGTCCGGAAGGCAAGGCCAAACTTGATGAAGTTGTCGCCAAGGCTGGAGAACTTGAACTTGAAGTCGTGATTGCCGTCGGCCATACCGACCGCATCGGCGGCGCCGCTTACAACCAACGTCTGTCCGAAAAACGCGCGGCTTCCGTCAAGGATTATCTGGTTTCCAAGGGTATCCCGGCTAACCGCGTTTACACGGAAGGTAAGGGTAAGACCCAACCGAAGACCAAGCCGAATGAATGCCGTGGTCCGAAGAGCAAGAAGGTTATTGCTTGCTTGCAACCTGACCGCCGCGTCGATATCGAGCTAATCGGTCGCAGAATCACGAAGAAATAATCGGCAGTATTGAGGAACTTAAAAGCCCTGCTTCGGCAGGGCTTTTTATTTCCCATATTTGTTTAGCGCGGTCATTTTGCCGCTTCTGGCGCTACCTACACCACTTTTCTCCAGCAATCCTCGCCTCCCGCATTGTTTTTGTGACGCTATAGCACTCTCAAATTCCTCCTGTTGCTTTATCCTATTTTGAGTCTGTTTTTAAAAACTCCAAAGTCATGCAAAACGCCGACCTGAAAGAATTGGATAAATTCAGCCAACTTGCCCATCGTTGGTGGGATCTAAATAGCGAATTTCGCCCATTACACGATATTAATCCGCTCCGTATCGGCTGGATCAACGAGATTATCTCGGTCAACGAGAAAAAAATTCTTGATGTCGGTTGCGGCGGTGGCATTCTGGCGGAAGGGCTGGCAGCGCTTGGGGCACAAGTCACCGGCATCGATCTGTCCGAAAAAGCGCTAAACGTCGCTAAATTACACTTGCTGGAGAGCGAGCATAGTATCGATTACCACCACATCGCGGCAGAAGATCTGGCTGCACAATCGCCGGAGACCTATGACATCGTTACCTGTATGGAGATGCTGGAACACGTCCCCGATCCGGCCAGTATCGTCACAGCCTGCGCTGCACTGACCCGGCCCGGCGGGCATCTCTTTTTCTCTACGCTTAATCGCAATCCAAAATCTTTTCTTTTTGCCGTGATTGGTGCCGAATACCTGCTACAACTACTCCCCAAAGGCACTCATGAATACACTAAATTTATCCGCCCTTCAGAACTGTCACGCTGGGCAAAAAATGCCGGTCTATCGCCAAGCAGGTTTATTGGCCTGAGCTACAACCCTATTACACGTACCTACTCCCTCGGCAGCGATACCAGCGTCAATTATCTGATGCACGCCGTCAAACCCACACTTTGCACGACACAATAGCGCTACCAGAAAAAACCTGAAAACATGAAGCACCGCACAGCGACGAACACGCCACCTCTTTACCGTCGTTCTTCCCGCCACTTGTTCTCATCCCCTGAATCAAGGATAATTCGCGCTCCTTCGGTGCAAACCGAATGCGCGTGATGCCCCGATGGCGGAATCGGTAGACGCAGCGGATTCAAAATCCGCCGCCGCAAGGCGTGCCAGTTCGACTCTGGCTCGGGGCACCAGAATTTTCTAGATACCTAAAATTACAGCGCTGCCGAAATGCCGTCCCGCGGCAATCTCCCGCCCCTCCTCCGTACCGCGCTACCCCACATTGAAACTGGCGGGGAAAATTCCGTATGCTGACCCTCGACGATTTCGACTTCGACCTGCCGGCCGAATTGATCGCCCAACACCCCTCCAGTCAACGCACGGACAGCCGTCTGCTCCATGTCGAGGCCAATGCGCTGCACGACCTGCGCTTCGGTGATCTGCTGCAATGCATTTTGCCCGGTGACCTGCTGGTATTCAACGACGCCCGCGTCATCAAGGCGCGACTGTACGGCCGCAAGGCCAGCGGCGGGCACATTGAGGTCATGATTGAACGGATCATCGATCCTCACCATGCTATCGCCCAGATCCGCGCCAGCAAAGCGCCCCGACCAGGCAGTGTGATCGAGCTGGAAAACGCCTTCACCATGACCGTGCTTGGGCGTGCCGGTCGACACGGCGAATTCTTCGAACTCCGCCTGACGGAACAGGGCGACTTATACGCATTGACCGAACGCCACGGCCACTTACCGTTACCGCCCTATATTACCCATACGGCCGCAGCCGAGGACGAAACCCGCTACCAGACGGTTTACGCCCGCCACGCCGGCGCGGTGGCAGCGCCCACTGCCGGCCTGCATTTCGACACAGCGCTACTTGCCGCATTCGAACGCAGAAACGTCGCGCTTGCTTATCTCACCCTGTATGTGGGCGCCGGTACCTTCCAGCCTGTACGCGTACACAACATTGCCGAACACCGCATGCACTCGGAGCGCTTTGAACTGCCGCAAACCACCGTCGATGCCATCGCCCATACCCAGGCAAATGGCGGTCGTATCGTCGCCGTCGGCACGACCAGTTTGCGTGCGCTGGAAGCCGCCGCACAAAGTGGAACCCTGCGCGCTGGCGCGGCCGAAACCGATATTTTCATCACGCCCGGTTATCGTTTTCGCGTCGTCGACCGGCTCATCACCAACTTTCACCTGCCCAAATCAACGCTATTGATGCTCGTCTCAGCCTTCGCCGGGCAGGATGTCATCCGTACCGCCTATGCGCACGCCATTGCCAAACGCTACCGCTTCTTCAGCTATGGCGACGCCATGCTTTTAGAGCGGCAGTAAAGGACGCAACCATGCAGTTTGAACTCCTCGCTCACGACGGCGCCGCCCGCCGCGGCCGCCTGACGCTGGCCCACGGCGTTATCGAAACCCCCGTGTTTATGCCTGTCGGCACATACGGCACGGTCAAGGCGGTCACGCCGCACGATCTGGCCGGCATCGGCGCACAAATCTGTCTCGGCAACACCTTCCACCTGTGGTTGCGCCCCGGACTCGAAACGATTGCCCTGCACGGCGGCCTGCACCGCTTCATGGGCTGGGACAAACCCATTTTGACCGACTCCGGCGGCTTTCAGGTTTTTTCGCTCGGCGCATTGCGCAAAATCAGTGAAGAAGGCGTCCGCTTCGCTTCACCGATCGACGGCAGTCCGCGTTTTCTGACGCCGGAAGAATCAATGCGCATCCAGCATACGCTCAATTCAGACATCGTCATGATTTTTGACGAATGCACGCCTTATCCGGCGGATTTCGACACCGCCGCGCAGTCGATGCGCCTGTCGCTGCGCTGGGCGCAGCGCTCGCGCGAGATGCACGATCGCCTGTGCAACCCTAACGCCCTCTTCGGCATCGTCCAGGGCGGTATGCACGAAACGCTGCGCGACGAATCGCTGTCCGGCCTGACCGACATCGGGTTTGACGGCTTTGCCATCGGCGGCCTCTCCGTTGGCGAGCCCAAAGAAGAAATGGCGCGCATCCTGGCGCATACCACACCGCGCCTGCCGCAGGAAAAACCACGTTACCTGATGGGCGTCGGCACGCCGGAAGACCTGGTACATGGCGTACAAACCGGCATCGACATGTTCGACTGCGTCATGCCAACGCGCAACGCCCGCAACGGCCACTTGTTCACCCGCCACGGCGACATCCGCATCAAAAATGCGCAGTACAAAAACGACCTGCGCCCGCTCGACGAGAGCTGCGACTGCTACACCTGCCGGCACTTCTCCCGCGCCTACCTGCATCACCTGTTCCGCATCGGCGAGATCCTCGGCGCCCAGCTCAATACCCTCCACAACCTGCGCTACTACCAGACGCTCATGAGCGAATTGCGCACGGCGATCGCAGAGGGCAGCCTGGAGGCCTTTACCCGGCGTTTCCGCGCCGGGCGTGCGCAGCAGGGTGATATAATCCGCTGATTATTTTTTTGACCTTTTCAGGAGATTACCGTGCTGATCAGCTCCGCTTATGCCCAAGCCCAGGCTGCCGCACAGCCAGGCGGCGGTTTTGAACAGATTTTCCTCATAATTCTGATGTGCGCCGGCATGTATTTTTTCTTCGTTCGCCCGCAGAACAAGAAGGCCAAGGAACACAAAACAATGGTCGAAGGGCTGGCGAAGGGCGATGAAGTCATCATGCAAAGCGGTATGGCCGGCCGCATCGCCAAAGTCAGTGATGACCTCATCACTGTCACGATCGCCGAAAACGTTGACGTACTCTTCAAAAAAGAGGCCGTCGCCATCGTTCTGCCCAAAGGAACCCTGGAAAAGCCAGGAACAGCGGGCACGCCGAAGAATACCTAAACACCTCGCCCACTTTCCGCTTTCAATTCCACCGCGCCACATCGCCCAGCCGCCTGATCTATTGCCCTTTTTCGCCCCATGAACCGCTACCCGCTCTGGAAATACATCCTTATCGCCATTACCCTTCTGCTGGGCTTCATCTACACCCTGCCGAATTTTTTTGGCGAATCGCCCGCCGTACAAGTCTCCAGCGCCAAGGCGACGATCAAGACCGATGGCAAAACGCTCGAACGCGCCGAGGCTGCGCTTAAGGCCGCCTCGATTGCGCACGACGGCACCTTCCTCGACACGGTCGGCGTCAAGGTGCGCTTCAAGGATACCGACACCCAGCTCAAAGCCAAGGATATCCTCGAAAAAGAATTCAACCCGAACGCCGCCGATCCGGAATACGTCGTTGCGCTCAACCTGCTCTCCAGCTCGCCGCAATGGCTGACCCGCCTGCACGCGCTGCCCATGTACCTGGGGCTTGACCTGCGCGGCGGCGTGCACTTTCTGCTCCAGGTCGACATGAAAGGCGCGCTCTCCAAACGGCTTGACTCGCTGGCCGCCGACCTGCGCAGCCAGATGCGTGACAAAAACATCCGCCACAGCGGCATCAACCGCGAAGGAGAACGCATCAGCATCCGTTTCCGCGATGCCGAGACCCGCAACAAGGCGCGTACCTTGCTGGAAAACGACCAACCCAGCCTGGCGCTGACCGAACAGGGTGACGGCGACAACCTGCGCCTGGACGCTACGCTCAAACCGACGGCGCTGAAAGAAATCCAGGAATCGGCCATCCGCCAGAACATGGGCACGCTGCATAACCGGATCAACGAACTGGGCGTGGCCGAGCCAGTCATCACCCAGCAAGGCGCCGACCGCATCGTCGTTCAGCTGCCCGGCGTGCAGGACACCGCCAAAGCCAAAGACATTCTTGGCCGCACGGCAACGCTGGAAATTCGCATGGTTGACGACACGCCGGGCGCGCTCGAAGCGGCGCTTACCGGACAGGTGCCGTTCGGCACCGAGCTGTACGTCGAGCGCGGCGGCCATCCGCTGCTGGTCAAGAAACAGGTTGTCCTGACCGGCGACCGTCTGACCGACGCCCAGGCCGGCTTCGACAACCAGACACAGGAACCGGCCGTGCATCTGACGCTGGATTCGGCCGGCGCGCGCATCTTCCGCGACATCACGCGCGAAAACGTCGGCAAACGGATGGCGATCCTGCTCATCGAAAAAGGCAAGGGCGAAGTCGTCACCGCGCCGGTTATCCGCACTGAAATCGGCGGCGGCCGCGTCCAGATTTCCGGCCGCATGAGCTCCAGCGAAGCAAGCGACGTCGCCCTGCTGCTGCGCGCCGGTTCGCTGGCCGCGCCGATGGAAATCGTCGAAGAACGCACCATCGGCCCCAGCCTCGGCGTCGAAAACATCCGCAAAGGTTTCCACTCCACGCTCTGGGGCTTTGTCGTCATCGCCGTTTTCATGATCGTGTACTACATGCTGTTCGGCCTCGTCTCGGTCATTGCTCTGAGCGCCAACCTGCTCTTCCTGGTCGCCCTGCTCTCCTTCCTGCAAGCGACGCTGACGCTGCCCGGCATCGCCGCCATCGCTCTGACGCTGGGCATGGCGATCGACTCCAACGTGCTGATCAACGAGCGCATCCGCGACGAGCTGCGGCAGGGGCTGACACCGCACGCCGCCATCTTCCAGGGCTACGACCGCGCTTTCAACACGATTCTCGACTCGAACATCACCACGCTGATCGCCGGTCTCGCGCTGCTCATTTTCGGTTCCGGGCCGGTACGCGGTTTTGCCGTCGTTCACTGCCTCGGCATCCTCACCTCGCTGTTCTCATCGATCACCGTTTCGCGCGCACTGGTCAACCTCATCTACGGCCGCCGCCGCAAAATCGAATCGCTGTCCATCGGGCAGGTCTGGAAACCTGATCACGACACCCGGACAACGGCAAAAACAGCAAAATAAGGATCGACGTTCATGGAATTTTTCCGCATCAAAAAAGATATTCCGTTCATGCACTATGCGCCGGTGTTCAACGTCATCTCACTGATCACCTTCATCCTGGCCGCATTCTTTCTCTTTCACCGCGGACTGCACCTTTCCGTCGAATTCACCGGCGGCACGCTGATCGAGGTCAGCTACGAACAGGCGGCCGATCTGGAAAAAATCCGCACCGGTATGACCCGCGCCGGCTACAACGACGTTGCCGTGCAGAATTTCGGCTCCAGCCGCGACGTCATGATTCGCCTGCCGCTCAAGGAAGAACAGAACTCCGCCAAGATGGGCGAAGAAGTCATGAAGACGCTGAATGCAGAAGCCCCCGGCGCGACCTTGCAGCGCGTCGAATTCGTCGGCCCGCAGGTCGGCCGCGAACTGGCCGAAAGCGGCGCCATGGCGCTCCTTGTCGTCGTCATCGGCATCGTCAGCTACCTGGCCTTTCGTTTCGAGTGGCGCTTCTCCGTGGCGGCGATCGTCGCCAACCTGCACGACATCATCATCATCCTGGGCTGTTTCGCCTTCTTCCAGTGGGAATTCTCGCTCTCCGTCCTGGCGGCCGTGCTCGCCGTGCTCGGCTACTCGGTCAATGAATCGGTTATCGTCTTTGACCGCGTGCGCGAAACCTTCACCAAGGTGCGCGGCTTGACGACGCCGCAAGCCATCAACCACGCCATCACCAGCACCATCTCGCGTACCGTCATCACCCACGGTAGTACGCAGGCGATGGTCCTGTCGATGTTCATTTTTGGCGGCGAAACCCTGCATAACTTCTCGCTGGCGCTGACCATCGGCATCTGCTTCGGCATTTACTCCTCGGTACTGGTCGCCAGCCCGCTGGCCATGTGGCTCGGCGTCAAGCGCGAGCACTTCATCAAGCCCAAAAAGGGCATTGAAGGCGCCAACTCGGAAGGCGCCGTCGTCTGAGCGGCGCCGGCAAGCGCCGTTCCTCACAAACGGCGGGGCCACCGCCAGCGCCTGCTGAGCCGGCCACCGCCGCCGCACCCCGGTTGATCGACAGCTAAACGCCCAAAAACCGCCCGCCGGAAGCCCGCGTCTTTTGGGCGTTTCAGACTGGGCAGCGCCGAAGCCCGCGTCCCTAGAGCATTTCAGGCGGGGTGGCGCTGTAACCCGCGCCAATTGGGCATTTGCGGGCAGGCGCTCCGAAACCCCTTATTCCACGCGGGTTCCCGGCCTGCCTGGCCGGAGAAGCCCGTTTTACGCGGGCTGGAGCGGTGACGATGAGGCGAAAGGCGATGCGCCGAGCACGGCAGGCACTGGAGAAAATGCGCGAGAAGCGTTGAGTGCTCGCGGCAAACAGCCGCTAGATATAATGCACAGCACCTTCATTCGAACAACACCGTGAATCAAAGGGAGATCAAACGATGAAAAAGCTTTTACTGGGTGTCTGTCTGCTCCTCTCCGCCACGCTGGCGCTGGCGCAAATGCCCGAGGAAACATGGCAAGAGGTAAAGCAGGCGGCTTTGCAAGGGAATAGCGCACATGTCGAGCAATTGTTGCGCCCCTGGGCGGAACGTGGCGATGCCCGGGCGCAATACAACCTTGGCGTGATGTATGGCGATGGTCGAGGCGTCGCGCCGGATTACGCCAAGACACGCGAGTGGTGGGAGAAAGCCGCCGCACAGGGACATGCGGGAGCGCAGTACAACCTTGGCGTGATGTATTACGATGGCCGAGGCGTCGCGCAGGATTACACCAAAGCGCTCAAATGGTGGGAGAAAGCGGCTGCGCAGGGGGATGCCGATGCGCAATATAGCCTTGGCACGATGTATGACGCTGGCCAAGGCGTCGCGCAGGATTACGCCAAGGCGCGAAAATGGTTCGAGAAAGCCGCTGCCCAAGGGCTGGCAGCGGCACAATACAACCTTGGCTTTATGCATCACGATGGTCAAGGCATTGCGCAGGATTACGCCAAGGCACGAAAATGGTTCGAGAAAGCGGCTGCTCAGGGGTTTGCCCAGGCACAATACAACCTTGGCTTGATGTATTACCATGGTCAAGGTGTCGCCAAAGATTACGCTAAAGCGCGGGAATGGTGGGAAAAAGCGGCCGCTCAGGGAGATGCAATTGCACAATTCAACCTTGGCGTGATGTATCACGATGGTCATGGTGTCGTGCAGGATTACGCCAAGGCGCGGGAATGGTTGGAGAAAGCGGCTGCCCAAGGGCTAGCAGCAGCGCAATACAACCTTGGCGTGATGTATCGCGATGGTCAAAGCGTTGCGCACGATTATGCCAAGGCGCGCGAATGGTGGGAAAAAGCGGCTGCGCAGGGGCATGCAGGGGCGCAGTACAACCTTGGTTTTATGTATTACGATGGTCACGGCGTCGCGCAGAATTACGCCAAAGCGCGGGAATGGTGGGAAAAAATGACCGCTCAGGGGAATGCGAGCGCGCAATACAACCTTGGCGTGATGTATCGTGATGGTCAAGGTGTTGTGCAGAATTATGTCAAGGCACGCGAATGGTTCGAGCAGGCGGCCGCTCAGGGGCATGCAGAGGCGCAGTACAACCTTGGTGTGATGTATTACCATGGCCAAGGCGTCGCCAAGGATTACGTCAAAGCGCGGGAATGGTGGGAAAAAACAGCCGCTCAGGGGAATGCGAGCGCACAATACAACCTTGGCGTGATGTATCGCGATGGTCAAGGCGTTGCGCAGGACTCCGCCAAGGCGCGGGAATGGCTCGAGAAAGCGGCAGCGCAGGGGGATGCCAAAGCACAATATAACCTTGGCCTGATGTATTACCATGGTCAAGGCGTCGCCAAGGATTTGTTCAAGGCGCGTGAATGGTATGAGCAGGTCGCTGCGCAGAGAGAAAATGCAGAAAATGCTGAAGTGGTGCGCAAAGCGCGGCAGATCCTGGAGCAAATACGTCAAGTGCGTTGAGTGCGCGGCGGGTTGAACGCCCGCAGTAATTGGCCACAACGACCGGCCGCAAGCCTGCGTCTTTTGGGCGTTTCAGACATGGCAGCGCCGGAGCCCACGTCTTATGGGCGTTTCAAGCGGGTCAACGCTGAAACCCGCGTCAATCGGGCGTTTGCGGGCAGGTGCTCCGGGAACCCTTATTCCACGCGGGTTTCCGGCCTGCCTAGCTGGAGATACCCGTTTTACACGGGCTGGAGGGGTGATGATAGAGCAGTACGCCAAGCACGGCAGACGCTGAAGCCAATGCGCCAAGGGAGTTGAGAGAGTGCAGTGGCTGACAGCTGCGGGCTGAACGCCTACAGTGACTGGCCGCAACGACTGCCCGCTAGCCCACGTCCAGTGGGCATTTCATCCATACGCCCGCTGCCTGTGCCTGCTGCGCCAGCGCATATTCCTGAAGCACTGGGTCGCACTCACCACAAGGCCGCTGCCTGCCCGCTAAGCTAGAGACACCACCTCCGCACCCCGTTTGATCGACAGCTAAACACCCAAAGACCACCTGCCGGAACCCCGCGTCAATTGGGCATTTCCAGGATGCCTGCCCGCCAGCCCGCGTCCAGTGGGCGTTTCAGCCATGCGGCTGCCGCCACCCTATCACAGCCCTGCCGGCTGTTTTTTCATTGCGCGCTGTATTCTGGTCTGGCCGTCTGCGCAACGCGCCGGGCGGGCGCGGATCATGCCAGCCAGATCAGCGTCGCCATACGCCCGGTGACGCCGTCGCGCCGGTAGGAGAAAAACCGCTCGGCGTCGCTGACGGTACACAGCCCGCCGCCATAAATGCGCCGCACGCCCAGGCGCATCAGACGCTGGCGGGCCAGGTCGTAAATATCGGCCAGATATTTGCGGGCATGGGGGGCATGCGGGCATGCGGGCACTTCGCCTGAATACTGCGTGCCGGACGCCGCATTCGCCTCGCCGGGGGAAGCCGACATTGCGGCGCTGGCTAAATTTTTGACCGCTCTTCCGGCGTCCCGCTCGCCTTCTCCGGCAACGGCGATGGGCCGGAAAGCCGCATCCGCTGCGGCATCCGCCGCGACAAAGGCGGCCCGTACTTCCGCGCCCACTTCAAAGGCCTGCGGCCCGATCGCCGGCCCCAGCCAGGCGAGCAGCGCATCGCCCGGCGCATTCATCGCCGCGACAGCCGCTTCCAGCACGCCGCCGAGCAGCCCGCGCCAGCCGGCATGGACGGCGGCAACCACACTGCCCGCCGCATCGCACAACAGGACAGGCAGGCAATCGGCCGTCATTACGGCGCAGACGACGCCGCGCTGCCGGGCAAAGGCGGCGTCCGCTGCCGGTGCGTCTGCATTTTGTCCGTCGCTTGCGCGCGATTGCGCCGCCGCATCGACGACGCGCTGGCCGTGCACCTGTTGCAGCCAGCATGGCTCACCGCCAATTTTTTCCGCCAGCCAGGCGCGGTTGGCAGCCACCGCAGCCGGGTCGTCGCCGACATGATCGCCGAGGTTGAAACAGGCATAGGCGCCGCGACTCATGCCCCGCCCCGCCCCGCGCAGGCGCGTGGTCGACACACAGCGCACGCGCGCCGGCGCCGGCCAGTCGGGAACGATGCCGATTTCGGCCAGTTCAGTCGAGGTCGGCATCATCGTCTTCACCGGTATCCTCGCCGCCATCCATTTCAGGGGAATCGCCGCGCACGTAGAAAATTTCCGGTCCATCCGCGAACGCCACCGCCATTTCTTCCTCCGCGCGCGCTGCGGCTTCGGCCGCCTGCTGCCGCGCCTGCGCCACGAGCAAGGCCATGTCTTCGGGCAGCGCCGAGGTCCATGTCATCGTTTTGCCGCTCAAAGGGTGGATCAGCCCCAAACGGCGCGCATGCAGCGCCTGACGCCCGAAAGCCGGGCCGGACGGCACGCGGCTAGCCCGCGTCCCATAGACCGGGTCGCCGACTAGGGCGTGCCCGATCGATTCCAGATGCACGCGAATCTGGTGCGTGCGCCCGGTTTCCAGCGCACATTCGAGCAGCGTGCAATCGACGAAGCGCTCGATAATCCGGTAATGCGTGCGCGCCGGCTTGCCGCCCGGCGTCACCGCCATGCGCGTACGCAGGCGCGGATGCCGACCAATCGGCGCATCCACCGTACCGTCGCCCGTTAGCATGCCGCGCGCCAGTGCGTAGTAATGGCGCCTGACCGTGCGCGCCTGCAATTGACGCACCAGATCCGTCTGCGCCGCCGGCGTGCGCGCCACCACCAACAACCCGCTGGTTTCTTTATCCAGCCGGTGGACGATGCCCGCGCGCGGCACCCGCTCAAGTTCCGGCGCATGGAAGAGCAGCGCGTTGAGCAGCGTGCCGCTCCAGTTGCCGTTGCCCGGATGCACGACCAGTCCGGCCGGTTTGTCGATCACCAGCAGGCATTCGTCTTCAAACACCACCTTCAGCGCGATGTTTTCCGGCATCGACGCCCGGCCGGCGACGTCGGGGATTTCATCGATCTCGATTTGTTCGCCGCCCCATACCTTTGCCTTCGACTCACGCGCCGGCACGCCATCCACCTGTACGCGCCCGGCGCGAACCCAACCCTGCAAGCGGCTGCGCGAATGTTGCGGACAGAGCTGCGCCAACGCCTGATCCAGCCGCAGGCCGGCACAATCGGCCGGCACCTGCAAGGCAAGCGGGCCGTTTGCGCTATAATCGGCGACACTTTCCGCCGCCGTTCCCGGATGGCTGGGCGCACCCGGCGGCAACTCATTTTTTGGGGTTTTCATCATGCGTCGTAGTGTAGCGGTTATCGCCATGCTTTGCCTTGTTGCGCTTCAAACCGGCTGCGGTCTGTTGCCGGAGGTCAAGGATGAGACCATCGACTGGTCGGCCAACAGGCTCTATACCGAAGCGAAGGAGTCGCTCAATAGCGGCGATTACACCAACGCCATCAAATACTTTGAAAAACTCGAATCGCGCTACCCCTACGGCCGCTACGCCCAGCAGGCGCAACTCGAAATGGCCTATGCTTACTGGAAATCTCAGGAAATCCCCCAAGCCATCGCCGCCTGCGACCGCTTCATCAAACTGCACCCGAACCATGAACGGCTCGACTACGTTTATTACCTCAAAGGGCTGATCAATTTTAACGAAGACCTCGGCCTGCTCAGCAGCATCAGCCAGCAAGACATGACCGAGCGCGATCCCAAAGGTGCGCGCGAATCCTTCGATGCCTTCAAGGAACTCGTCACCCGTTTCCCGAACAGCAAATACACCCCCGACGCCACTTTGCGCATGAAGTACCTGGTCAATGCGCTGGCCAAGCTGGAAGTGCACGTCGCCCGTTACTACATGAAGCGCGGCGCCTACCTCGCCGCTGCCAACCGCGCCCAGTACGCCATCCAGAATTACCCGAACACCCCCATGATCGAGGAAGCGCTGTACATCACGATTCTGGCCTACGAACAACTGGGCATGAAAGATCTGCGCGACGACGCCGAGCGCGTCATGCGCCAGAATTACCCCAACAGCCGCTTCTACACGCAAGGGCTGCAATACAAAGATCCGTGGTGGAAGCTCTGGTGAGCGGCATACAGGGCATTCCCCAAAAGATGCCCTGAACCCCGCGTATTTAGGGCATCTCCGGGCACCCTGCTCGCCAGCCCTTTATTTATAAGGGCTCCAGAGGCGCCTGTCCGGAGCGCCTTTATCCATGCGGGTTTTGGAAGCGCCTGCCCGGAAACGCCCTATCCATACGGGGTTGCGGACAGCCCTTTTTAAAAACCAGACAATCTATAGCGGCTCGACTTTGCCA